>NZ_PGCP01000017.1 GCF_002812985.1 Aeromonas lusitana
GTTACATGTCAAACACCACGTTGCCGAAGTAGTGGGCATCGTTGAGGGGAGAATAGGCACCGTTGATCTCCTTGACCGTGTTCTCCGGGCAGGTGAACTGGTGAACGGCGCCGCCTGAGGTGGCGTGGTTCAGGTTGATGGTATCCACATTGGCACTGCTCATGCGGCAGCTGTCATCCACCTGCAGAGGGCCGAAGTCGGCGCCATAGAAGTACTTGCCAGTCTTGGTGTTGCCGCCAGGTCCGGTGGCGTCCTTGTGGTTGATCCCCTCCCAGCGCTTGAGTTCGCTGCCGCTCTGGGCATCGATCACCACGAAGGGGCGGCTTGGCTCATCGCTCGCCGCGAGCCAGGAGACCAGGTAGACCAGGCGGGCCTGACCGGCCTCATCCTGCATCACGAACAGCTTGACCCGCTCGTTGCTGCCCTTGGCGCCGGCGCGTGCCTTGAGGGCCGCATCGGCCGGCGTGAGGGTGGCGGTGGGGCTGCTCAGATCCGCGTCGATCTGGCGCAGGATCTGGCCCGAGATCTGGCTTATCTGGCCACCGAGGGATTGCTCGGCCACCAGCACCTGACCCCAGACCGGGACGCCGTGCCAGGTCTGCTCATAGCGCACCCGCTGTTGGCCGTTGGGCAACTTGACGACCCGTACCTGACGGTAGTCCCCATCCCCGGCCAGGGCGCTGACCCCTGCGGCACCGCTCGGTACTCCCTGGATGCCGGCAACCTGATTCACTTCCACCTGTTCTGCCGCCATGGCGGCGCTTCCCCAGCAGGCCAGTACCACGGCCAAATAAACTTTGTTCATCTCGTCTTTCCTTAAGTCGATGAAGATTGTATTCCGGGTCTCTTTGCCCGGCGTTCCTACACTAGTGGTCCGGCCTGAAATTACTCCCTGTCATATGTGACAGAGCGGCACGAAGTGGTAGCAGGATCGACTTTTGCGATCGGTTTTAACTGCTTTTGTTTGTTGGATTGGTTGTTTATTCCGCAGGGGCTTGAGAATGACCATGTCCTAAAACCAGTGTCCAAATGGGCACATCCATATGGGGGTTGCCAGTCGGTGAGTCGGGCTGAAAGTCCTTGGCAGACAAGGGGTTGATTGACTACATTGGCCCCATGGTGGCTCATGGAGAGCGGCAAGGGAGGAAGAGAGATGTTTTCATGGCAACTGGATGATGAGCTGGCGCTCCTGTTCCTGCAGCCCGATATGGCCAGCGAGCTGTTTGGCCTGTGTCAGCGCAACCGTGACTACCTGACCCAGTGGCTGCCCTGGGTGCCCTATATCCAACAACCGGCCGATACCGCCACCTTCATCCGTCACGCCATCGAGAAGTTCGCCCGAGGTGAGGGGCTCACCACCGCCATCGAGTATCAGGGGGAGGTGGTCGGCGTCATCGGCTACAACCAGATCGATCAGGCGCTCGGCAAGGTCATCATCGGCTACTGGCTGGCGGAGCGCTGGCAGGGCAACGGCATCATCACCCGGGCCTGCCAGGCGATGATCCACCACGCCTTCGAGGAGATGGGGATGGAGAAGGTAGAGATCAGCGCTGCCACCGAGAACGACGGGAGCCGGGCCGTGTGCGAGCGGCTCGGCATGACCCAGGAAGGGGTTATCCGGCGAGCGGAGCGCTTGGCGGACAGGGTGGTGGATCACGTCCACTATGGCCTGCTGCGAGACGACTGGCTGCGCCAGCGGGAGCACGGATGACACTGCCCGTCATCACCACGGTCCGCACCCGGCTGACCGTGCTGACCCCGGAGCGGGCCTGCCTGATGCTGGATTTTTACCTGCGCAACCGCGAACACCTGCGCCCTTGGGAGCCGGTGCGGGACGAGAGCTTCTATACCCTGGACCATTGGCGCCAGCGCCTGCGGGACGGCTACAGCCAGTTCTTCGACGGCAGTGCCGTGCAGCTGGTCGCGCTCGATGAGAGCGGTGAGTGCGTGCTCGCCACCTGCAACTTCACCCACATCATGATGGGCATGTTCAAGGCCTGCCATCTCGGCTATGCCATCGACAAGGAGTACGAGGGGCAGGGGTTGATGCAGGAGGTGGTCGGTGCCGGCATCGGGTATCTGTTCAACGAGCTCGGTCTGCACCGCATCATGGCGAGCTACATGCCGGCCAATCTGCGCAGCGGCGCCCTGCTGGAACGGCTCGGCTTCGAGCGGGAGGGGTATGCCAGGGACTATCTGATGATCAACGGCCGCTGGGAGGACCATGTCCTGACCGCGCTGATCAATCCGGCGGTCTGAGCAGGGGCAAGGTTCAGTTCGTATCATGGCGAGCTATGTGGCTATCAGCGCAATCTACGCAGCGGCGCTTTGCTCGAGCGGCTTGGCTTCGAGCGGGAGGGGTATGCCAGGGACTATCTTCAACGGCCGTTGGGAGGACCATGTCCTGACCGCGCTGATCGATCCTGACGTCCAGGATTGAGGAACGGTCTCATCTGGTCACACCAGATGTGATTCGGGCAGCCTTTTCGCGATAAGATTGCGCTATCGGTGCGCATCTCATACCCCTGCTTCGAAAAGCGTGTAAAATTGCGCCCTGAATTTTCCCGGCCAGCAGCTGTTGGCCGCGCCTCCTTACTTGCAAGGCTGACATTGTGACAGAAGTAGACAGATTCGCGGACATTCGCCCCTATCGCGATGATGAAGTACCGGCCGCCATCGAACGACTGATCCAGGATGATGAGTTTATCGGTGCCATCGCCAAATATCGTTTCGGCTCCCTGATGAGCTGGCTGGGCTGGGCCATCCGCCCGCTGATCCGCCAGTTCCTGCGCCGCAAGTGGTCCAAGGTCACCACCGTGCGTCAGGTGCAGCTTGGGGTCACCCGCTACATGAGCCGGATGATTGCCACCTCTACCCAGGGTGTGACCTTCTCCGGCATCGAGCACCTGAAGAAGGAGCAGGGCTACCTGTTTGTCTCGAACCACAGGGACATCGCCATGGATCCCGCCTTCGTCAACTGGGGGTTGCACACCCACGGTTTCGACACGGTGCGCATCGCCATCGGTGACAATCTGCTGCGCAAACCCTGCGCCACCGAGCTGATGAAACTCAACAAGAGCTTCATCGTCAAGCGCTCCGCCAAGGGGCCGCGGGAGATGATGAAGGCCCTCGGCGAGCTGTCGGCCTATATCGGCCAGTCGGTGCACGAGGGTCACTCCATCTGGATCGCCCAGAAGGAAGGGCGCGCCAAGAACGGTGACGACAAGACGGATCCGGCCATCCTCAAGATGTTCTACGTGGACGGCAAGAAGCAGAAGGTTCCGTTCGTCGACTACATGCGCAGCCTGAACATAGTGCCGGTCAGCATCAGCTACGAGGTGGATCCCACCGACAAGGCGAAGGCGCGGGAGCTGTACGAAAAATCCGTCAACGGCAGCTACGAGAAGGGCGAGTTCGAGGACATCGAGAGTATCGTCGCCGGCATCGTCGGCCAGAAGGGGCGGGTACATGTCTCCTTCGGCGCCCCTATTACCGACGGCTTCAGCGATCCGGACGAGCTCGCCGCCCTGATCGACAAGGCCATCTGGGGCAGCTATCGCCTCTTCCCCGGCAACTATCTGGCGGCTGATGTGCCTGGCAAGGCCAGCACCATAGAGCAGACCGCCTTCCTGACTCGCCAGTCAGAGGTGCCGGATGAGCACAAGGCTATCTGGCGTGCCATGTACGCCAAACCGGTGGAGAACGCCGAAAAGGCTTGAATGAAACCGGTTGGGTAGAAAAAAACGGGAGCAGATGCTCCCGTTTTTGCGTCTGGTCAAAGTCGGCGGCATTTCGCTAGTGAATAATATTGTTTCAGCTGGTACGATCATCTGGTGAATGAGCGGGTATCTCTTGGCAAGGAACGAGCGACTGTGCAACAGTGACGCGGCGCCGACGAGATGACCTATGCTCTTCTTCAGTCTGCATGGATGGCAGACGGCGCTAGACAAGGACCTTTGACGGGTCCTTTTTCATTGGCAGACGAAGATAGACGACGAATACACCTAAGGATGCGCATCTGATGATCACCGGCAGTCTGGATACCTTGCACCGCACCCTCTTGCCCGCGCCCTTGGCCCGCATCATGGCCGAGGTGGTGAAGGACGTGGCCCACTGGCGGGACGCCCCCCTCGGCAAGACAGAGATCGATGGCCTCAGGCTGTTCTGTCTGGTGAGCGAGGAGCTGACCGAGCCGGTTGCCGCACGCCGTGGTGAGTTTCATGAGCAGTATCTGGACATCCAGCTGCTGCTCTCTGGTGAGGAGTGGATCGGGGTAGGCCCTCATGCCTACGAGCGCGAAGGCGCCGATCATCCTTATCCCGATCTCTGGTTCGTCGATGACGAACAGACCAGTTATCTGGCGTTGCAGCCCGGCGACTTCGCCATCTTCTCTCCGGGAGAACTGCATCGCCCTCTCTGCACCCTGACCACCCCCGCGAAGGTGAAGAAGTTGGTGGTCAAGGTTCATAAGGACCTGCTGGCAGGCCTGTAGCCGTCAGCAGCGCGGGGCCCCGCCCGAGGCGAGACATGCAGGATGCATGCGGGCTTGCCTCGCGTTAAAGATGCCATAAGTGTGCCGCGCCCCCGGGGCCCGCACCGACGAATTGAAAAATTGGACGCACTTTCCTGCGACCATAAGCCCCCGGCAGGGGAATCCCATCCATGTTGGATGACACGACACTGTCGGCGTAACGCCGAAGCACAGGAAGATGTAGAACATGAGCAAGTTGGTATTGATCCTTAACTGCGGTAGCTCTTCCCTGAAATTTGCCGTAATGGACGCCGAAACGGGTGAGGACAAGCTGTCCGGCCTGGCCGAATGCTTCAATCTGGATGATGCACGTATCAAATGGAAACTCCACGGGGTCAAGGGTGAAGCCATGCTGGGAGCGGGTGCCGCTCACCAGGCCGCCCTCGATCACATCGTGGGTCAGATCCTGCCCCAGGATCCTTCTCTTGCCGAGCAGCTGGTCGCCATCGGCCACCGCATCGTGCACGGCGGCGAGCAGTTCTCCCGCTCCGTACGCATCGATGATGGCGTGATCGCCGGCATCGAGGCCGCCATTCCGTTCGCGCCCCTGCACAACCCGGCCCACCTCATCGGCATCCGTGCCGCCTTGAAGGTGTTCCCGGCCCTGGCCGAGAAGAACGTGGCCGTGTTCGACACCGCCTTCCACCAGACCCTGCCGCAAGAGGCCTACCTCTACGCGCTGCCCTACAAGCTGTATGAAGAGCACGGCATCCGTCGCTACGGCGCCCACGGCACCTCCCACCGCTTCATCGCCGAAGAGACCGCCAAGGCACTGGGCAAGCCGCTGGCTGAGCTCAACATGATCAACTGCCACCTGGGCAACGGTGCCTCCGTCTGCGCTATTCGCAACGGTGAATCCGTCGATACCTCCATGGGGCTGACCCCGCTGGAAGGGCTGGCCATGGGCACCCGCAGCGGCGACATCGATCCGGCCATCGTGTTCTTCATGCACGACAACCTGGGTTACACGGTGGACGAGATCAACCACTGCCTGACCCGCGAGTCCGGCCTGTTGGGCATGACGGAGGCGAGCAGCGACTGCCGCTACGTCACCACCAACTACGCCACCGATGCCGGTGCCAAGCGTGCGCTGGACGTGTTCACCTACCGGGTGGCCAAGTACGTCGGTGCCTATGCCGCTGCCATGGACGGTCGTCTGGATGCCCTGGTGTTCACCGGTGGCATCGGCGAGAACGCCGCCATGGTACGCGAGATGGTGCTGGCCCGCCTGGCCCTGTTCGGTTTCAAGGTGGATAAAGAAGCGAACAACGCCGCCGTACTGGGTGGGGAAGGTCGCATCACCACGGCTGACAGCCCGCTGGCGCTGGTGATGCCCACCAACGAGGAACTGGTCATCGCTCGCGATGCCCTGAGCCTGGTTGGCTGATGCCATCTTGTTGAATCACAACGCCCGGCCCGTGCCGGGCGTTGTCGTTTTCGGCGACGGTTGATGGGTTTGTCATTTGACATGGCGGGCGAGACCAGTACCCTGACAGGCTGTTTCATGTAGTGGAGGTAGGGATGAAAGAGAGCTTTTTTCGCTGGCTGACGGAGATGGGGGTCGAGGTCACGAACCTGATGGCCCTGGTGATCGCCCTGGGATTCATCGTCCTGACTTCGTTGATGCTGCACCTGGTGCTGCACCGGGTGCTGCTGGTGCGCCTGGTGGGCTTGCTTGGCAAGGCCAAGCAGATGTGGCTGCCACCCCAGCTGCAAAAGCGGCTGTTCCACCGGCTCGCCTTCGTGTTGCAGGGGGCCGTGCTGCTCGGTCAGGCCGAGATCTGGCTGCCCCGCAACTCCGACAGCCTGATGTTGATCGAGATGGTGACCCAGCTCTGGATCTTGCTGTTCCTGCTGCTCTCCCTGTTCGCCCTGCTCGACTGCATGCTCTCCCTGAGCCGCAACACCCGGCTCGGGCGGGACTTGCCCCTGCGCGGCATCTTCCAGGGGGTGAAGCTGGTCGGCAGCATCCTGGTGGGCATCCTGATGATCGCCCTGCTGCTTGGCAAGTCACCGCTGATCCTGTTCAGCGGCCTGGGGGCCATGACAGCGGTCTTGATGTTGGTGTTCAAGGATCCCATCCTCGGCCTGGTGGCCGGCATCCAGCTCTCAGCCAACCGCATGCTGAGCGTGGGTGACTGGCTGCAGATGGACAAGTACGGTGCCGACGGCGAGGTGATCGACATAGGTCTCACCACGGTCAAGGTGTCTAACTGGGACAAGACCATCACCACCATTCCCACCTATGCGCTGATCTCGGATTCGTTCAAGAACTGGCAGGGGATGACGGAGTCCGGCGGCCGCCGCATCAAGCGCAGCGTCAACATCGACATGACCAGCGTGCGCTTCCTGACCCCGGAAGAGCAGCTGCAGCTCAAGCAGGCACAACTGTTGGCGCCCTACCTCAGCCGCAAGCAGCAGGAGCTGAGCGCCTACAACCAGCAGCTCAGCGATGCGCTCAACTGTCCCATCAATGGCCGCCACCTCACCAACCTCGGCACCCTGCGCGCCTATCTGGATGCCTACCTGAGGGCCAACGCCAACATTCGCAAGGACATGACCCTGATGGTGCGCCAGCTGGCGCCGACCAGCGAGGGGGTGCCGCTGGAGATTTATTGCTTCACGGCGACCACCGCCTGGGCCGACTATGAGGGAATACAGGCCGATATTTTCGACCACATATTCGCCATTATTGGACAGTTTCATCTGCGTTTGCATCAATCTCCAACAGGTTATGACATGCGTGCCTGGCAGAGGGAGACGGTCAGCCACGGCTAGGCCTGGCGGCGATAGGTCGTGGCTTAATATCCGTGTGCCCGTCGCCCCATTTGTCGGTTGAATTTTTACCCGCAGAGGAGAAAAATGGCCGCCTTCTCTTCGCCCGGGGATGGGGGTCCCATTCCCGGTCGGGCTCAGAGCCTTGCATCACCCCATTTATCACAGGAAAGTTATGAAGCTCCTCCACAACACTGCGGCTGCACTGTGCTGCAGCCTGATCCTGACCGCCATGCCTGCGCTTGCTGTCGAATATGCCCTGCCTGCGGCCAACAGCCGTCTGGTGGGCGAGAACACGGAATACGTGGTGCCGGCAGAAGAGGCGGGTCAGCCGCTGGAAGCGGTCGCGGCCAAGTTTCAGCTCGGTTTGACCAACATGCTGGAAGCGAACCCCAAGGCGGATCCCCTGCTGCTGCAGGCCGGTGAGAAGCTCATCGTGCCGCACCAGCTGATCCTGCCGGATGCCCCGCGTGAGGGCATTGTGCTGAACGTGGCCGAGATGCGCCTCTACTACTACCCCAAGGGTAAGAAGGTGGTGCAGGTGTTGCCCATCGGCATCGGCCAGCTCGGTACCGACACCCCGGAGAACTGGGTGACCAGCGTGCAGCGCAAGAAGGCGGGCCCGACCTGGACCCCGACAGCCAAGATGCACGCCGAGTACGCCGCTCGTGGCGAGACCCTGCCTGCGGTCTGGCCGGCCGGCCCGGACAACCCCATGGGGCTGTTCGCGCTCTACATCGGCAAGATGTACGCCATCCACGGCACCAATGCCCAGTTCGGCATCGGCCTGCGGGTGAGCCACGGCTGCGTGCGCCTGCGTAACGACGACATCGAGTACCTGTTCAAG
This sequence comes from Aeromonas lusitana, assembly GCF_002812985.1. Lineage (GTDB taxonomy): Bacteria > Pseudomonadota > Gammaproteobacteria > Enterobacterales > Aeromonadaceae > Aeromonas > Aeromonas lusitana. The sequence goes on from NZ_PGCP01000017.1 coordinate 8,154, forward strand.
CAGGTCCCGGTCGGTACCCGCGTCCAGTTCATCAACCAGCCGATCAAGGCCTCGGTCGAACCGGATGGCAACCGCTACCTGGAAGTGCATCAGCCCCTGTCCCGCAGTGAGGAGGAGTTCAACTCCAGCCTGCCGGCGCCCCTGCCCATGACCCCGGCCGTGACCCGCTTCCTGGCCCACGCCGACAGCGATTCCCAGCTGGTCAAACAGGCCCTGGAGCAACGCAGCGGCATGCCGATCGCCATCAATCGCTGATCTCTCAATCTGCAAAAAAAAAGCCTCGGCTCCGGCCGGGGCTTTTTTATAAAGGCGAGAAAGGCGCCGGTCAGGATAAGTCGTTGCTGCCGTGGCATAATATCCGGCTAATTCATCCTTGAGTGGTTACTTAGTTAGTTAGCAAACGGTTTCATTGTGTTTTTTATTTGTTAAAAACAGTTGAGCTTATGGGATCTGCTGATTACTCTATGCCGGTTTTTAAGGAAGAGCCCGTCGTCAGAACGGGTACACACGTCACATAACGGAGTTTTGAATGACAGCTAGCACCCCAATGCTTATCACCTTCCTGGTGTATATCCTGGGCATGGTGCTGATAGGTTTTGTCGCCTATCGCGCCACCCGCAACTTTGACGACTACATCCTCGGCGGCCGCCGCATGGGGAGCTGGGTCACCGCCCTCTCCGCCGGTGCCTCCGACATGAGTGGCTGGCTCTTGATGGGCCTGCCGGGCGCCGTCTTCATCGGCGGCATCTCGGAGAGCTGGATCGCCATCGGTCTGGTCATAGGTGCCTACTTCAACTGGCGCTGGGTTGCAGGCCGGCTGCGGGTTCATACCGAGAAGAACCGCAACGCCCTGACCCTGCCGGACTACTTCACCTACCGCTTCGAGGACAAGAGCCGGGTGCTGCGCATCCTCTCCGCCCTGGTGATCCTGCTGTTCTTCACCATCTACTGCGCCTCCGGCGTGGTGGCCGGTGCCCGCCTGTTTGAGAGCACCTTCGGCATGGATTACAGCACGGCCCTCTGGGTCGGTGCCGCGGCCACCATCACCTACACCTTCTTCGGTGGTTTCCTCGCGGTGAGCTGGACCGACACTGTGCAGGCTACCCTGATGATCTTCGCCCTGATCCTGACCCCGGTGTTTGTCATCATCGCCGTCGGCGGCATCGACACCGCCATGGTGCAGGTGGCGGCGCAGAGTGCCAGCAACCTCGACATGTTCAAGAATCTGGACTTCATCGCCATCATATCCCTGATGGCCTGGGGCCTGGGTTACTTCGGTCAGCCCCATATCCTGGCACGCTTCATGGCGGCGGATTCCCACCACTCCATGGCCAGCGCCCGTCGCATCAGCATGACCTGGATGGTGCTGTGTCTCGGCGGCGCCGTGGCCATCGGCTTCTTCGGTCTGGCCTACTTCAGCACCTTCACCGAGCAGGCCGCCGGCGTCACCGGTAACCCTGAGCGGGTCTTCATCGAGCTGTCCAAGATCCTGTTCAACCCCTGGGTCGCCGGTGTGCTGCTCTCCGCCATCCTGGCTGCGGTGATGAGTACCCTGAGCTGTCAGCTGCTGGTCTGCTCCAGCGCCATCACGGAAGATCTCTACAAGCCCTTCCTGCGCAAGAACGCCTCCCAGAAGGAGCTGGTCTGGGTCGGTCGTGCCATGGTGCTGCTGATCTCCCTCATCGCCATCGCGGTGGCCGTGAACCCGGAGAACCGGGTGCTGGGTCTGGTGAGCTACGCCTGGGCCGGTTTCGGTGCCGCCTTCGGTCCCGTGGTGCTGCTCTCCGTGCTCTGGTCACGGATGACCCGCAACGGCGCCCTGGCGGGCATGCTGGTCGGTGCCCTGACCGTCATCGTCTGGAAGCAGTTCGGCTGGCTTGGTCTGTATGAAATCATCCCGGGCTTCCTGCTCTCCGCCCTGTCGATTGTGGTGTTCAGCCTGCTGGACAAGGCCCCGTCCAAGGCCATGCTGGATCGCTTCGACGAGGCCGAGCGCGAGTTCAATACTCCCGCCAGCCTGGGTGAGCCCATCGCGGTGAAATGATGCCTGCGAGATAAGTCTCAGATAACAAAAGCCCCGCACTGCGGGGCTTTTTCATTTCACAAACCGGGGCTGGGATTATTCGTTGCTACCCTTGCCCGATTGTTGGCAAGAGAGGTTGGGCTGGCCGTAGCGTTCGAGCAGGGCCTCCTTGCCCTTGGTCCAGAGGCTGAGGTTTTGCCCCTCGTAGCGGGCGCCGCTGCCGGTGGGGACGCCATAGGCCAGCACCTGCTGATCGGTGCCCAGGTTGATGACGGTGGCGGGCAGCTTGCCGTCGTTGTAGAAGTAGGCGGTGAGGGCCAGATCCTTGCCGCACTGGTATAGCACGGGGGAGGGGACCACCAGCTGGCCTCCTTTGACCTGAAGCTCGGTGATGCGCATCTGGTAGCTCGACTCGATGCACTTGCCGGGGTCCGCATCCTTCCAGCACTCGTTGCGACCCTTGATCCAGCCGCGCTGCATCGCCTTCTCGGTCTTCGCCTGCTCGGGGGAGAAGTTGGCGATCGCCTTGGGATAGAGGGCGGCGAGCTCGTTATCCAACGTGGCCAGCCCGGCATCCTTGCAGATCAGCTGCTCGGCGCTGCTGTGGGCCTTGGCGCAGTCGAAGGAGGGGGCTGTGCCGGCCAGGGCCGGCAGGGAGAGGGGGAGAAGCAGCAGTGGGGCCAGCAGTCGTTTGTCCATGTTCAAGATTCCATCGGGTGGTGATGAGGCACTAGAACATAGAAACCCTACCTTGGCTAAGCCTTTATACGCGGGCCGAAGGGGATGGCGACAGCGGCTGTCATCAGGCCAGTGCCAGGCGCTGGCGGGCGCGCCACAGCCGCTCGTGGAAGAAGAAGACGACCGTATTGACGGCGGGCTCCAGCATGGCCATGACGCCGCCGGTGAGCAGCTCGCCACTCAGCAGGAAGGCGACGCCAAACGCCACCGAGAAGTGCACGACGGCGAAGCTGCTGGTCTTGGCCTGCAGGCTGTGATTGGGCTTGAACTTGTGCCAGGCAAGGTCGTGGAAGTAGAAGGCGACCGTGTTGACGGCGGGCTCGACGAGGGCGATCAAACTGGCGGTCAGCAGTTCACCGGTCAGCAGATAAGCCAGGGTGAAGGCGACGGCGAAGTGCAGGCAGGCGAAGCTGATGGTCTTGATCATGATGGTACTCCCTCTGGTGATGAGAAGAGTATGCCTCGGAAATCACCTAAGTGAAAACAATTCTCATTTATGGTTGTGATAGGAGAAACCTATCGGCTCGGCGATGACGGCCAGATGGGGGGTTGTTCGACGGGATCTGATCGCTAGACTGTTGTTTTTCCATGAAAAAGGATCTTTCATGAATATCAATGCAACCTTGGCGGGATACGTCATCCTGCTGCTGATGGTGATCGCCGGGTTTATCGCCTATCGGCTGGCCCGCCGCAAGATCGATCACCCAAAGCTCATCGCTACCCTCTGCGCCCTGCTCTGCCTGTTCCCGCCCATGGCGCTGCTGGCGTTACTGATCCTGGCCCTGTGGCGGGACAAGCCGGCGCTCCAGTCATAGGTATCAGTAAGGGAGTGCCAGATAATATTGCGCCACTAAAAAAGCCCCGCAAGGGGCCTTTTTACATGAGGATAAGGTGCTTATTCCTCAATCTTGTTCAGCCACTCCACCCTGTATTGGGCGCCGGCGCCCTGAGCCAGCTTGGCGCACAGGGGCTTCAAGAAAGCCTCGATCTGCTCGGCCAGCATCCAGGGAGGGCTGATGATCAGCATGCCTGAGCCGTTCATGCCCCAATCTGCGGTCTGGCCGGCCACTTCCAGCTCGGCCACCAGCACGTTGCCGAAGTTTTCCCGCTTGATGGCTTTGAGCATATCGCGGGACTTGTCCGCCTCCTGCCCCAGGATGGGATACCAGAGCGCATAGATGCCGGTTGCCCAGCGCTTCTGCGCTTTTTTCAGGGTATCGACCACGGCAAAGTAGTCTTCTTTCAGCTCATAGGGGGGGTCGATCAGCACCAGGCCGCGGCGGGGGGTCGGCGGCAGCAGGGCGATCAGCCCCTCGAAACCATCGCGGTGGTGCACGGCGACACGAGGGTCGTAACCCATGTTGGCACGCAGGTCTTCCACCTCGTTGTTGTGCAGCTCCATCAGCGCCAGCTTGTCCTGCTCGCGCAGCAGACGGCGTGACAGCTCGGGGGAGCCCGGGTAGTAGTGCAGCTCGCCGCTCGCATTCATCTCCTCGATGACGGCGAGATAGGGGGCCATGGTGGCCCAATCGGCCCGCTCATCCCACAGCCGGCCTATGCCATCGGCATACTCCGCTTTCTTCTGGGACCAGTCACCGCGCAGGTCGTAGAGACCGCCGCCGGCATGGGTATCCAGCACGATGAAGGGTTTCTCCTTCTTCTTGAGGGACTCGATGATCAGGGCCTGGACGGCGTGTTTGAGCACGTCGGCGTGGTTGCCGGCGTGAAAGGCGTGGCGATAACTCAGCATATTAGGTCTCTGAGGGGGCCCTGCTGGGCCCCCAGTAACGATAGATAGTTCAACAGGTTGTGGCTCTCTCCCCGGCGAAGGGGGAGGGCGCGCAGGGTCTGCAGCAAGACGCCTTGCTGCAACCGTTCCAGTTCCAGCTCGTGGGCCAGCATGCTCTGGTACTCGGCCTCATCGAGCCGCGACTTGGCGCTCGCACGCAAGGCGCGCCAGGGCACCAACACGGCCTCGGTATGGGTGAGGGCGGGTTTTAGATCGAGGAGACTGACCGGGATGCCGTCCTGATCCAGCCGGTGCAGCAGCAGGGCCAGGTTGACGTTGCCGCCGAGTGTCTGCACCTCGAGCCAGTCCTGGCTGCGCTGGCCGTAATGCTTGCCGCTCCAGTGCCAGAACTCGACGGGGCTCGGCAGCTCGTGGCTGGCGATCCTTTCGTCCGTCATGGTCGCTGTGTCACGCAAAGAAGGCTTGCTCCTGGGTTTCCAGCTCCTCGGAGAGGCTCATCCATTCGAGCTCCACCCCTTCCAGCTCATCCTTGATGGGGCCCTGGGATTTGAGCAGCTCGGAGAGCTTGGTCTTGGCGCTCTCCTCGTAGATGGCGGGATCCGCCAACTGCTCCTCGACCGCGCCGAGCTTGAGCTGCAGTTTCGTCATGCTGGCCTCGAGCTTCTCGAGCTTTTGACGCAGCGGCCGGGTCGCTTGCCGGAACTCAGCCTCGCGCCGCTTCTGATCCTTGCGGGCGATGGCAGAGTTGGCGGAGACGGGGCCGTCACTTGGTTTGGCGTTGGCCTCTTTTTCTTGCTCGTTCAGCCACTTGTGGTAGTCGTCGAGATCCCCGTCAAAGGGCTCGACCCGGCCACCATGTACCAGATAGAAGTCATCCGTGGTGGTGCGCAGCAAGTGCCGGTCGTGAGAGACCACCACCATGGCGCCTTCGAAGCCTTGCAGCGCCATGGTCAGGGCGTGGCGCATCTCCAGATCCAGGTGGTTGGTCGGTTCATCCAGGAGCAGCAGGTTGGGCTTTTGCCAGGTGATGAGGGCCAGCACCAGGCGGGCCTTCTCGCCACCAGAAAACGGCGCCACCTTGTCCAGGGCCTTGTCACCGTGGAAGCCGAAGCTGCCGAGGTAGTTGCGCAGCTCCTGCTCTGGCTTGTCCGGCGCGAGGCGGGCCAGGTGATCCAGCGGAGTGTCATCGAGGCGCAGGGTCTCGAGCTGGTGCTGGGCGAAGTAGCCGATGCTGACGCCGGCGCTCACCTCCAGCTTGCCCGACAGGGGCGGGTTGCTGCCCGACAGCATCTTGATGAAGGTGGATTTACCGGCGCCGTTGCGCCCCAGCAGGCCGATGCGTGAGCCCGGTACCAGGTTGAGTTTGATCTTCTCCAGGATCACCTTGTCGCCGTATCCGGCGCTGAGGTTTTCCATGGCGATGAGCGGGGTCGGCAGGGCCGAGGGCTCGCGAAACTCGAAGCTGAATTCGGAGTCGGCGTGGGCCGGCAGGATCTTCTCCATCCGCTCCATGGCTTTGAGGCGGCTCTGGGCCTGACGGGCCTTGGAGGCCTTGTAGCGGAAGCGGTCCACATAGTCCTGCATGTGGGACATTTCCCGCTGCTGCTTCTCGTACATGGATTGCTGCTGGGCGAGCTGTTCGGCCCGCTGCAGTTCGAAGTCCGAGTAGCCGCCCGTGTATTCGTTGAGCTTGCCGTTCTCGATATGGATGATGCGGTTGATGACAGAATCGAGGAAGTCGCGGTCGTGAGAGATAAGGACGAGTGTGCCCTGATAGCCCTTGAGCCACTTCTCCAGCCAGATGACGGCGTCCAAGTCCAGGTGGTTGGTCGGTTCATCGAGCAGCAGCAGGTCGGAGCGGCACAGCAGGGCCTGGGCCAGGTTCAGGCGCATGCGCCAGCCACCGGAGAAGCTGCGCACCGGCGAGGCGAGCTGGTCGCCGCCAAAGCCGAGGCCGTGCAGCAGCTCGGCGGCGCGGGCACGGATGCTGTAGGCGCCTATGGTGTCGAGCTTGCCGTGCAGCTCGGCGACCAACAGGCCATTGTCATCCTGCTCGGCCTGAGCGAGCTGGGCTTCCAGGGCGCGGAACTCCTTGTCGCCGTCGATCACATACTCGAGGGCCGAGCAGTCCAGCGCCGGTGTCTCCTGGGCGACCCCGGCGATTTGCCAGCCGGCGGGCAGGCTGAAGCTGCCGTTGTCGATGGCCAGCTCGCCCCGCACCAGTGCAAAGAAGGTGGACTTGCCACAGCCGTTCTTGCCCACCAGACCCACCTTGTGGCCGGGATGTATGGTGCAGGAGGCGTCGTCCAGCAGCTTGCGGCCGCCGCGGATCAGTTCGATTTGACTGGCAACTATCATGGATTGGGTCTGCTTGGCTCAAATGAAGGGGAGAAACTGGCGCGGATTTTACGTGAAATGGCACGAATTTGCACTGGAGGCGAGGGGAGCCGACTGGCTGCGGGTAGAAAAACGTGCCATAACAGTGACATCAGTAAGGGGCAGGAGGCTGGCATGCTGATTAAAGAGATCATGACGACCCGGATCGCGACCGTTTCCATGGACGACAGGCTCAACGTCATCAAGGAGATCTTCGAGCAGGCCCACTTCCGTCATCTGCTGGTGGTGGAAGAGGAGGCGCTGGTCGGGGTCATCTCGGACCGAGACATGCTGCGCGCCATCAGCCCCTATCTCGACACGGACGCCGAGATGAACCGGGACACAGAAACCCTCAACCGGCGCGCCCATCAGGTAATGAGCCGTCAGCTCGTCACCATAGCGCCGGATCAGACCCTGCAGGCGGCCACCACGCTGATGCTGGAGAGGAATGTCTCCTGCCTGCCGGTGCTGGAAAACGGCGCCCTGGTCGGCATCGTCAGCTGGAAGGACCTGCTGAGGGTCATGCAGACCTGGACTCCGGCCTGAGGGCGTGCCCGCAGGATCCCGGGGCCTGACGACCGGCGAAGGAGGTGTTTTTATCGCCACCGGGATGCTATCATCGCCCATATAAACGCCTGCCTTGTTCATCATTTATTCATACTTAATTCCGACAAATCACAATTATCAGATTTAAATATCGACAATAGTCAAGGTCGGCGACATTTTATGTCGTGAAAAACCGGCTTCAAGTGGCATTCTCGAATTAATCATCAACCGCTTCAGTTCCAGTCAAGGTTTCCGGATCTACCCTAGGTCATCGGAACATAAACCCGATCATAACGACCGAGCACAGGTCTGATAGATAGTGTTTACACCAGAGGAACTAACAATGAAAAAGACAGCATTGACGATGGCCATCTCCAGCCTGCTGCTGGCCGGTGGTGCACAAGCTGCAACTGTTTACGATCAGAATGGCTCCAAGCTGGACATCGGCGGCCGTGTCAACGGCATGTACTACGGTACCGATGACGACGCCAGCGAAGGCGATGCCAGCTACCTGCGTCTGCACGTTGCAGGCGAGACCAAGATTGACAACGAAACCACCGCTTTCGGTTTCGCCGAGTACAACCTGCCGGTGTCCGGCTCTGACAATGACGAGCTGCGTTACGCTTACGCCGGTATCAAGAACGATCGCTTCGGTGCCTTCAGCTACGGTCGTCAAGATGGCCTGTTCACCAAAGCCGTGAACAACTACACCGACGTGCTGCCTGAGTGGGGCGGTGACGGCCTGGGCAAGGACACTGACGTGTTCGGTACCGGTCGTACCAACTCCCTGGCCCAGTACATCTACAACTGGCAGGGTCTGACCCTGGGCGCCCAGTTCACCGGTAACAACGACCCGCAAAACGAAAGCCGCAGCAATCGTGCTGGCGTCAACGGTGACTGGAATCCGAAAGGCTCCTCCGAAGGTTATGCCCTGTCTGCCAACTATGACTTCGACATGGGCCTGAGCCTGGGTGCTGCCTATAACCAGGCTGGCAAGACCGACGAGCAGTCCGAGAACGTGAGCTTCGGCGGCGACAACGATGCCAAGCTGTTCGGTGTGGGTGCCAAGTACACCCTCGGCGACCTGTACATGGCTGCTACCTACTCCCACGGTGAAGACCACCTGTTCGTCGATACCGGCTCCATGCGCGGTTACGCCGAGAAGATGGATGGCTACGAAGCCGTCGTGCAGTACAACATCACTCCGAAGTTCAAGCCGTCCCTGGCTTACCTGCGCACCGACGTGAAAGACAGTGCTCACGGTATCGATGACACCGCCACCGAGTACGTCTCTGTGGGTGCCTGGTACAACTTCACCGACAACTTCAACGCCTACGTTGATTACAAGATCAACCTGCTGGACGAAGTTGGTTCTACCAACATGAACAGCCTGGGCAAGTCTACCGACGACATCGTTGCGGTAGCACTGCAGTACAACTTCTAAGTCATTCCCTGACTGCCTACTGTTGTATGTTTGAACCGGCCGCATTGCGGCCGGTTTTTTTATGGGCGCGATTTCTGCCCGCCAAACAGAGGTAGAGACAAATCCCGGGTTCAGCATTGCCCCGCTCTGGTCGATAACCCTGTTGTCGGGCTGATGGGGCCGGTTTGTTGATGCCGGCGGCGCAGGATGGGGCGAGGATCACGCCCTGTGGCCAAATCCCTATCTTTCCCCGGCTCTTTTCATTATCTCTAGATGACCCGCGCCGCCCTGGCGGCGAGCATGCGGGTGTGGTTGCAGGTCGCTCCTATACTGGGGCGACACTCGGGAAACGGACGTAAGGGCGTTATATGGCGAGCATATTGGATTCAGTGGATCAACGTACCCAGCTGGTGGGGGAGAATCGGCTGGAGTTGCTGATGTTCCGCCTGGGCTCCCAGCAGCTGTTTGCGATCAACGTGTTCAAGGTACGGGAGGTGGTGAAGCTGCCCCATCTCAACAAGATGCCGGGGGCACACCACAACATCAGCGGCGTGGCGAATATCCGCGGCGTCTCCATTCCGGTGATCAACCTGCGCGGCGCCATCGGCATGCGCCCCATGGCGGTCGACAGCGACTCCAACCTCATCATCACAGAGTACAACCGCACCATTCAGGGCTTCCTGGTGGGGCAGGTGGCCCATATCGTCAACATGACCTGGAAGGACATTTTGCCGCCGCCGCGCTCCGCCGGTCGCTCCAACTACCTGACCGCCATCACCCGTGTCCCGGAAGGGGGGGTCGATCAGATCGTCGAGATCATCGACGTGGAGAAGGTGCTGGCGGAGATCATCACCTACGACATCCGCATCTCGGCCGAGGTGCTGGACAAGGAGATCCTGCCCCAGATGCATGGCCGCAAGGTGCTGATCGTCGATGACTCCAGCACGGCCCGCAACCAGGTGCGGGAAACCCTTGCCCAGCTCGGGCTTGAGGTGATCGAGTGCCAGGATGGCCTGCAAGCCCTCAAGCTGCTCAAGGGCTGGTGCGATGCGGGCAAGAAGGTGACCGACGAGATCATGCTGATGATCACGGATGCCGAGATGCCAGAGATGGATGGCTACCGGCTCACCCACGAGGTGCGCAGCGATCCGCGCATGGCCGATCTCTTCATCACCCTCAATACCTCGCTCAGCGGTAACTTCAACGAGGCCATGGTCAAGAAGGTTGGCTGCGATCGCTTCATCTCCAAGTTCCAGCCAGATCTGCTGGTGGGGGTCGCCCAGGAGCGGCTACGCCAGATCCTGGAGGCTTGAGGCCAGTTCAACGACATCAAGAGGCTTGCTGTATTGCCAAGTTCCAGTCTGATTTCTGTTGGTAGGCGTCGCCCAGGAGCGGCTACGCCAGATCCTGGAGGCCTGAGTCCAGTTCAACGACATCAAGAGGCTTGCTGTATTGCCAAGTTCCAGTCTGATTTCTGCTGGTAGGCGTTGCCCAGGAGCGGCTACGCCAGATCCTGGAGGCCTGAGGCCGGCTCGGAAAGATGGATGACATCGGCAAGGAGATCGCCAGATCCGCTGATGTCGTCATTGAGCGGCGAACGCGCCACCTGGGCCTCTCACCCGATAACAAAACACCCGCCTCGGCGGGTGTTTTGTTATGGCAAAGATGACTGCTGCTCGAATTATTGGGTCAGCAGGGGTTCGATAAAGCTCGCCACCCGGTCACGGATCTGTGGCTGGGCCTCTGCGGTGGGATGAAGCCCATCGTTCATCATGAGTTCAGGGCGCAGCGCAATATCATCCAGAAAGAAGGGCATCAGGGGCAGCTCGTTGGCCTTGGCGAGATCCGGAAAGATCTGTTCGAACTGCTGCAGATAACGGGCGCCATAGTTGCGGGGCAGATGGATCTGGGTCAGCACGGCCCGGGTCTGACTGGCCTTGGCCAGCGCCACCATCTTGGTCAGGTTGGCCCGGGTGATGGCGGGGGCGAAGCCGCGCAGGCCATCGTTGGCGCCGAGTTCGATCAACACCCAGTCCGGTTTATGTTCCTCGAGCAGGGTCGGCAGGCGGGCCAGTCCGCCCTGGGTCGTCTCGCCGCTGATGCTGGCGTTGATGAGCTTGTGCTCGCCCCCCTGTTGCTGCCATTTCTGATTGAGCAGGGCAGGCCAGCTCTGCTCGGCCTGCATCTGATAGCCGGCACTCAGGCTGTCTCCCAGCACCAGCAGGGTCTGGGCCTGCAGGGACGAGGCCCAACAGCACAGGCAACTCAAGGCGAACAGAAAACGCGCCATGGATTCAACTCCCTCATGTCATTGACGGCCTGACTCATCAGGCGGTATGGATTTTCGGCAAGGGCCCGAGTAAACAGGAATAATGTCATCAATTCAATGCTCACAACTCATCGCCATTCAGGGCCAATGAACACAGGAACCCCATCATGAGTGCAACCCCCATCATCAAGGTCACAGGGCTGGGCAAGACGGTTCGCCTCGGCCAGGACAGCCTCACCATCCTTGAAGGGATCAGCCTGCAAGTCAACACGGGTGAGACGCTAGCGCTGGTCGGCGCCTCCGGCTCCGGCAAGTCCACCCTGCTTGGCCTCTTGGCCGGGCTGGACCTGCCGACCAGCGGCGACATCGAGATCCTCGGCCAGTCTCTGACCCGGCTGGACGAGGAGGGACGCGCTCGCCTGCGGGCCGAGCAGGTGGGCTTCATCTTCCAGTCCTTCCTGCTGCTGCCGACCCTGAGTGCCCTTGAGAACGTCATGCTGCCCGCCGAGCTGCGTGGCGAGACCGACTGTGGGCCACGCGCCCGCGAGCTGCTGGCACAGGTGGGACTCTCCGAGCGGCTGCACCATCTGCCGCCACGGCTGTCCGGCGGCGAGCAGCAGCGGGTCGCCATCGCCCGGGCCTTTATGACCCGTCCCCAGCTGCTGCTGGCCGATGAGCCCACCGGCAACCTCGACAGCAAGACGGGGGACACTGTGATCGAGCTGCTTTTCCGCTTGAATAGAGAACATAACACTACCCTGGTGGTGGTCACCCATGATCATGAACTGGCCCAGCGCTGCCAGCGACAGCTGGTGATGGCGGCGGGACGGCTGGAGCCGGAGGCGCTCGCCCACGAGGCTGCCAGGATCAGGGAGCGCTTATGAGTCGGTGGCAACTGGGGTTCAGGTCAATGCGTGGGGAAGGCGCCAATGACGAGCGGCTGCCAGGGCGGGCGCAGATGAGGAGCACGTCATGAGTCAGTGGCGACTGGGATTCAAATTACTGCGCCGGGAAGGCTTCAACGGCGAGCTGCGCTGGTTCGTGCTGGCCCTGGCCCTGAGCGTGGCCTGCGTGCTGAGCGTGGCGCTGGTGGCGGATCGGCTGGATGCGGGGCTCAAGGCCTCCGGCCGTGACTTCATCGGCGCCGATCGGGTGCTGCGCAGCGCGACCCCGGCGCCGGAGGCCTGGCTCAAACAAGCGGAGCAGGATGGCCTGGCGGTGCAGACTACGGTCAGCTTCAACAGCATGCTGTTTCACGGCGACGGCTTGCAGTTGGCCTCCATTCGCGCCGTGCCGGCGGATTTCCCCTTCTACGGCAAGCTGGAGCTGAGCCCCCAGCGGGCACCGGCTCCCGGCGAGATCTGGCTCTCCGATCGGGTGATGAAGCTGCTCGGCGCCAAGGTGGGGGATGAGCTGGAGGTCGGCAATACCACCTTGAAGGTGGCCGGCGAGCTGGGGCAGGAGCCGGATCAGGGCTTCAGCCCCTTCCAGATGGCGCCGCGGGCCCTCATTCACAGCGCCGATATCGAGGCGACTGGCGCCCTCTTGCCGGGCAGCCGCCAGCAGTGGCGCTACCTCATCAAGGGGCCAAGGGAGGGGATCGCCCGCTATGAGGCCTGGCTCAATCCCAAGCTGGCGGCCGGGCAGAAGCTGATCAAGCCGGACGATCAGGGCTCCCAGGTGGGCAAGTCCCTGGCCAATGCGGAGCGCTTCTTCCGCCTCGCCTCCCTAGCGGGGGTGCTGCTCGGCGCCCTGGCCATGGGCATAGCGGTGCGCCACTTCGCCGAGCGCCAGACCAATATGGTGGCCTTGCTCAAGACGCTGGGCGCGTCCCGCCGTACCCTCTGGCAGCTGATGGGCACCCTGCTGTTCTCGCTGACCCTGATCGGTGCCCTGATAGGCCTGGTGGCCGGGAGCGGTATGCAATGGCTGACCCTGCGCATGCTGGGGGACCTGCTGCCCGCAGATCTGCCGCCTCCCTCCTGGCGGCCGTTCGCCCTCGGGCTGGCGGTAGCCTTCTTCATCACCCTGCTGCTGGCCTTCGTGCCCTTCCTGCGCCTGCTCAAGGTGCCGCCCTTGCGAGTGCTGCGCCGTGAGTTGGAGGCGGGCATCCCGCCCTGGTTGACGGTGCCGGTCGGTTTGCTCGGCCTGTTCGGTCTGGTGTGGGGCTTCACCGCCGATGCCAGGCTGGCGCTGGGGCTCATCGGTGGCATGGGGGTACTGATGCTGATGCTGGCGCTGCTGGCCTCCGGCTTGCTGCGCCTCGGCAGCCGGGTCAAGGGGCCTCATGCCTTGCGCCTTGCCATCAGTCATCTCTCCCGCGAGCGCGGCAGCGGCCTGTTCCAACTGGCGGGCTTCGCGCTGGCCCTGATGCTGTTCGGCCTGCTGTGGGCGGCGCGGGTCGACCTGCTCGACGACTTCTCCGCCCGGTTGCCCGCCGATGCCCCCAACCGCTTCCTGGTCAATGTGGCCAGCGAGGAGCGGGAGGGGATCCTGGCCGACCTGCATCAGGCCGGCGCCACCACCTCGGATTTCTATCCCATGGTGCGTGGACGCCTTACCAAGATAGCCGGTCAGGCGGTGGGGGAGGACGCGGCGCGGGAGGGGGTGAACCGGGAGCTCAACTTCACCACCACGGCGGCGCTCCCCCCCGACAACGAGGTGACCTCGGGTCAGTGGCTCGGCGGCAAGGGGGAGGTCTCCATCGACGAGGTGCTGGCGGGCCAGCTCGGTATCACCTTGGGGGATACCCTCAGCTTCAACATAGAGGGACGCGACTTCGAGGCCAGGGTCACCAGCCTGAGATCCATCAAGTGGGACAACATGCGTCCCAATTTCTACATGATCTTCTCGGCGGACGTGCTGGCACCCTTCTCCCAGACCTGGCTCGGCAGTTATCGTCTTCCCGCCGAGGGGCGTAGCGCCGAAGTGGAGCTCATTCGTCGTCACCCCACGGTCAGCCTTATCGACGTGGAGGATCTGATTGCGCGGCTCACCGTGGTGTCGGATCAGGTGAGCCGTGCCCTCGGGCTCATGCTGGGGCTGGTGACAGTGGCGGCCCTACTGGTGCTGTTGACCCAGACCCAGGCCAGCATGGCCCACAGGCGCCGCGAGCTCTTGTTGATGCGCACCCTGGGGGCCGGCAGCAAGCTGCTCGAGAAGATGCTGCGCTGGGAGCTGGTGGCCAGCGGCCTGCTGGCGGGGCTGTGTGCCGCGACCGTGGTGGAGCTCTGCTCCTTCGGCCTGCAATGGTGGTGGTTCGATGGTCAGTGGCAGTTCCACTGGGCCATCTGGGCCGGTCTACCCCTGCTCGGCGCCCTGCTGGTGACCCTGGCGGGTCAGGGCATGCGCCGCCAGCTGCTGGCGGGGACCCTGAGCGATCGGCTCAGGGGCCTGGGGCAGGGGCTGCTGTAACGGCTATGGCTAGGGCCGTTAGGCCTTTCTCTTTCGCGAACCGTATAAAAAATCCCGGCATAGGCCGGGATTTTTGCATTTCTGGCGGCGGAACCTCAGCGAGGTGGCTGCAGCAAGTCGTCCAGCGCCTGAGGGAGTTCAGGGTAGGTGAAATGAAATCCTGCCTGTTGCAGCCTGGCCGGGACGACATGCTGGCCGGTGAGCAGCAGATCCGCAGATTCCCCCATCAGCAGGCGCAGGGCTCCGGCCGGTACCCGGAGCACATGGGGGCGGTGCAGGCTGCGGGCCAGGTGCTGGCTGAAGGTCTGGTTGTCGACCGGCTGGGGCGCGGTGGCGTTGAAGATGCCGTCACACTCCTCGTGCTCCAGCAGAAACAGCATGGCGCGCACCAGATCCTGGACGTGGATCCAGCTCATCACCTGCTGGCCCGAGCCCATGGGGCCGCCGAGCCCGAGCCGATAGGGGGGCAGCAGCTTGGGCAGGGCCCCGCCATCCTGGCCGAGCACCAAGCCGATCCGCACTATGCAGACCCGGGTCTGGGGGCCCTTGGCCTGCAGCGCCAGTTGCTCCCATCGCTGGCAAAGGTGGTGGGTGAATTCGTCATGGGGGTGATTGCACCGCTCATCCAGGGGCTCGGCCCCTTGTCGGCCATACCAGCCGATGGCGGAGGCATTGAGCAAGAGCTTCGGCGGCATGCTGGAGAGCTTGATGAGATCGACCAGCTGCTCGGTCAACAGCCAGCGGCTGTTGCACAGCAACTGCTTGCGCTGCTCGCTCCAGCGTCCGGCGGCGATGGGCTCGCCGGCCAGGTTGATGATTATGTCCACGTCGTTGAGATCGTCCAGTCCATCCAGGCTGTCGAGCAACTTGATGTCGTGGCCGAGCAGTTCGTAGGCACGGTTGCCCTGACGGGTCAGCACCACCACCTCGTGCGCCACCTTGAGGTGCGCCACCAGACGGCGACCGATAAAGCCGGTCCCCCCCGTGATCAGTATCTTCATGTTCGCCCTCCTGACGCCGATGGCTCTACTCTAGAGGGCCGGGACCGGATGAACAAGCAACTGTTTTTGCGAGTGTTATGGTTTTTTCATGGGGTTGGGCCATACACTGGTCTGGGCTCAGTGCCGGGCGGTTTTGCCCTCGCGCAGTGCCGTTGAAAGGTATGGGGCTAAGGCGTGTTTGGCGGGGCGCCACAGACGGCTGAGCGCGCGCTTGGGTCTGGCTTTCCTTGCCAAGGGGCTGACAAACTGTAAACTTGGCTGTTTTTTTCGCCGTTGCGATTGGGGAGGATTATGCCATTTCGTCGTCTGAGGGCGCGCCAATACTATCGCCGCCTGGTTTTCTCCCTGCTGGCAGCTCTGCTGCCCATCGCGCTTGGGGTGGCGATTGCTATCGGGCAGACCATGAATGGGGTGAGGCAGGATGCGGAGCAGCGTTTGTTGCATGCCATGCACATGTTCGATCGCACCCTGGACAATACCAACCTCGCCGCCTCGGCCGTGATGGGGAGTGTTGGCAAACCCTGCCTCGAGGTGTTGCAGGGCTTGCGGGATCAGGTGGCGACGGTACCGGATGTGCGCAGCGTCAACCTGACCGAGGGCGAGCGCATCTACTGCACCTCCCTCTATGGTCCGGTCAAGGGAGAGATAGAACTCGACGACTACGTCGAGGGTCAGCTCGATCTGATGCGCGGCAACCCGGTCACGCCAAACAGGCCCCTCATCGTCTACCGCCAGGAGACGGGCAAGTACAGCGTGCTGGTGGGGGTGGATGGCTACTACCTGCTCAATATCCTCGACATGACGAGTCGCGACTCTCCGCTCGGGCTGGTGGTCGGCCCGCAGATGCTGCTGCGCGACAGCCAGCTCACCGACCGCTTGATCGCGCCAGACACCCCAGGCTATCTGGAGCAGGCCTCAGATAAGTATCCCTTCAAGGTGGTGACAACCCTCTCGAACCGCGACTATGTCGCCCACCTGTGGGATTACTCCAAGATCAGCATCATCTTCTATCCCCTGCTGAGCCTGCTGTTTGGGCTCGGGGCCTTCTGGCTGACGGGGCGCGCCGCCTCGCCGCAGCAGGAGTTCAGACGCGCCCTGGACAAGCAGGAGTTCATTCCCTATCTGCAGCCCGTGGTGACGGGCGATGACGCCCATTGGAGTGGCTGCGAGGTGCTGATGCGCTGGCAGCATCCCCGTCAGGGCATGATAGCGCCGGATCGCTTCATTCCCATGGCGGAAGAGTGCGGCCTCATCGTTCCCATGACCCGCTCGCTGATGCAGCAGGTGCGCGGGCAGTTCGCCGGCCGGGTTCATACCCTGCCCAAGGGCTTCCATTTTGGCTTCAACATCAGCGCCGGCCACTGCAAGGATCTCAGCCTGGTGGAGGATTGCCGCGACTTCATCGACGCCTTCAAGGCCAATCCCATCAAGCTGGTGCTGGAGCTGACCGAGCGGGAGCTGATCGTCGCCGACGAGACCACGGACCGGCTGTTTGCCGAGCTGCATGCCCTCGGTGTCTTCATCGCCATCGACGATTTTGGTACTGGCCACTCCAGCCTCGCCTATCTGCAGGCCTTCCAGGTCGATTTTCTGAAGATAGACAAGAGCTTCGTCGGTATGATTGGCTCGGACGCCCTGTCCAGCCACATCGTCGAGAACGTCATCGACTTGGCGACCCGGCTCGAGCTGCAACTGGTGGCGGAAGGGGTGGAGAACGAGGTGCAGGCCGCCTACCTGCGCGAGCACAAGGTGGCCTTCCAGCAAGGCTATCTCTATGGCAGGCCCATGCCGATGAAGGCGTTCATCGAGCAGCTGAGCGCCTGACCCCCAGACGCGCCAAACCGGCATAAAAAAAACCAGCGACCAAGGTCGCTGGTTTTTTTTCATTCAGGAGACGCTCAGAGCATGCGGGCGAGGGCGCGGCAAAGACGCTTGATCCCCTCTTCCGTAGTCGCTTCATCTACACAAGAGAAGCTCAGGCGCAGGGTATTCTGTATTTCTGGTCGAACGTAGAAGGGAGCACCGGGGACGAAGGCCACCTTCTCCTTGATCGCCTCGTCGAACAGGGCCATAGCGCTGACGCTCGAAGGCAGGGTCAGCCAGAGGAACATGCCCCCTTCCGGACGGGTGTAGCTGACGCCGGGCGGGCAGTGACGGGTCAGGGCGGCCTCCATGGCGGCGCGCTGGCGGCCATAGACCTCCTTGATCTTCTCCAGATGAGCATCGAGCGAGTTGTCGGTCAGGAAGCGGTGCAGTACCTGCTGGCTGAAGGCGTTGCTGTGCAAGTCGGTCGCCTGCTTGGCGATGGTGACCTTCTTGCGCAGCCAGTCCGGCACCAGCATCCAGCCGAGGCGGAAGGCGGGCACCACGGTTTTGGAGAAGGAACCGAGCAGCACGGTATTGTGCGGGGCCAGCTTGGCGATGGGGGGCAGGTGTTCCCCCTCGAAGCGCAGCTCGCCGTAGGGGTCATCTTCCACCATCAGCAGCTCGTGGCGCACCAGCCGCTCGGCCAGGGCCTCGCGATTGGCACGGCTGTAGGAGACGCCACTCGGGTTCTGGAAGTTCGGCACCCCGTACAACAGCTTGGCGCTCGAGCCCTGCTCCAGCAGCGCATCCAGCGCGGCCAGATCCAGCCCCTCTTCACCGAGCGTGATGGGCTTGAAGTTCGGTTGATAGACGGAGAACGCCTGAATGGCGCCGAGATAGCCGGGCTCTTCGATGATGAGATCCTGCCCCTCGTCCACCAGCACCTTGCCGAGCAGGTCCAGCGCCTGCTGGGAGCCGCTGGTAATGAGGATGTTGTCCGGGTTGACCTGCATGCCGTGGCGGCTCAGGTAGCGATCGGCTATGTACTGGCGCAGGGGGGCAAAGCCTTCCGTGGTGGCGTATTGCAAGGCGGCGGCACCCTGCTCGCGCAGCACGTCCTGGCAGGCCTGGTCGATGGCCTTGACCGGGAACAGGTGGGGATTGGGCAGGCCGCCGGCGAAGGAGATGATCTCCGGATTGGCGGCGACTTTCAGGATTTCACGGATAAAGGAAGGCTCGACTTTCTCGAAGCGCTGGGCAAAAAACGGCTGCATAGGGTTCTCTCTGACTGGGGGGCGGTCACTCCATTCAACCGCCACGTTATCCGTTTGTATCAGATTTCAGAAATGAGGCAATGGCTGTAACAAAAATCCATAAAAAAGGGCAGGTTTGGCACCTGCCCGCATTTTATGGCCTCCGGTGGCGAAAAGGGCGTCAATCCCTCTGTGAGGGCCGCTTGTCACCGTGATGACCGGATCAGCATTCCGGCCCCCCGAAGCCGCCTGTCATCGGCTCGGTACTTAGAGCCCAGGCTCTTTCAGGAAGCGGATCATCAGATCCGTGTTGGCGCCGAGCTGTTGCTGTACCCGGCCCGGGAACAGTTCGGCCATCTTGTCGAGACGGTCATACTGGGTGTGCCAGATCTTGCCCCACTGGGTCTCGCTGTCCCGATCGCAGGCGCTCTTGCTGGCGTCGTCATAGCAGTCCCACAGCGCCGGGTTGGTGCTCTGGGAGTAGCCGTCATAGCCATCGGCGCCGTTGATGGTGAAGTTGGTGGCCTCCACGTAGGCGATGGGCACCCCGAGGCAGGCAAAGGGCGCGTGATCGGACCAACTGCCGGTCTCCCCCTCCGGATAGCCTGGGTAGCTCGGGTGGATGGCAAACGGCGTGGCCCCCAGCTTGGAGATGGCCAGCAGGCGATCCCGCACCTTGGGATCGAAGCTGTAGCGGCTCGGCTCGGCGCAGCTGTACTCGGCCACATCCGAGTGGGCCGAGTGGACATAGACGATGTCACCGCCGGCTATGGTGTCGTAGTTCACCATGGCGATCAGCTGGGCGGTGTCGGCGGTGCCTAAGCTGGCGGCATAGGCCTTGGAGCCGTTCAGACCGTTCTCCTCTGCCCCGAAGAAGGCGAAGCGCACCGTGTAGGGCAGGGTCTGGCCCTTGAGGGACTCGGCGACCGCCAACAGGGCGGCGACCCCGGCGCCGTTGTCGGTGGCCCCCTCGGAGCCCTTCTTCTCGCCCGTGCTGTCGTAGTGGGCGCCGATGAGGATCACCTTGTCACTCTGCCCCTTGAGCTCGGCGACGATATTCTGGGAACTCTTGCTGGCACCGCTCTTGGTGTAGGTGAAGGGCTGGTTTTGCACCTCGTAGCCCCAACCGCTCAGGTGATCCTGGATCCAGGCGGCGGCGCGGGTCTCGGCCTCGGTGCCCGTGGGCCTGGCGCCTATGCCTTCGGCGCCCGAGCTCAGTTGCACCAGGTACTCATAGGCCTGGGTCGCGGGGGCGGGGGGTTGAGAGTCGTTGTCAGAGGGGTTGCACCCGACCAGCAGGGTGGCGATGGCCAGGGTCAATAGGGTTTTCTTCATACTGCAATCCTTTGTTGTGTATGGCTTTATTATCGCGAGTCAGGATGCACCTGACGCCCGGCAGATTCTGTGAAGGGGGTGGCATTTGTCAATCACGGCGGGGGAATTGGACTACTCTGGGGGATTTGTTGCGCGAAACACTTGCGCCTTGGGCCTATCTTGGGATAATTCGCTCCCCAGTTTTTACTGATTGATGAAATAACCATCCGCCCAGGCCATCCAGGACCCGGGTTGATGACATAACGCGTAATCCATTCATGTCGTCTGTGACCCAGAGCGATGAAATAACGAGCTATCCACTATGCCTGTGACCCAAGATGTATTTAACGAAGACGGCAAATTCATGCGCAAGATCCGCAGCTTTGTCCGTCGCGAAGGCCGCCTGACCAAGGGACAGGAGAAGGCCCTGGAAGAGCTCTGGCCGGTCATGGGTATCGATTTCGCACCGGCGCCGCTGGACATGGTTGCGCTGTTTGGCCGTGAAGCCCCTGTGGTGCTGGAAATCGGCTTCGGCATGGGCGCCTCCCTGGTGGAGATGGCCAAGAATGCTCCCGAGAAGAACTTCATCGGCATCGAGGTGCACTCCCCGGGTGTGGGTGCCTGCCTCGGTACCGCCCAGGAAGCCGGTGTCACCAACTTGCGGGTCATCTGCCACGATGCGGTGGAGGTGCTGGAGCACATGATCCCGAACGGCTCGCTGGCCTGCCTGCAGCTGTTCTTCCCGGATCCCTGGCACAAGAGCCGTCATCACAAGCGCCGTATCGTGCAGCCAGCGTTTGCCCAGGACATTCGCCAGAAGCTGGCCATCGGTGGCGTGTTCCACATGGCCACCGACTGGGAAAACTATGCGGAGCACATGCTGGAAGTGATGAGCGCCGCCGAAGGCTATGAGAACACCGCCGAGAGCGGCAACTGGGTGCCCCGTCCCGAGTGGCGCCCGCTGACCAAATTCGAACAACGTGGCCACCGTCTGGGGCACGGGGTTTGGGATCTGATTTTCAAACGCGTTAGCTAATAACCCGTCAACTAACCTAAGGAGCTATCATGGCCAATCGTAGTCGCCGTCTGCGTAAGAAACTGCGCGTCGATGAATTCCAGGAAATGGGGTTCGACATCAGTTTCAACTTCCCGGTCGGTACCGCCGAAGAGACCATAGATGCCGTCGTCGATGCCTTGATCGATGAAGTCGTCGAGCCGCGCAAGCTGGCCTTCGCCGGCTCAGGTCACCTGGCCTGGGAAGGCATGATCTGCACCCAGCAGCTTGGCAAGTGCACCGAGGAAGACCGCGCCATCGTCAAATCCTGGCTGGAAGGCAAGGGGATGGAAGCCGTGGTGGTCACCGAGTTGTTCGACCTCTGGTACGGCGAGCCGGCCTGATACCCGCTGCCTGTCATGGGCACGTAGAAAATCCCGCCGCCGGCGGGATTTTTGTCGGTGGAGGCAGGGCCTCACCCGTTTCATCTCATGGAATAGCCAATGGTGTTGTCATCCGAATTACTGGCCAGCATCCTCGAGCAGGTTCGCCCTCTGCTGGGACAAGGCAAGGTGGCCGATTACATTCCCGCCCTGGCCCTGGTGCCCGCCGACCGGCTCGGCATCGCGGTCTGCACCGTGGAAGGGGAGCTTTTCACCGCAGGTGACGCCTTCGAACCCTTCTCCATCCAGAGCATCTCCAAGGCCCTGAGCCTCACGCTGGCACTGACCCTCTATCAGGAAGAGGAGATCTGGGCCCGGGTCGGCAAGGAGCCCTCAGGCCAGCCGTTCAACTCCCTGGTCCAGCTCGAATTCGAGCAGGGCATACCGCGCAACCCCTTCATCAACGCCGGCGCCCTGGTGGTGAGCGATCTGCTGGAGACCCGTCTCACCGCCCCGCGCCAGCGCACCCTGGAGCTGGTGCGCCGCCTGTGCGGCAACCCGGCCATAGTCGCGGATCAGGTGGTGGCGCGCTCCGAGTATCAGCATGCCGCCCGCAATGCGGCCATCGCCTACCTGATGAAGGCCTACGGCAACTTCGAAAACGAGGTGGACAAGGTGCTGCAAAGCTACTTCAATGCCTGTGCCATCCGCATGAGCTGTGTCGATCTGGCCCGCACCTTCATCTATCTGGCCAATCGCGGCATGCCCCTTGGCGAGAGCGCACCCCTGCTGCCGGCGCGCACCGCCAAGCAGGTCAATGCCCTGCTCGCCACCTGCGGCCTCTACGACGAGGCAGGGGATTTTGCCTACCGGGTCGGCATGCCGGGCAAATCCGGGGTGGGCGGCGGCATCATGGCGCTGATCCCGGGCGAGCTGTGCGTCTGTGTCTGGTCCCCCGAGCTCAACAAGGCCGGCAATTCGCTGGCGGGCACGGCGGCGCTGGAGCTGCTGGCCGAGCGCCTCGGCCGCTCCATCTTTTAATTTGTTCACTATGCATCGAGACAACATCATGAAACGAGTTTTGGGTCTGTGGCGGGCCGGTCTGGCCGCCTTGCTGCTCTGGTGTGCCATGCCCGCCCTGGCGGCCGAACTGCCACCGCTCACCCTGGCCGATGCCACGGCCAAGCAGGCGGTCATCCTGGATACCCGCCCGAGCTACTTCTATCAGGGTTGGCCCATGGCCGGGGAGAAGCAGGGCGGCCACGTGGTCGGCGCCGAGAGCCTCTCCGCCGAGTGGAAATACAGCGACGAGGAGTGGGCGCAGGCCCTCAAGGACAAGGGGCTGAGCCCGGACAAGCCGGTGGCGCTCTATGGCGAGCCGCGCGGCGTGGCCGAGGTGGCCCGTCTGCTGCGCCAGCAGGGCATCAAGCAGCTGTTCGAGCTGCAAGGCTGGAAGGAGGCGCCTCGCGAACACCTGGCCCGCTGGCAGCAGCTGGTCTATCCGCTCTGGCTGGCTGACTTGCAGGCTGGCAAGCCGGTCGCCGCCGCCCCCAAGGGGGACTGGAAGTTGTTCGAGGTAGCCTGGGGTGCCCCCAAGGCCTACCTGCTGAGCCACATCCCGGGTGCCGGTTACATCGACACCAACAGCCTGGAAGAGGAGCCCCTGTGGAACAAGGTTTCCGATGAGGCGCTCAAGAAGCTGCTGCTGGACAACGGTATCCGCCACGACACCACTGTCATCCTCTACGGTCGCAACACCATGGCGGCGGCCCGTGCGGCCCACATGATGATGTACGCCGGGGTCGAAGACGTGCGGCTGCTGGACGGCGGCCTGGACGCCTGGTTCGTGCAGCACCTGCGCACCGAGACCGGTCTGGCGAACACCTTCAAGCCCGCCAAGGATTTCGGTGTCACCATACCGGCCCATCCCGAGTACTACACCACGCTGGAACAGGCCAAGACGCTGCTCAAGCAGCCCGATGGCGCCCTGGTCAGCGTGCGCACCTGGGATGAGTTCGTCGGCAACACCTCCGGCTACAGCTACATCAAGCCAAAGGGTGACATTCCTGGCGCCAAGTGGGGTCGTGGCGGCGTGGATGCCAACAGCATGAGCGACTTCCACAACCCGGACGGCACCATGAAGCCGGCCCGCGAGATCCTAGCCATGTGGGACGAGTGGAACATCGAGCCGAATCAGCAGGCCGCCTTCTACTGCGGCACCGGCTGGCGCGCCTCCGAGGCCTTCTTCTATGCCTGGCTGATGGATTGGAAGCGGATCAGCGTCTACGACGGCGGCTGGTACGAGTGGAGCATGGACCCCAAGAACCCCATCGTCACCGGTGAGCGCAAGCCCCAGCGCTGAGAGTGATGGTGTTAGCAAGGCAGAGGCCGGACAGATGTCTGGCCTTTTTCATATGAGTGCTTTAATATTCTGAAAATATGCAACAAGGCAGAGATTTCCATCTGTGGTTCTTATTTTTATGTCCTGCTTATTCGGATGAGTTGGGCTGAACTAGTCTTCAAGATACATCCTCGCCGTGAGGGTGCGGGAGGGAGAAGAGGCCAGCGATGAAACGACTGATGATGATCCTGGTGTGTCTGCTGGGACTGGTTGGGTGCAGTTCCCAATACATCATGAGCACCAAGGACGGGCGTATGATAGCCACCGACAGCAAACCCAGGCTGGACGATGATACCGGCATGTATCGCTACTACGATGCCGAGGGACGGGAGATGCTGATCAAGAAAGACGACGTGACGCAAATCATGGAGCGCTAGGGCATTCTGGCGCTGAGCCGTGGGGCATCTTCGAGGGAAGATGCCCTTTTTCATGTCGGAGCAGGGCTTAAAGGCATGGGCTTGCGTGACGAAGTCAGGGAGTGCCGAGATGTGAACTTCTTGTTAAATAAAAAAGCAATTTTTTCCAATACCTATTCATCTCGTGAGTGGTTTCATATGACCTCTTTCTTACAAGGAGGTCATGGATGGATACGGTTTTTTGGCCGAAGCGAGCCGGTCACAGTGTCGAGATGATGACGCTGGTCGCGCCCACTGGCATGTCGCCCGGGTTGCGGGAGGAGATAAGTCTCGTGCTGAGCATGGTGGCGGGGTTACGCCAGCTGGAGGAAGGGGGAGCAGGGATGGCCCCTCTGAAAAAAGATCTGTACAAGGCCTTGATGGTGCAGCTGAGCGACATGGCAAATCGAGCCGAGGAGCCGGAAGTGGCCCGGTTGATGGGGTCTCTGGCCGAGAGCCTGAGCGGTGAGGAGAGTGCGCGCCTGATGGCCGCCAGACTGGCCGAGGGAGATGAGCGACATCTGGTGGCCCATGTCGGTCCGCTTGCTACCTGGCTTGGCAAGTCTCGCCAAACCTGGATGTCGGCATTTTTCGCTACCCCGAATCCCGAGCTGCAGTCTTGGTCAGACCGCGTCGATGCGGGATTGCAGCATGCCTTGCCACGCCTCTGTGATCGCCTTGGCGCTGAATTGATCACCTTGCCTGGTTGCGCCTACAAGGTGGTGGATCTGTTTGCCATTGCCGGGGAGGCCAATGGCTTCCCCAAGCACTTTGCCTATTTCATGCCCGAAGATCAGGGGATCAAATATGCGGCCGACAAGAGAACCATTGTCTTTGCCAATACCTATCGCCAGCTGCACCTGATGGCGGGAGCCCCGTTGGCGGGATGTCTGGGATGGGCACAGAGCGCTCTCCCCGATGCCCGGGAGCTGGATCGCTATTTGCTCGGCTGGTTTCGGGGTCACGATCTGGGGCATGGACTGGTGTTGCCACAGACGGATTATGCGGCCCTGAGTCGCCATGACCGTTGGGGCTCCATGGTGATGCAGGAGGCGGTGGCAGACACCCTGGGCTTCCTGCTCTGCTGCGATCCCTCCATTGCCAGCAGCCTGGGGCTGGAGGGTGGCAAGCTGTGCCGTGTCTATTGCCTGGAGCTGCTGCGTTACCTGAGGCGAGGGCCTTGCGAGTTTCCCGATGCGGGTTCCGCCTATGTGCAGCTGGCCTTGCTGGCAGAGCAGGGCATCTTGTGGCGAGAGGGTGATTCCCTGCGTATAGACGAGCGCAGGCTTGAACAAGGGATGTGGGAAATTGCCGGGCAGTTGCTGGCTCATGTGATGAGCGGCAACGTGGCGGCGTTTGCCGAGTTTTCTCACCGTTATGCACCGCATCTACAGCCTGCCGACCGGGACCTCTACTTCGGGTTGGGCCCCTGTGATCGGGTGCTGGCTTATCATCAGCCCCTCAGGGAGGAGCGACAAGATGGCATTTTATAATGGTTTTTTATTGAGCCTCTCCCTGTGTCTGGACATAGGGCTGGCCAACATGGCGATGATAACGCTGGCCATGTCTCGCGGTTTTTCCCATGGCTTCTGGCTTGGGGTGGGAACCTGTGTCGGCGATCTCATCTATGCGGTGCTCGCCATGGCGGGCATGGCGATACTGCTGCAATTTGAAACGGTGCGCTGGAGCCTCTGGATCTTCGGCTCGGTAACCCTGATCTGGCTGACGGTCAAGATGGGGCTCTCGGCGCTGAGGGCACAGGGGGGAGAGCTCGATGGCATGGCTCAGGCCGGCGGCCGCTGGCGCCTGTTCGGACGAGGCATGGTGCTGGCGCTCTCCTCGCCCAGCGCCATCCTCTGGTTTGCCGCCGTGGGGGGCGCCATCATAGCGCGGCAGGGGGCGGATCCGCTCAATGCGGGGCTCTTCCTCTCCGGCTTCTTCACCGCCGGGATCTTCTGGGCCCTGGTGCTCTGTACGCTGGCCTATCAGGGCGGACGCCTATTGGGAGAGAAGATGGTGCGTTTCTCCTACCTGGCATCGGCCCTGATCTTTGCCTACTTCGCCTGCTACGTGATCTACCAGGGCTATGGGGAGTTTGTGCTGGGGGCGCCGTAACGACTGGGACTGATCCCCATGACGCGGCGAAAGGCATTGCTCATGTGGCTCTGGTCATAGAATCCCAGCGCCAGGGCAACCTGGGCTGGCTTCTCTCCTTGCAACAGGCGGCGGCGAGCCTCCATCAGCCGCAACTGGTTGAAGTAGTGAATGGGCGGAACATGGAACACGTGCTGGAAGCTACGAACCAGATGGAACTTGGAACAGCAAGCGATCTGGCACAGATCCTCCAGGCTGATCTCCTGACTGAGATGACTGCGCATGTAGTCCAGCAACTGTGGCAGGCGCCCCTGCAGCAACTTCGGATGGGGAGGCCCGAAGCGTTGCAGGGCCGCCAGCAGTCGCACCAGCCCCTCTTCCTGCTGGTTGGCCGACGGGGAGCGATGCAGAGCCAGCAGGGCGTTGAACAGGGTCTGGTTGTTGTGGACCCCTTCCTGAAAGGCGGGGGCGGTTCGCCCGAGCAACAACCCTGCCTCACCCAGCAGGTCGCTCACCCACTCTGTCCCCAGGTGCAGGCTGATGAACCGAGCCTCCCCTTCAAACTGGGAGGCTTGCATGGTCAACGGGTTGTAGAGGGTGACCTGACCGGGTTCGACCACCTGCTCCCGACCATCGAACCAGATATGCTCGCGCCCGCTGAGGTTGGCCGACAGCACATACTCTTCGTGGGTATGGCGGGGATATCCCCCTCCCTGGCTGCTGATCAGGGCGAGTTCCAGCTGTGGTTGACGCGCAACCACCTCCATTCTTGGCGACATGGCACATCCTTGTGCACTTGCGGACGACAGGGCTCCTGTTATAGCAGGTTTATTGGGTGCAAGGTGTTCGATTGAGAATCTTTTTTGACTAAAAAAGAGGGCAGCCCGCGGGCTGCCCTCTTTGCATCCAGATCTGCTGCGTTAGAGCGGGATCTCAGCCACCTGGCGGTTGACCTGGCCGACAAACAGCTGGTGGAAGCGGGAGCCCGGATTCGCCAGCAGGCTGACCGGTGAGCCCTGCTCCACCACGCTGCCGGCCTCCATCACTACCACCTTGTCCACCGACAACAGCGGCTCCAGATGGTGGGCGATCACCAGATAGCTCGCCTCCGGCCGGTAGCGATAGAGCAGCTCCGCCATCTTGCGCATGCCGATGTGATCGAGATCCGATGTGGCCTCGTCCAGCACGATGAGCGGGCGGCGCGACAGCAGGATACGGGCGATGACCAAGAGCTGGGTCTCGCCGGCGGAGAGCTGCAACTTGTCGAGATCCTCGTCCAGCCGGCCTGCGCAGCGCTCGGCCAGCCCGACCCGGGCTAGGGCCTGCTCCAGTGCCTCGTCGCTCTGCTCGGTGAGCGGGGTCAGGTTGGCGCGCAGGGTGCCAAAGAAGGTGAGGGGGATCTGGGAGACTGTGTCGTAGAGATCCCGCACCGCCTCCGGTGCAAGCCGGGACAGGGGTTGATCGCCGTAATAGATCTCCCCCTGGGAGGTCGGGTACATGGCCTGCATCACCCCGAGCAGGGAACTCTTGCCCGCCCCGGTGCGGCCGCAGACGCCCACCTTTTCCCCCGGTGCCAGCTCGAAGCTGACCTTGTGCAGCGCCCACTGGCTGGTGCCCGGATAACGCAGTCCCAGGTTGTCAAAGCGCACCTTGGGATGGGCACATGCCAGGGCTTCCCCCGTCTGGCGTTCGCTCTCTATCTCGCTGTATTCCCGCACCCGCTCCACCGCGTTCATCACCTGCTCCACCTCGGCGAAGTTGCGAATGAGGGAGTTGAGCATGGCAGAGGCGGTGAAGGCGTAGGTGATGGCCACGGCCCCCAGCAGCGAGCTGTTGCTGAAGGCCACCATCAGCGCGACGGCCCCCACCAGGGCGGCGGAGAGCAGGGTCTGGTACATGCCGAGCCAGCGGTTGACCGAGGTGGTGGTGTACCAGCTGCGCAGGTTGTTGTCATAGTGATGCAGCACCTGATCCAGGGCAAAGCGCTCGGCTCCGGCTAGGCGCAGGGCGGGGGCGCCGCGAATGGTCTCGCTGATGCTGATGTAGAGCGGCGAGCGCAGCACGGATGACTGGCGCCTCAGCTTGAGTTGCACCGCCCGGTAGCGGCGCTGCAGCACATAGAGTGCCCAGCCCACCAGGGGGGCGATGAGCAGCAGCAGCGGCATGTTGAAGCCGATCACCACCACCTGCAGCAACACGGAGATGAGCATGGCGAACAGCCCCATCAGCATGGGCAGCAGGACCTCCTGGGCTTCCCCCAGATCCCGGTCGAAGCGGTTGAGGATACGCCCCTGGGGCACCTTGTCGAAGAAGGCCATGGGGGCGCGGCTGATGCGGCCCAGCATGCCGTCGAACAGGGTCCAGGCCAGCTTGAGGCCGAGTTTGTAGTTGATGACCCGCACCACCATGATGCAGACGAGAGAGCCGGCCCCCAGCAGCACATAGATGCCGAGCAATGAGCTGACCTCGCTCACCTCGGCCTTGCCGCCGAGCCAGAGATCCGAGGCGATGCGCAGCCCCTCCTGGCCCAGCGTGAGCAGCAAGGCGATCAGGATGGCGCCGGGGGCGGCCAGACGCTGCCACATGAAGCCAAACAGACCCCAGTCCACCTTGCCTTCCACCACCTTCTCCTCGCTGAACTGCTCCGCCTCTTGCGGGGCCACCAGGGGAGCCGGCTGTGGATGCTGGATGAGATCCGCCAGTTGATGGGCGTCGAGCTCGGTCAACTGACCCTGCTCGATGCGGATCACCCGATCGCAGTGGGCCAGCACGTCCGGGTCATGGCTCACCAGCAGCCGGGTCGGACCCGGCTTGAAGGCCAGGCCCTGCTCCAGCACTTGGGCCGAGACGATGGGATCCAGTGCCGACAGCGGGTTGTCCAGCAGCAGTATGTCGGCCTTGGCGTAGAGGGCGCGGGCCAGGGCGACCCGCTGCTGCTGGCCGCCGGAGAGGCGGGTGCCAAGCTCCCCGACCAGGGTTTGATCACCATGGCTGAGCAGACCGAGATCGGCGCTGAGGGCGCAGGCGCCGAGTACCCAGTGGTAGCGCTCCTCATCCCAGGGCTGACCGAACAGTATGTTGTTGCGGATGCTGTCGTTCATCAGCCAGGGCTTGTGGCCGAGGTGGGCGACCCGGCCGTGGCGGCGAATGCTGCCCTCGAAGTCGTTGTCAAAGCCGGCGACCAGGTGCAGCAGGCAGCTCTTGCCCACCCCGGTGGCGCCGGTGATCCCCACCAGTTCTCCCGGCTGGACGGCGAGGCAGGCCCCTTGCAGTACCGGTTTTTGCTGGTGCAGTGCGGTGACGTTTTCCATCCGCAGGGCGCCGACTGGCAGGCTGGGATCACTGAGGTCTCTGTGCTGCTCCGGGCTGTTCAGGAACTCGCACAGCCGGTTGAAGCCGGTGTTGAAGTTGATAAGCGTACGGATGAGGTAGGGCAGCCGCATCATGGGGATCCGCAGCACGGCGAACAGGGCTATGGTGGTGAACACCTGGGGCAGGGTCAGGCTCTTACCCGAGGCTAGGTAGGTGGTGAAGGTGGCGAGCGTCACCAACAGCGGAGTGCTCAGCATCAGGAAGCTGTTGATGGCATCGAGCTTGAGCACCCGGCCGAGCACGCCGAGTTCGCGCTGGCGCTTGGTGTTGGCCGCCTGGGTGAAGAAGGCGCCGAGCCCGTTCTGGCGCACCAGCCGCAGCTTCTTGATGTATTCGGCCAGGATGCCGTTGCGGTCATCTTGCTGGCGCTTGAGCTGCTGCTCCTGCTGGTTCATGCGGCGTACCACCCGGGTGGAGACCAGCAGCAGCAGGGCCAACACGGCGAAGCCCACCAGGCCCGCGCTGCCCACCTGCCACACCAGCAGGGCTATGGTGCCGATGAGCTGCAGCGCCATGGTCAGCGGCATGGCGGGGTCTGCAAGAATCCATGTAATGTCCCACACATCCCGGTTGATGAGGTTCTGCACCCGGCCACCGGCCCTGTCATCGAAGCTCTTGCCACCGAGCTTCATCACCTTGGCGAGCAGGGATTCCGCCAGCAGCCTGCGGATGGGCACGTGCATCTTGAGGGCCAGTTGTAGCGAGTGCTCCGCCAGCATGCCGGCGGCCAGCACGGAGGCGAACAGGGCGAGGGCCAGCAGCAACTTGTGGCCCGTGCTGGCTCCGTCGCCGAGCTGGGTCATGCTGTGGTTGAGCAGCCAGGGGCTGGCCAGGGTCGCCAGCATGCCGAGCAGTTGCAACAGGGTGAGCAGGCCAATCCGCCCCTTGTAATGACGCCAGATAAAGGCGGTGATGGGCCAGGGGCGCACCGGCGCCTTGGCGGTGAGGGCGAGGAAGGCATCGGCGCGCTCGTCGCGCCTGTCTTCCGGCAGCAGGGTGTAGAGATCGTCGAGACTGACCTGGGGCTGGCTCAGCCCCTTGCGCAGCAAGGGACCCGTCCAGTGATAGAAGAGACGGCTCAGCCAGCCGGCCGAGATTTCCGGGTGATCCAATGGGTGATCCTTATTATTTTGTGCTGCTTCCAGGGGATGGGGCGGCTTATTATCCGCCCTCTATATTATGTTTTTTTGCCGCGGGCCTATGCCCAGCGGGATCAGCAGTCCCGGTTCAAGCGGATGAGCCGGTCCAGGATCTGCTCACCGTCGACTCGCAGGCCGTTGTGCTCGTACTCGTTGGTGATCCAGGCGCGGCTGTTGCCAAGGCCCTTGAGGGTCTCGCGGCTGTAGTCGAACTCCACGTACATGTCCTCGGCGTAGACGGCGCAGGCCACGGGTACCTTGTTGCGCGCCAGCTGTGCGGGATCGTAGAGCGGGCCCCAGTCCGCTTTCTGGGCCAGCAGGTGGGCGGCCTCTTTCAGTGGAATGAGCTCGCGGAACTGCTCGAACATCCAGGGGAAGATCATCTCGCCGGTGAAGGCGAAATCCTTGCCAGGTGCCCAGGCCAGGGCCGGGAATTCCCCTCTTACCCGTTCGGCCGCCCAGTGGCTGGCGGCCCCTTCGCAATAGATGAGCTCGTGCAGTATGGCGAACACCGGATTGGTGTTGAACGGCTGCATGGCCTGCACCTGATAGAGGAAGGCGGGGTTGAGTTTCTCGCCGATGAAGGCATCCTCCAGCAGGTAGTAGAGCTCCTCGAAGGCACCGCTGGCGCCGAGATCCAGCCCCTGTTGCTGCAACTGCTCCACCGTCAGGCGCTGGCCGCTCGGCAGGCGTACGTCGTGGCGCTGCAGATGGGTCGCCAGCCGGTTGGCGATGGCCTGGGCATGGGGGAAGCGGGCGAAGAAGGCGCGGTTCTTGTCCGCCACCCTCTGGTAGGTGGCGCGGTAGACCTCGTCTGCGCTGCGACCTATGGGGGCCACGCCGCCGGTGAGGTAGACCTCGTGCAGGCTGTCCGGGAACAGGGAGAGGTAGGTGAGGCTGCAAAAACCGCCGAAGCTCTGGCCGAGCAGGCTCCAGGGGCGATCCGGGCTCAGCTGCTCGCGGATGAGCTCGGCGTCGCGCACTATACTGTCAGCGCGAAAATGGCTGAGGTAGTCGGCCTGCTGGCGAGGGTTGAGGTGAGCCAGTAACTCGGCGTGAATGGGGGTGGAGTGACCCGTGCCGCGCTGATCGAGCAGCAGCACCCGAAACTCCTGCAGGGCCCGCTTGAGCCAGCCGCCGTTGGCGGTGGGGCGCGGCGCCCCAAAGCCGGGGCCTCCTTGCAGGTAGAGCAGCCAGGGCAACTCGTCGTCCAGCCTGTCCTTGCGACAGAGGGTGCGACCGAACAAGGTGATGGTCTCCTCGTCATCGGGCTGCTGGTGGTCGAGTGGCACTGTGAAGAAGTGTGGCTCGCAATGGATGCCATCCAGCACGTAATGCAAGGGGCTGCTCATCTTGGGTCTCCCTGGGGTCGGAAATCGTCGGCCTCATCATAGCCCTGGCACGCGATCGGGTCACGCCGGTTTTCTGGATTGTTAATGCATTGCTGAGAGACGGTTAGCTGGCTTCGGTTTCATCCGGGTCGTGAACGAAAATTTATCCGTCAGGGGCCATTGACGAGGCGTTTTGGCCGGACAAAGATGAGCCGCCTGCCGAGGAGGGCAGGGGCTGCGCACCCAGAGTGCACAAAGGATGAGGTGGGCTCGATGAAGCCTAAATGGATAAGGTTCAGGAAGAAAAGGAAGCCAACGGATCCAGAGGGGGTGCTGCAGGCGGGCTTGCTGGTATTCAGCGCCACCTGCGGGGCTACCCTGCTACTGGCGGCCTGTAACGGCGGCTAGCAATACGGTAAAAGGCCCGCTCCAGTGAGCGGGCCTTTTACATGGGATTTTTTGGGGTCCCATCGAGGGAAAAGCAGAGTGGGACTAGGCTGGGGCCCTTTGCTGGCGCGGGTTTGCGGGATTCGAAGAGCTGCTGCTATGGTCAAGTGACGGCTCAGTTCATCGAGGGAGGCGATCATGAATAGTCGTGAAAGAGTATTGGCTCATTTGGCCACGGATCACAGAGTTGCAGGACTGACCGCTGGCGAGGCGCTGGCCGGGATCAGCCACTCGATGAGTTCGCTCCTGCTGCAACAGGATCAGCACTTCTTCCGCAGCCATGCGGATGATCCCTGTCACGAGGTGGCGCGGGCATGCTCTGCCGGCCATATCTGGCATGGGGACGAGAACCGCTATTAGGGGAGGCAAGAGAATATGGCAGATGCGAAAAGGCCCGCTCAGATGAGCGGGCCTTTCAAATTTGGCTCCTCCTACTGGACTTGAACCAGTGACATACGGATTAACAGTCCGCCGTTCTACCGACTGAACTAAGGAGGAATTATTGGTGCCCAGAGACGGAATCGAACCGCCGACACGGGGATTTTCAATCCCCTGCTCTACCGACTGAGCTATCTGGGCAACGGCGCGCATTAAACCCTTTCTGGACTGGGGTGTCAACCATGGGGCGCAGATAGTGGGTGCGTTCGCTCGATAACCGAGCAATCCGCAGGCTTGTTAGGCGATTTGACCCATGGCGCCGTCATCAGGCCCCAAAAGCGGGTGATAAAAAGGGGGCCCATGGCCCCCTGGTGGCGTGACATCCTCAATGCCGGCTGACGATGATGCGGCCGGTGCTCAAGTCCCGGGCCTGGCCGGTGACGCTGATCTTGAGGCCATATTCGGGCAGCAGACGGCCCGCATCCGGGATCGCCTCACTCTGGTAGCTGCGCGAATCCTTGAATACCCGGTTCGGCGCTATCCAGAAGTCCCGCAGCACTGAGCCGCTGGCATGGGTGAGGTCGAGGGGGCGCTGGAAGCCCAGGCTGAAGGTGGCGTCGTGGATCTGGTAGCGGGTACCGGCGACGGCGCCGTCACTCCAGTGCAGGGTGCGCTGATCCCCGTCCACCACCCCGAGGAAGCCCTCGCCCGGATGCTGGCCCACCCAGTTGTTGCTCTGGCTGTTGTCCACGTACCAGAGCAGCAGGCCCGGCTCGTAGCGCATCAGTTGATTGTCTACCTTGACGTGGGCCAGCCCCTTGTCGACCCCGGCGTGGTTGCGCCACTCGGCGAGATAGTAGTGATCCTTGGTCTCCTTGCCGTTGTTTCTCGCAAAACCGGCCAGGGTGAAGGCAGAATTGCCTTCGGCGCCGTCGCTCAGCAGGGTCTCACCGTCGGCAATCACCTGCAGCTCATCCACGAACAGGCCGTTCTCGGCCGTCCCTGCGTCGCTCTGGTATTGCAGGCTGAGGGTGATGCGCTGACCGGCCCAGGGGCTCAAGTCAAACTCGGCATCGGTCCAGCCATCTGAATTGCCCGTGATGCCGACCCCGAAGCCTATCCCGTTCGGATCGTCGGTGCGGGTCAGGTTGCCCGGGATGGGCTCGCCGTTGACCAGCACCCGCGCATAGTCGAAGCCCTCCTCAATCTGATACCAGGCCTTGAAGGCCAGGCTGGCGCTCTGCTTGCCGCTGAGATCCAGGGCCAGGCTCATGCGGTTGTCCAGGTTGTTGCCCTTGCCGCCGTGATACTGGTACTGGCCGGCGTAAGGGGGATTCAAGGCGATCTGCTTGGGCGGCAGGTTGATGCGCACCACGTCGTCGTTGCGGCCCTTGTCGTTGGCCTGATCCAGCATGTAGACGTTGCCACGGGCGCTCAACTCATCGACCTGCACATTGCTGCCGTGCAGCCAGTTGCCGCCGAGGGAGGCCTGCAGGAACTCCTTGGCCCAGGCGGAGAAGCCGGTGGGCTCGGTGCCGCCGATCACCCCGGCCCAGGAGCCGGAGGACATGATGGACCAGGTTGCCACCGGCTCCCCCTTGCCGCTGTACTTGGTATCGTACTCATCCGGTAGCCCCAGATCGTGGCCATATTCGTGGGCGCAAACCCCGGCCGCCGCGTCTATGGGCTGGATGGTGTAGTCGTAGGCCGCATACTGGCCGCCGAAGTTGCCGTTCGGGCTGCTGGTGCCGGGAATGGGGTAGGGGCTTCCCAGGTTCCAGCGGTGGGCCCAGATGGCATCTTCGCCGAGATCGCCGCCGCCCGCCTCTTCCCCCACACTGGAGTGGAAGATCATCAGGTGATCGATGAGGCCATCCGGCTCGTTGCGGTTGCCGTTGCCGTTCAGATCGTAGCGGTCTTCCTGATCAAACTCGGACAAGTCGATGGACGGATCCCCGGCCACCTGGATAAGCGCCTCCTTTACCAGCTCCCGCACCGCTGTCTCGTTCTTGTTGCTGCCGTAGTAAGTCGCGCTCTTCTCGGCGGTATACCAGCCCGCCACCTGGCCGCGCACGCTGTAGCTCTGGCCGGACTGCTGCTCGTAGAACTGGCGCATGGAGATGAAGCGCTCGCCGTTCGGGCCCGCGTACCCCTTGGCGGAGAACAGCAGGTCGTTGTAGTGGGCCTGGGTGTAGTCCGGGTAGTACATCTTGGTGAGCTCTGGGCTCAGGCTGTTCTTCGGGTAATCGGGGAAGTCCACCAGGATGGCGAGGATCTTGTCCTTGCGCATCTGACCCCGGTAGGTCTCCTTCTCGATGGCCTTGAGCAGCAGGGTGGGCATCCGATCGCCGGGGCGCGCCGTACCGTTCAGGCGGATCTTCTTGAGGATGGTTTCCCACACCTTGCCCTCCTTCTGGGCCAGGCTGCCACTGCTGCCGGGGTAGCTGCGCACCTTCTCCCGGTAGTAGCGGGCCAGGGCGGCCTGCTCCTGCTCAGGGGAGGCCAGGGTCGGGATACGACCGCTCTTCTTGAGCATCTCCAGCACCTTCACCTCATCGGCCAAGGGGGCATCGAAGGGGCCGTGGACCGGGGCGGCCAGGGCGTGGTTTCCAATCATAAGGGTCGAGCCGACAAGCAGGCTCATTATTGTTTTTTTAGGCATTACTATGTGCTCCTTCACATGATCAAAAAGGGAGCCCGTCGGGCTCCGCTTTCCGGGCGACTAGTGATTCACCCGCGTCCCTTGATACCTGCCGGGAGGTGGTTTGTCACGCCAGTTAATGCAGTGAAAGAGACTGCTTGCCGATAAAAATTCCGATCGAGTTGACTACTTTTGATTACTTGTGTGGTCCGATATGTGTCAGATCTGCAATGTGATGGTTTGTCGCGCTGTTTTCCGCTTTTTGCGGCCACCACCATTTGGGAGGGGGCCGGCGGGGCACTTATCTTGGTGCGCCGCATTGAGCCGGATGCGCTGTGCGAGTATGCTTGGCCGCAACTATGCCCCTGGCGGCCAGCCGCGCTATCGCTGCGGAGAGCCTGCCAGCCGGGTGTCGACATCCATCCAATACCGTCTGGGGTTTATATGAGTATTAACATGCAAGAGTGGCGCGAAGAGACCACCGCCATCGTCAACGAACTGCTGGCCGACGGCAGCAATCCGGATGTGGACTACGAGATTGAACACCACTTCGCCTGCCAGGATTTCGATCTGCTGGAGAAGGCGGCGGTTGACCTGTTCAAGGCCGGTTTCGAAGTGACCGACGCCGAAGAGATGGAGCTGGACGATGGCGCCCCCATCTTCTGCTTCGACGCCACCGTGGAGCGCAAGCTGGAGATCGAACCGATCCTGGCCGACATCGAGAAGATGTTGCCGATCCTGGAAAAGTACGGTGTGGACTACGACGGCTGGGGTACCTACTTCCAGGAGTAATCAC
Source organism: Aeromonas lusitana (assembly GCF_002812985.1). Taxonomy (GTDB): domain Bacteria; phylum Pseudomonadota; class Gammaproteobacteria; order Enterobacterales; family Aeromonadaceae; genus Aeromonas; species Aeromonas lusitana. The sequence continues at coordinate 44,438 of NZ_PGCP01000017.1, forward strand.
CCCAACCCTCTCCCAGAGAGAGGGTGGTAAAAACAAAAAGGCCACATCATGTGGCCTTTTTGCTGGGTGAATGTCAGTGGGGAACGAGTAACTGGTAGCTGCGGGCAAACTCCTCGGGGGGGAGGGGGCGGCTGAACAGGAAGCCCTGCAGCCGATCGCACCCCGCCTGAACCAGCCAGGCCTGCTGCTCCACCGTCTCCACCCCCTCGGCGGTGATCCTGATGCCGAGCTCGTGGCCCAGGCCGATGACGGAACGCACTATGGCGGTGGTGGCCTGGTTGGTCACCAGCTCCTGGGTGAAGCTTCTGTCCAGCTTGAGGGTCGCCACCTGCAGCCGTGGCAGATAGGCCAGGGAGCAGTAGCCGGTGCCGAAATCGTCGATGGCGAGGTGAAAACCGGCCTCGATGAGGTTCGCAAGGTTGCTCTCTATCTCGTCCGCATTTTCCATCAAGACCCCTTCGGTGATCTCCAGCTCCAGCTGCCAGGGGGCCAGCCCATGGCGCTCTATGCAGGCGAAGATCTGGGAGCAGAGCTCGGGATCGCGAAATTGCAGCGGTGACAGGTTGATGGAGAGCACCAGATCCGGCGCCGCCAGCTGCCATTGCGCGAGCTGAGCGCAGCCCTGCTCCAGCATCAACTGGCCGAGCTGGCCGATGAGGCCGAGCTCTTCCGCCAGGGGAATGAACTCGTCCGGGGAGATCATGCCAAAGACGGGGTGCGGCCAGCGGCACAGCAGTTCGGCCCCGTGCAGTTGATTGCCGTGGGTGCTGATGATGGGCTGGTAGACGGCGGTCAGCTCGGCTGACTTGATGGCGAGCGGCAACTGGGCCGCGATCAGCTGGCGGCGCTTGAGCTTGGCGTCGAGTTCCGGGTCGAACAGGGTGCAGTGCTGCTGCTGGCGTTTGCCCTGGGCCAGCGCCGCCTCGGCGTGGCTCAGCAGCCGCTCGGCGTCGTTGGCCTTGCCATGGGCTATGCCGAGGAAGACCGGGATCTGGATCCTGTGCTCCTCGACCTGATAGGGGACCATCAGCTCCCGCAGCAGGTTGTTGCTCCAGTCGCTCAAGGGGATGTTCAGCTCGGGCAGCAGCAGGGCGAAGTCGTCGGCGGCGACCCGGCACAGCAGGGAGTGGGGCGGTGCCAGCCGTTGCAGGCGGCGAGCCACCTGGCTCAGCAGGCGATCGGCGACCCGGATGCCGAAGCGATCGTTGATCTCGCGAAAGTGTTGCAGATCGACCAGCAGCAGGCTGGCCTTGCGGGCGCCGAGGTGGCGGCTGGTCTGCAGAAAATGGGACAGCTTGAGCAGGCCGGTGAGGCTGTCGTAGTGCTGCTCCTGTTGCAACTGGGCCTGAGTGGTGCGCAGCCCAGTGATGTCGCGGCTCAGGGTGAGGATGCCGAGGGAGTTGCCATCGCCATCCGGCACGTCGACCCGGGTCACCTCCAGATGGCGGCCCTGACCGTGGGCATCCATCAGGCAATACTCTCCCCGTCCCATGGTCTGCTCGGCAGACAGACGGGCGGAGACGCGCTGGCCGATGGCCTCGCTCGCCGTCAACCCCATGAAGTCGAGAAACGCCTGATTGCAGTCGATGATCACGCCTTGGTGATCTTCCAGTCGGATGGGGTCGGGGATGGCGTCGAGCAGGCGGCGTTGCAGCAGTTGCTGCTGGCGGAAGGTCTGCTCCAGCTCCTTGCGCTGATCGATGGCGCTGACCATGGCGAACAGGGCGAGCGGTTCGCCCGCCTCGTCATAGAGCGGCACCTTGTGGATCTCCATCCAGCTGGTGCTGTCACCGCTGTGGCAGTGCAGCTGCTGGTGGAGCAGAGGTTGGCCCTCGGCCAGCAGACGTTGATCCTCCTCCCTGAACATGTCACCCCAGGGCATCTCGGCATCCGTCTTGCCGATGATCTCGTTGGGGTGCAGCAGCCCGGCCTCCCTGGCGAAGACCCGGTTGGCGAACAGATACCGTCCGCTGGCATCGCGGCAGAAGATATTCATGGGTAACTGGTCGATGATCTGCTGCAGCAGCGCCAGGGAGAGCGAAGAATTCACGTGAGCACTCACGGGGGAAACTTCGAGCAAATCTATGATAACAGGCCAATTTTGTAAAGCCTGGGTTAAGGATGATCCATTTGTGTCGATCCCTGCTGACAGCCTGTGTCGCGAGCCCCATAATAGCCGCCGATTGGCCTGTGGTGGCCTTATGGACGAGAGAAGCAGCATGAAGAAGATAATGGGGGGCGCACTGGCCCTGTTGATGGTCGGTTGTGCCAGTGACAACAACGGTGGCGAGCAATATCGCTATACCCCGCCGGTCGCCAAGGCGACCAACAATACCCAGGAGATGCAGATCCCGGTCGATCTGGTGTGGGCCCGCGCCGAGAAGTGGTTTGGCGATCACGGTCTGAACATCGAGAACAGCCAGCGTGGCTCCGGCCTGATGACTGCCAACGTCGAGAACTCGGCCGATGGCCTGGAGTGGCTGGATTGCGGCACCATGGGCTCCAAGGTCGCCCTGGGCAACCCCAATCTGCAGATCAACCTGATCATCACCCAGAGCGGCAACAACAGCGTGGCCACCGTCAACGTCAAGGGCAACACCCAGCTCTATTTCGTTGAAGGTTCAGGCGAGCGCGTGCTGGCGCCTTCCATCACCCCGGTCTGCGTCTCCCGTGGCAGCCTGGAGCAGAGCCTGTTCTCCACTCTGGGGAACTGATCTGGCGCCATCCGCCGTTCGGCGATGCGCACAAAAAATCCCGTTGCTTGCAACGGGATTTTTTTATCCCTGAGGCGTGCTCGCCGCGAGTCCCTGCTGGCGAAACTTGCCGGGAGCCAGCCCGGTCAGCTGCTTGAAGGCCTTGGCAAAGGCCGCCTCGGACTGATAGCCGACCCGCTGCGCCACCTCGCCGATGGGCAGGTGATCCGGCTGGCGCAGCAGTTCCCCCGCCCGCACCATGCGCACCCGCACCATGAACTCCCAGACGCTGCAGCCGAGCCGCTGGCGAAAGTGCCGAAAGTAGGTGGCCCGGGACATGGCGGCCAGGGTCGCCAGCTCGTCCACGCTCCAGGGATGGGCAGGGGTTGCCAGCATGGCCTGCAGGGAGCGCCCGATCCTCGCATCCTGCAAGGCACCGATGAGCCCGAGCGCACCGTGCGGATCGCTGGCATGGGCGCGCAGCCCCATGGCCAGCAGCACCTGGCTCAGGGCCGTCAGCACGGCGCCTGAGCCCTGCTGCTCGCGGGCCAGCTCCTGCTGGATCAGCGCCAGCACCAGGGTCAGCGCCTGGCGGGACTCGCTGGTGAGCAAGGGGATGCAGAGTGGGCTCGGCAATGCGTCCAGCAGCAGGGGGCGCAGGGGCCCCTGGTAGTGAAACTCGCCGCACAGAAACTCCACCTCTTCCCCGCCATCGCTGCGGGTGGGCAGCACGCCGTCGGCGGATTCCGTATCGGCGAGGGGTTCTCCATCCCGCCAGATGGTGTGGGGCTCGCCACCGGGCAGCAGCAGCAGATCCCCGGGTTGCATCACCAGCTCCTGGCCCGGCTGGGTGCGGACCTTGAGCTCGCCCTTCATCAACAGATGAAACGGCATCACCCCGGCCGGGCTCTGCTCGTGGGGCAGGGCGAAGCCGCCGCGGTAGAGGCAACGCACATCGAAGGAGCCGCGGATCCCGGCCTGGCCAATCAACTGGTCTATGTCGTTCATGATTCTATTTGGTGTTTATTTGCGTCTTTTAAGTATTAAATGAATCACCCCTCGATGCAATACTGGCTCCATCGAACCGGCATGGGCCCGTTCATCCCAGAGGAGAGTCAAGATGCAAGACTGGAACCAATACCGTAAAGAGCTGACCGGCCGCGTGATGGAGCTGGGCAGCCTGAGCCCGGATACCCTCAAGGGCTATCAGCTGCTCTCATCCGCCGGCAGCAAGGGCGGCACCCTGGATGGCAAGACCCGCGAGCTTATTTCGCTGGCGGTGGCGGTCACCACCCGTTGCGACGGCTGCATCGCTGTGCATGCCGAATCTGCCCTCAAGCAGGGGGCCAGCCGGGCCGAGATCGCCGATGCCCTCGGCGTCGCCATCGCCATGAATACCGGCGCAGCCATGGTCTACTCCGCCCGGGTGCTGGACGCCATCGACCGCTGAGGCACCCGGGCCGACGGCCCTCCCTTCCTCGCGAGTCAAGTGATCGCCAGACAGACCCTAGATGTACCAAGCCTGCCTTTGCCACACCCCTGGGTGTGGCTCTTTTGTGTGGGCGGGCTGCTTATGTCTCGCGCCCCATAGGCCCCAAAAACAGCACCCCCGGCAGAGGCCGGGGGTGCTGGGTCATGCAGTCCGCTTATTGGGCGAGGCCGCTGTCACCGTGGAACAGCGCCTGCTCGCCGGATTTGAGCAGATAGCCCTTCCAGGGGAAGAGCTGGTAGCCAGCCCCTTGCCAGGACCAGTTGCCCTCTTCCCCCTGGCGCAGGAGCCGGATGGGCTCGCCGCGTGGCAGGGTCAGCTCGGCCTGGCTCTGATCGGCGTTGAACAGCACGAAGGCGCTGCCGGTCTCGCTCGCCTCTAGGGATTGCAGGCGGATGGCCTGCTCGAACAGGCGCACGCACTGGTTGGTCAATGCCGACCACTGATAGCCGGCGCTGGCACGGCAACCGTGGGCATCCTGATCGTTGCCCACCAGGTGCTGGGTCGGGGTGCTGCAGGCCGCCAGCAGCAGGGAGGCGGTCATCAGGGTGAGAGTGCGCATCATGACTCCTGGCCATCCCGTTCGATGACGATGTTGGAGAAACCCAGCTCCTTGAAGTAGTTCTCCCGGTAGTCCTTCACGCTCTTCTTGTCACGGCGGCAGACCTGGGCCAGCTGGGCCTCCATGGCGTGGAAGCTGGCGAGGTTGATCCCCTCGGCGGCGGCCACCGCATCATAGATGCTGTTGAACTTGTCGTTGGCGTAGCCGATTTCCTTGGCCTGCTTGTTGTAGGTGTAGGTAATTTTAAACGCCATCTGGGCCTTCCTTCTGTTTGGACTGTTTGCGCAACACGTAGAGGTAGAGGTTCTCCACCTTCTCCCGCGCCCAAGGGGTCTTGCGCAAGAACGTCAGGCTGGACTTAAACACTGTGGGATCCTGCCTGTTTCGCTTGCTTGCGCTGGACGGACAGGTAGAGGCTCTCGACTTTTTCCCGCGCCCAGGGGGTTTTTCGCAAGAATTTCAGGCTGGACTTGATGCTGGGATCCTGGGTGAAGCAACGGATGTTGATCTCCTGACCCAGTTTTTCCCAGCCGTAATGGGCCACCAGGGCGGTGACAATCGCCTCGAGTGTCATCCCATGCAGTGGATTCTTCGGCTGCGAGGCGCCTTGCTGGTCACTCATTCTGTTGCAGCCAGCTTGGCGAAGGGCTGTCCCATGCGGGTCGTCACGCCATTGGCCAGATGGGGCTCGAAGCCCGCCAGCATGCCAGGGCCAAACAGGCAGACGACGGTACTGCCGAGCTTGAACAGGCCCATCTCGGCGCCTTTTTGCAAGGTGATGGCCTCATCGACCGTGTAGTCCCAGCGCACCACTTCCTTGTGCTTGGTCGGCGCTATGTTGCCGGCCCAGATGGTCTCGATGCTGGCGACGATAGTGGCACCGACCAGCACCAGCGCCATGGGACCATGGGGGGTGCGGAAGGTGGCGACCACCCGCTCGTTGCGGGCGAACAGGTTCGGTACGTTCTCGGCGGTGAGCGGGTTGACGGAGAAGAGATCGCCTGGCACGAACACCATGCTCTCCAGCACGCCGTCCAGCGGCATGTGGATGCGGTGATAATCCTTGGGTGCCAGGTAGATGGTGGCGAAGTCGCCATCCTTGAACGGCGCCACCAAATCATCGAATCCACCCAGCAGCTCGCGGGCGCTGTAGTCGTGGCCCTTGGCCTGGATGATGCGGCCCTGATGGATGGGGCCGAGCTGGCTGACGGTGCCGTCTACCGGCAGGGCCAGGGTCATGGCATCTTCCACCAGAGGGCGGATCCCCGGCTTGAGTTCGCGGGTGAAGAAGGCGTTGAAGCTCGGGTAGTGAGCCGGGTCCTCGTGCAGGGCCTCGCTCATGTCGACCTGGTACTGCTTGATAAAGGCTTCGATCACCTTGGTGGTGAGGTTACCGGCCTCGGCGGCCGCGAGCTTGCCCACCAGGCGGGAGACGGCGTGTTTGGGCAGGCAGTATTGACCGGCAATTTTCAGGTTGTCAGTGATGCTCATGTTCTTCATCTACAGAATTCGTTGAATGGGTCACAGTCGGGCTTGTTGCCGACCGTGGCGGGCTTCCTGCATGGTTTCCAGGATGCGGTGATAGTTGTGGAAGCGATCCGCGCTGATGTCGCCGCGGTCGACCGCCGCGCGCAGGGCACAGCCGGGATCGTCCTTGTGGGTGCAGTCGCGGAACTTGCAACCACCCAGGTAGTCACGAAACTCGACGAAGCACCAGGTGATGCGATCCGCTTCCAGATGCCAGAGCGCGAACTCACGGATCCCGGGGGAGTCGATGAGATCGCCGCCGCTTGGGAAGTGATAGAGCCGCGCCGTGGTGGTGGTGTGCTGGCCGAGCCCGGAGTTTTCCGAGATCTCGCCGGTGAGCACGTCCAGCCCCGGCATCAGGGCGTTGGTGAGGGAGGACTTGCCCACCCCGGACTGGCCGACGAAGATGCTGATCTTGCCTTCGAACTGGGCCTTGAGCTCATCGAGCCCTTCGCCGCTCTCGCAGCTCACCAGGATCACCTGATAGCCGAGCTTGCGGTAGGGGGCGAGCTGGCCCTCGATGCGGGTGCGGGCGGCGGCATCCAGCATGTCCACCTTGTTCAGCACGATGAGCGGCTGGATCTCCACGTCCTCGGCGGCCACCAGGTAGCGGTCGACGATGTTGGTGGAAAACTCCGGCATCACCGCCGAGACGATGATGATCTGGTCTATGTTGGCGGCGATGGGTTTGACCCCGTCGTAGAAGTCCGGCCGGGTCAGCACCGAGTGACGCGGGTGAACCGCCTCGATGACGCCGGCTGTGGCGGCATTGAGACCGGGACGCCAGACCACCTTGTCGCCGCACACCAGGCTGCTGATGCTGCTGCGACGCAGGTTGCTGCGGTGGATGGCACCGTCGGTGGCCTCCACGTCCGCATGCTGACCGAAGCGGCTGATCACCACCCCCTCGATGGCCGGGCCAAACAGGGTGTCATCGACCACGGTTGCGTGATCTTTTTGCAGCCGTCGCTCGCGGTTGGCCTGGACGCGCCTTTGTTGACCCAGATTGAGTTTTGCTTTCTTTGCCACTCGATTCGCCAGTTTATGAACAGATTCAAAGCCAGTATGATACATGCAAATTGGCAAAATTCCGCCATTCCTCCCAATAGAGAGAGTAATCATGACAGTCAGCGCGCAGAACCTGGTATGGATCGACATGGAGATGACGGGTCTGGACCCCGAGCAAAACGTGGTACTGGAGATCGCCACCATAGTCACCGACAAGGATCTGAACGTGCTGGCCGAGGGACCCGTCATCGCCATTCACCAGAGCGATGAAGAGCTCGGCAAGATGGACGATTGGAACGTCAACACCCACACCAAGAGCGGTCTGGTGGCACGGGTCAAGGCGAGCGAATATGACGAGGCCAAGGCCATCGCCGAGACGCTGGCGTTCATTCAGGAGTGGGTGCCGGAGCGCACCAGCCCATTGTGCGGCAACAGCATCGGCCAGGATCGCCGCTTTATGGTCAAGCACATGGCGGATCTGGAAGCCTTCTTCCACTACCGCAACGTCGACGTCAGCACCATCAAGGAGCTGGTCCGTCGCTGGCAGCCGGAACTGCTGGATCAGTTCAAGAAAAGCGGCACCCATCAGGCCCTGGACGACATCCGCGAATCCATCGCCGAGTTGCAGTTCTACCGCGCTCACGTGTTCAAAATCTGAGTTGCCGGCAAGGGCTTGGCATCGGTCGGTTGCTAAAATCGGCAGTTCGGACAGCTTTTGAGCGAACGGCCGCACAGTGACAAAAAAGCCCTTGCAATTGGAATGACTGCTCTTATAATTCGGCTCCCGTACAGTAGCGCAAGCAACCAAATGCTGTACGGCCTGTTTTAAGGTATTGCGGGAATAGCTCAGTTGGTAGAGCACGACCTTGCCAAGGTCGGGGTCGCGAGTTCGAGTCTCGTTTCCCGCTCCACTTTATTCGTTAAAGTGCAGCAGATGATGTTCCGATGCGGGAATAGCTCAGTTGGTAGAGCACGACCTTGCCAAGGTCGGGGTCGCGAGTTCGAGTCTCGTTTCCCGCTCCAATCATCATCACGCCTCAAGACAACCTATGTTGCGGGAATAGCTCAGTTGGTAGAGCACGACCTTGCCAAGGTCGGGGTCGCGAGTTCGAGTCTCGTTTCCCGCTCCAAATTTTATGAAGTACTGCAGATGATATTCCGATGCGGGAATAGCTCAGTTGGTAGAGCACGACCTTGCCAAGGTCGGGGTCGCGAGTTCGAGTCTCGTTTCCCGCTCCAATCATGTGCAGAAGACATCCTGTTGCGGGAATAGCTCAGTTGGTAGAGCACGACCTTGCCAAGGTCGGGGTCGCGAGTTCGAGTCTCGTTTCCCGCTCCAAATTTGTCTTATCGAAGTGCTGCAGATGATATTCCGTTGCGGGAATAGCTCAGTTGGTAGAGCACGACCTTGCCAAGGTCGGGGTCGCGAGTTCGAGTCTCGTTTCCCGCTCCAATCATGTGCAGACGACATCCTGTTGCGGGAATAGCTCAGTTGGTAGAGCACGACCTTGCCAAGGTCGGGGTCGCGAGTTCGAGTCTCGTTTCCCGCTCCAATCTCTCTTCGAATCCTTCGAATTCAATCTCTCCTCCAAATTCACGAATTCCGTATCTCAGCACCATCACTACCACTACCAGTTGGTAGGGCACGATCCATGCATGCTTGCGTCGGATAGCCTTTCGTATAGTTTCCCGTGCCCATCGCGCTTGTCGTACCCAGATCCTGTTTTCGTATTCCTGATCTCCTTTGCATGATCTTCAAACCCGTATCCTGGGTGAAGATGTCCCGCATCCGTGACCCACGTCAGCCAATAGCTGTGACTCTCGATTCCGACATCCCGCATACTATCTGCCATACCAATACCAATACCAATATCGATATTGTTGGTTGTTTATTCTTATAAATTAACAAAATTACTCTACTGCATCTGTTGGGTGTGAGTTTATTGGATTTTTATACTGGTTAAACTTATCGCATCTTTAGCGGATCGGGCATGTCGGGGCGTGATAGAGAGCCGGTGGAAACTGCGGGTCATCAAGAGCGGGCGTACCGAGGGGCAGGGCGAGGGCAAATGGGGCAAGGGTTTGAGGCAAAAATGCAGGCAAAAAATAGGAGGAGCTGATCTCCTCCTACGGGTTCACGCGCACTGCTTACAGCAGGGTGACGTTCTCAGCCTGAGGGCCTTTCTTGCCCTGGGTCACGGTGAACTGGACTTTTTGACCTTCAGCCAGGGTTTTGAAACCTGTGCTCTGGATGGAGGAGAAGTGAACGAAAACGTCCGGTCCCTGGGATTGCTCGATGAAGCCAAAACCCTTGGTTTCGTTGAACCATTTTACTTGGCCGGTGCGAATGTCAGACATGTGGTAAGTCCTATCTATAACAATAATGAAACTAAGCCTTGTTGGGCAGCATTTGCCTAGAGTGCAGGGGCTGATTCATGACTGACCACGTCAATTTGTCCCAGTCGCATGCAGTACAATCCCTGTCTAAAGCACAAACGATTGTACGTAAGGTCGATCCCTTGTCAATTTGGCACTTTTCATTTTTTGAGCAAGCTAGAAGTATTGTGATGCCAGCGGCCGGTTTCAGGCTGTTGGTCAAAAAAAAGGGAGGCTGGTCAGCCTCCCTTTTCGTGTCTCGTCGGGGCTCATCACTCCTTGAGCGCAAAACCTTCACCCTGGCGATCGTAGCGATAGTTCACCTGACCGAGGGAGCGGATCTCGACCCGCTGGATGCGGCGACCTGCGTCTACCAGCACGAACACCGACTTGCCGGATTGCAATCGGGTCAGCGGCCGATCCGGCCCCTCGATGGCGATCAGCCGGCTGAGCTCGGCCCCTGGCAACTCGAACTTGCGGAAGATGGAGTAGAGGGTCTCGCCGGCCTGCACGTCGTGCTGCAGCCAGGTACCGTCCACCTTCTCTTCCACCGGTGTGGCGGCGACCGGCGCACTGCCGATGCTACCGTTACCCACGGTCAGGGCCTGGGCCGGCACCGCCAGCGGCACGGCGAGTGAGCCGGACGGCGCGGCGGCGGGCGCCGTGGGGGCGGGATTCCAGGCAAGCACTATCAGCCAGAGCGGGATCAGTATCAGCAGACCTATGGTGTTCTTGCGCGGCAGCGGGCTGGCCAGCTTGAATGAGGTCGTTCTGGCCTCCTTGTTGCGCAGGCCGCTCATGCCTTGCCCGAGGCGCTGACGCAGGGGCAGGGTGGCGGCATTGATACGATGGAGCAGGGTTCCTTGTGATTCGTCTTGGCGACGCTGCTGGGCTCGTCTGTTATGGCCTCGTGGGCGACGGTCCGGGGTGGGCACGGCATTTACCTCTCACTACATTGCCTGCCATCAGGCAAATATGCCGCCTATGGTAAACGGACTCGCCCCCGAGGGGGAGAGTCCAGAGGAGGAAAATTATCAACTGAGACGGAATTGTCCCAGCAATTGCTGTAAACGCTCCGCCGCCTGACGCAAGGCCTGGCTCGCTTTGGCGGTGTTGGTCGCGTCCTCGGCGATGTCGTTGGCCAGTGCGTTGGTTTTTGACAGATTGCCGGAGACGGTCTCGGAAACCGAGCTCTGCTCCTCGGCGGCTGAGGCTATCTGGTAGGTCATGTCGTTGATGGTGGCGATGGCCTGGAAGATGCTGTCGAGCGCCGCCTCCGCCAGATCCGCCTCGCCCACCGCCTGATGGGTCAGCTGCTGGCTCTGCTGGATGGCGTTGACCGCGTTGGCCGAACTGTGGCGGATCTTCTCGATCAGCTCCTGGGTGTTCTGCACCGCCTGCTGGGTGTTGCCCGCCAGCTTGCGCACCTCGTCCGCCACCACGGCGAAGCCGCGGCCCTGCTCGCCGGCCCTGGCCGCCTCGATGGCGGCGTTGAGCGCCAGCAGGTTGGTCTGATCGGCGATGCCCTGAATGACGGTGAGTATGCTGGTGATCTGCTCGCTGTCGTGGGCCAGCCCCTCGACCACCTCGGCGCCTTTGCCTGCCTCGGCAGCCACCTTGTGCATGGACTGGATCACCCGCTGGAAGCGCTCCTTGCCCTGATCCGCCGCCCCTTGCGCCTGCTTGGCGGAGTCGGCCGTGTTGTTTGCGTGGGTGGCGACCTCCTGGCTGACATAGGACATCTCCTGCACCGCGGTCAGCATCTGCTCCATCTCCGCCTGGTGATGTTGCAGGTTGCTGTCGGTCTGGCCGGCGATGCGGTCGGTGTCACCGGCGTGGCGATGCACCTCGCTCGCCGTCTTCTGCACGTCCCCGAGCAGTTGCTGCAGCTTGTCGATGAAGCGGTTGATGCCGCGGGCCAGGGCCCCCAGCTCGTCCTGGGACTGGGTGTTGAGGCGTTTGGTGAGATCCCCCTCACCGTCGGCGATGTCATCCACCAGGCTGACCATCTGGCGGATGGGGCCCGTGATGCTGCGGGCGATCACCAGCATGGTGGCGAGTGCCAGCACCAGCACCAGCAAGGCACCGACCAGCTGCTGGGTCATGGCGGAGCGGTTCATGTCGGCCAGCTGGGCCTCCAGCTCGTCGGCCCCCGCCAGCACCACCTTGTAGGGCAGGGTGACGATGATGGCCCAGTTGCGGCTCATGCCCGGCACCGCGATGGGCACAGAGATGCGAAACGCATCGGTGAGCTCCTGGCGCTGCACTTCCGGTTTGAGGTATTGCTGCCAGCCGTCGCCGAGCAGCTTGTCGGCGCGGCTGCCGAGCAGGCTGGCGTCGCCGCTGGTGCCTGTGATGACGCCGGCGGCGCTGACGATCAGGGTCTCCCCCTTGCCGTCATAGATGTTGCTGTTGAGGGACTGGGCCTGGCGGCTGATGGAGTCCACCGCCAAGTCCAGTGCGGCGACTCCCTTGAACTGACCGTCCACCAGGATAGGGGTGGTGATGGTGCTCACCAGCACCTGCTGACCGTTGATGTCCACCTTGAAGGGATCGATGAGACAGGAGCGCCCCTCCCGTTTCGGGCAGGCGTAGTAGTCGTTGGCCGGGTTGCCGAACTCGTCCGCGTCACTCTTCTCGATGGAGAGCAGCAGGTCTGTGCCTATGCTGTCCTTGTCGCGGTAGAAGTAGGGCACGAAGCGGCCCTGGCTGTCGCTGCCAAGGGCAGTCTGACCGGCGAAGAGGGCGTCCTGGCCGTCAAAACCATTGGGCTCAAAACCGGCGAAGGCGCCATACAGTTGGGGTTCCAGGCTGAGCTGGGCCTTGAGCAGGTCGGTGGCCTGCTGGCGATCGAGCGGCAGCTTGCCCCCTTGCTGCAGGGCGAAGACGCTGGCCATCTGCTGGGTGTAGGAGAGCCCCTTTTGCAGCAGCTGGGTGATGGTGGCGGCCTCGGCGCGGGCGTTGGCGCTCACTTTTTGCCAGGCCTCTTGCTGCAGAGCGGCGCGACTGGAGCTGATGGTCAGGGTCTGGGTCTGTTTGCCCGAGTATTGGTTGAGCAGGATCAGGATGACCAGTGCCGTGGTCATGGCGATCCCCGCCATCACCAGGATGCGATTCTGAATAGAACGAAACTGCATCTTGCGTTCCTTGTAGGGTCTAAGTTGTTTGATTTATCGGCAGGGCGGAAGATTTCTCCAGCGTTCTTCACTAGCTAAGCGGAAAAATGAACCCGCTTCTGAGATCCCACTCATAAATAGTGGTCTTTATGTCCCTTGGCCCTATTTTCTCCCCGGTTACGCCATGGTTTTCCCATCCGGGTTTCTCGGTGCTAAAATGCGTCGGTTTTTAACGAATTGGCCCAAGGCCCTCTACACAAGGCTTAAAGATGAAAGTCAAAACCCGTTTTGCTCCCAGCCCGACCGGCTTTTTGCATGTCGGCGGTGCCCGTACCGCACTCTATTCCTGGTTGTTTGCCAAGAGCCAGGGTGGCGAGTTCGTGTTGCGTATCGAGGATACCGATCTGGAACGTTCCACTCAGGAGGCGATCGACGCCATCATTGAGGGTATGGAATGGTTGGAGCTGAACTGGGATGAGGGCCCCTACTATCAGACCAAGCGCTTCGATCGCTACAACGGCATCATCGACGAGATGCTGGGCGATGGTCGTGCCTACAAGTGCTTCTGCTCCAAGGAGCGGCTGGAGGCCCTGCGCGAAGGCCAGATGGCCAACGGCGAGAAGCCGCGCTATGACGGCAAGTGCCGCGATGCCGCCCACAATCACCCGGCCGATGCGCCCCACGTTATTCGCTTCCGCAATCCGACCGAAGGCTCAGTGGTGTTTGACGACCACGTTCGTGGCCGCATCGAGTTCGCCAACACCGAGCTCGACGATCTCATCATCCGCCGCACCGACGGCGCCCCCACCTACAACTTCTGCGTGGTGGTGGACGACTGGGACATGGAGATCACCCACGTGGTGCGTGGCGAAGATCACATCAACAACACCCCGCGCCAGATCAACATCTACAAGGCCCTGAACGCGCCGGTACCGGAGTTTGCCCACGTCTCAATGATCCTGGGTGACGACGGAGCCAAGCTGTCCAAGCGCCACGGCGCCGTGTCCGTGATGCAGTACCGCGATGACGGCTATCTGCCGGAAGCCCTGCTGAACTACCTGGTGCGTCTGGGCTGGTCCCACGGCGATCAGGAGATCTTCAGCCTGGACGAGATGATCAAGCTGTTCAGCCTGGACGCCATCTCCAAGTCGGCCTCCGCCTTCAACACCGACAAGCTGCTGTGGCTCAACAACCACTACATGCGCACCCAGGATCCGGTGCACGTGGCCAAGTATCTTGAGTGGCATATGGCCGCCCAGAACATCGATACCAGCAAGGGCCCGGCCTTGTCCGACGTGGTGACCCTGCTGGCCGAGCGCTGCAATACCCTGGTGGAAGTCGCCGCCCAGAGCCGCTACCTGTTCGAGGAGTACGAAGCGCTCGACGAAGCCGCCGCCAAGAAACACCTGCGCGGTGTGGCCGCAGAGCCGCTGACCCTGGCCAAGACCAAGCTGGCCGCCCTCGAAACCTGGACCACGGAGGCGCTGCACGAGCTGATCGAAGCCACTGCCGCCGAGCTGGGGCAGGGCATGGGCAAGGTTGGCATGCCGCTGCGCGTCGCCGTCACCGGCCTCGGCCAATCCCCGGCCATCGACGCCGTGATGGCGCTGGTGGGCAAGGAGCGGGTGCTGGCTCGCATCGATCGCGCGCTTGCGTATATCGAAGCGCGCATGGCCGCAGAGTAATCTCGCTGCCGGTCGGTCTCCCAGGCGGCCGAACAAGCCGCTGTGAATGACTCAAAAGGGCTCCCGAATGGGGGCCCTTCGTTTTTGAGCCTCAGTCGGATTTGTGACATAAAACAGGGAGATAGCGACGCGGTTGCTGGTAAAAACAACGAACTGCCTGATTTTTGACTAAACGCTCCGGCCGGTGGTATTTTAGGGTTGACAGCAAAGCGGGTGATGCCTATCATGCGCCTCCGTTGCCAGAGATAACTTTGGTAGCGCCGAGGTGAGTTGGGGTTATAGCTCAGCTGGGAGAGCGCTTGCATGGCATGCAAGAGGTCCGCGGTTCGATCCCGCGTAGCTCCACCAAATTCTCCTCGAACAATCTGGAATCCAAGGGGTTATAGCTCAGCTGGGAGAGCGCTTGCATGGCATGCAAGAGGTCCGCGGTTCGATCCCGCGTAGCTCCACCAGGTTCCTGATTGAAATGAAGTACCCAGGGCAGTGCGGTGTGTATCACCCAGGCCGACCTTTGTGGGGTTATAGCTCAGCTGGGAGAGCGCTTGCATGGCATGCAAGAGGTCCGCGGTTCGATCCCGCGTAGCTCCACCACTATTTCGCAGTGAGGCAAACGGACACCAGAACCGCTTGTCTAAAGAGTAAAGATTTCGGGGTTATAGCTCAGCTGGGAGAGCGCTTGCATGGCATGCAAGAGGTCCGCGGTTCGATCCCGCGTAGCTCCACCACTATTTAGCAGTAAGACAAGCGGCCGCCAGAACCGCTTGTTCAAAGAGTAAAATTTGGGGTTATAGCTCAGCTGGGAGAGCGCTTGCATGGCATGCAAGAGGTCCGCGGTTCGATCCCGCGTAGCTCCACCAAATACTGAAGGCCACCGTGATAACGGTGGCCTTTTTGTTTGTTCAGGCATTTGTTTTTTTCATGGCCAACGCCTTTGTATTTACAAATCAAATGACCAAAATGAGAAAGCCCGCGACTGCCGCGGGCTTTTTTCGTTATTTCGCACGAATTATGAGATATGTCGGCGGCGCCAGGCCAGGGGCAAGAGGGCCAGCAGCAGGGCGCCCATGGCACCGCCACCGCCGTCCTTGCTCGGCTCCTGCAGCTTGAGATCGACGATGATGGGATCGTGATCCGAGGCGCTGAACGGATTGTCCGACTTTATCATGTCGCCGGTGAAGCCACGGCCGTACTCGAACAGGTTGCTCTCGTAGGAGTTGATGTGCCAGTCGGCGACGGCCACCACCTTCTTGGCCAGGGCCGGGTTGGCGAGGGCGTAGTCCAGGGTGCCGAGCTCGGCCTCATAGCTGTAGGAGATGGCCTTGGCTTGGTTGAACTTGACGTTCAGGTCCACCAGACCATAGCTCTTGCCCACTTCCTGGCCGAGCTGCTCATATGCCTGCTCGCCGATGAAGGTGTGGGAAGCTGAGCGGATCTTGCGATCGCTGCTGGCCGGCGCATAGTCGGTCAGCACCCGGATCGGGTCTTCCTTGGCGTAGGAGTTGAAGTCCCCCACCAGCAGCACCTGGCCCGGCAGCTTGTTCACCGCTTCCCCCAGTACCTTGGCGGCGCTGACCCGGAACTCGGTGCATTTGCCCTGCAGATCCGCAGGCTCTGTCTTGCCGTCTCCGTTCTCGTAACAGCCCGATCCCTTGGATTTCAAATGGTTGACCACCAGGGTCAGGGGATCCTTGCTGCCTGCCACGGTGAAGCTCTGCACCAGGGAGTCGCGCTGACCGGCGGTCTTGGCGACGCCGCCGACGGTGTAACGCTGCTCCGGCAGCAGGATCACGCTGGCGTCCCCGCTCGGGGTCAGCTTGGCCGGGCGATAGAGCATGGCCACCATGATGGCGTCGCCACCGAAGAAGCGCTCCTGACCGAGCATGGCCTTGGGCAGGCTGACGAAGGCGTAGTGCTGGCTGGCATCTTTCTGCTGGGCGTTGAGGCTCTTGACCAGGTCGCTGATGGCGGAGTGGTCATCAAAGCCGTTGTTCTCCATCTCCATCAGGCCGAGCAGGTCTGCGTCCATCTCTGTGATGGCGTTGACTATCTTGGTGCGCTGCTGCTGGAAGTCCTCCAGGCTCTTGGCGCCGCGGTTGCAGCCCTTGGCACTGTCTGCATCTGCCTGATCGGCGCACAGCACGTTGAGGGCGCCGCCCACGCTGGAGTGGCTGGTGAAGTAGTTGAGCACGTTGAAGCTGCCGACCCGCAGATCCGTACCGGCGGTGCGGGCCGGGGCGCTCTGGCGATCGTGCTCATCGGTGCGTAGCAGATCGCCGACCGTGATGGCCTGCTCTTTTGGCACTATCAGCCGGTATTCGTTGTAGCTGTAGCCGACCAGCGCCTCCAGGTTGACCGGCGCATCGCCGATGCGCAGATACCCCTGCTCCGGCTCCCAGGCGGGCAGCCAGGGCAGCTTGCCATCGGTGGCCTTGACGTCGGATTCGAGGAACACCCGGTTGTCCGCATTCGCCTCGGCCAATGCCTTGGCCTGGTCGCTGCCCGCCACGTGCAGCTGGGTCGGTTTCACCAGGGGCGCCAGGTGGGAGAGCACCAGGTTGTTGCGCTTGGCGGCATAGTCGAAGCTGAAGTTGCGGCTGATTTTCAGCTCACTGCCGGCATCGAGCCGTACCCGCATCCCCTCGTGGCGCTCCAGCGCCTGGGCCAGGGTCTCCCCCTCCAGCACCCGTAGCGGCACGGCGGCAGGCACAGTGCCCTGAGTCACGACCTGCAGACGGGGCGTGCCGCTGTCGAAGACGGGCTTGAGCTGGGTATGGTTGTAATACTCCTCGACCTTGGCCTCCAGACAGACTTCGGCCCCCGGCTTGATGCCTGGGTACTTGGTCGCGAAGTTCTTGTCATTCAGGAAGACGAAGATGCCGTCCGAGCTCTGGGGATTGCCATCCCCCTGCAGATCCTGCAGGTAGAAGCCCTTGTTCACCCCCTCGCCGAGGGCGGAGACCACGGCCTTGACCGAGACACTCTGGGGGCTCTCGAACAGACCGTCCGGGACCAGGGGGCTCTTGTCGCCAGTGCCCTGAATGGCGGGGATGGGGGTGAGGGCGCTGTCGGCCGGGCAACTGAAGCCGGCAGCCTGGAGTGACGGGGACGCAAGCGCGAGCCCCACGGCCAGTGACAGCAGGGTAGGGGTACCTTTCATTGTGTTTCCTTTTTTATTTTTGCCAGTGTTTCCATAGCCTTGGTGCCTGAACCAAGGGCGCGCATTGTCACACTTCTGGCTGCTCATACCAGTGAACCAGCGCACATTATGGGGAAGCAAAAGAGGCTGTTTCTATTTTTATGACACAGCTAACGATATGAAATTAATGATAAAAATATCATTCCATCTAGACTGAAATTGTGTGAGCGCGGCGGCGTTTACATATTTCTCTTTGAGAATGAAGATTGAGAGTTGCTGACTTGCTTCCTATACTCGGGCTGTTCCTCACGGAACCCAGGTAAAGGGCAAACCGGCAGTGATGCCGGGACGCAAAGCCTCCGCTCTGTCAGCGATGACAGAGAGCGGGGCTCCCCAGGGTGACATGAGGGTATGTGGCCCCGTCCATGGCCTGTTGTCGACCCGATTTCGCCTGTTGCTGTTGTGCTTTGCCCGGTCATTAAAAGCCAAGACCAACAAGGAAGATAACAAGATGCAACAGATCCTCAGGCCCAGCAGGCTCGCCATGCTGGTTGCCCTCGCGGCCGTGCCCGCCTGGGCGCAGGCCGCCTATCCCGCCTATCAGGCCGGTACCGCCTACAAGGCTGGCGATGTCGTCAGCAACGCAGGCTCCCTCTATGAGTGCAAGGAATTCCCCTACTCCGGCTGGTGTGGGGCCTCGGCCTATCACTATGCCCCCGGGGTGGGAACCGTCTGGACCGATGCCTGGAAACCGTTCACCGATGGCAGCACGACGCCGGGCATGACGCTGGCCATCGGCTCGCCCGCCGCTGGTAGCGCTTTCAACGAAGGCGCCCCGGTCGCCCTGGCGGTGACTCTTGGCGGCAACAGCAGCGCCCTGGTCAAGGTCGAGTACCTGATCGATGGCACCCAAGTCGCGGTGAGCAGCGCGGCCCCCTGGTCGGCGAGCTGGACCGCGAGTGGTGTCGGTGCCCATCAGCTGAAATCCCGCGCCCTGGACAAGGATGGCAAGGTACTCGGCGAGGCTAGTGCCAGCTTCAACGTCAGCGCCGTGGTGGCGCCAGAGGCACCCAAGGTGAGCATCGCCAGCCCGGCCGCCGGTGCCAAGGTGACCCTGGGTCGCAGCACGGCGGTGAGCGGCAATGTCACCGACGCCAACAACGACGTGGCCAAGGTCGAGCTGTTCGTGAATGGCCAGAAGGTGGGCGAAGACACCAGCGCCCCCTGGCAGGTGAACTGGACGCCGCAAAACAAGGGGGTTGCCGGTCTCAAACTGGTGGCCACCGACAAGGCCAATCTGGTCGGCGAATCTACTCAGGTGGATGTGCAGGTGGAAGAGGCGGCCCTGCCGCCCACCGGTGGCAACCTCTCCTGCGACATTCGCCAGGTTTATCGCGCCGATGGCAGCGAGTGCATGGGGGATGACCACGCCCGCCGCGTCATCGGCTACTTCACCTCCTGGCGTACCGGCAAGAACGGCTTGCCCGCCTACCTGGTGAACGACATTCCCTGGGACAAGATCACCCACATCAACTACGCCTTCGCCGGGGTCGATGAGCAGAGCCACCTGATCAAGGTGGACGATGCCGCCACCAAGATGACCTGGAGCGGGGTGCCGGGCGCCGAGATGGATCCCGAGTTCGCCTATCAGGGTCACTTCAACCTGCTCTCCAAGTACAAGAAGCAGTATCCGGACGTGAAGACCCTTATCTCCGTTGGGGGCTGGGCCGATACCCGTGGCTTCTACACCGCCACCACCAAGGGGGACTGCTCGGTGAACACCGCCGGCATCAACGCCTTTGCCGATTCGGCGGTGAGCTTCATCCGCCAGTACGGCTTTGACGGGGTGGACGTGGATTATGAATACCCCACCTCCATGAAGGATGCGGGCAATCCCAACGACTTCCCGCTCTCCAACCAGTGCCGGGCCAAGCTGTTTGCCAACTATGAAGTGCTGATGAAGACCCTGCGCACGCGGCTCGACAATGCCGGCACCGAGGATGGTCGCAAATACATGCTGACCATCGCCTCGCCGGCGTCTGCCTATCTGCTGCGCGGCATGGAGAACTTCCAGGTCACCCAGTATCTGGATTACGTCAACCTGATGACCTATGACTTCCACGGTGCCTGGAACAACTTCGTGGCCCACAACGCCGCCCTGTTCGACAACAAGGCGGATCCTGAGCTGGCCCAGTGGGGTGTCTACAGCCAGGCCCAGTACGGCGCCATCGGCTACCTGAACTCGGCCTGGGCGGCCCACTACTTCCGTGGCGCCCTGGCGGCCGGCAAGATCAACATAGGTGTGCCCTATTACACCCGTGGCTGGCAAGGGGTGACCGGCGGGACTCATGGTCTCAACGGCAAGGCAGCCCTGCCGAGCCAGAGCAACTGCCAGCCGGGCACCGGTGGCAGCACCATCCCCTGCGGTAACGGGGCGGTCGGCATCGACAACATCTGGCACGATCTGGACAAGAACGGCAAGGAAGTCGGCGCCGGTGCCGTGCCCATGTGGCACGCCAAGAACCTGGAGCACGCGGCCAGCCTCGGCATCACTACCCTGCCGAGCTATGGTACCGCCTGGGGCCTGGATCCCAACGATCCGGCTGACGTGATCCAGGGTCAGTACGTGCGTTACTACGATGACAAGGCGCAGGCGCCTTGGCTGTGGAACGAGCAGAAGAAGGTGTTCCTCTCCACCGAAGATGAAGAGTCCATGGGCAAGAAGCTGGACTACATCATCAAGCGGGGTCTGGGGGGCGTCATGTTCTGGGAGATGGCAGGGGACTATGCATTCGATCCGGCCAAGAACGAGTATGTGATGGGCAGCACGCTCACCAGCCTGGCGTATGAGAAGTTCAGCAAGGCGAGCAAGGCGAACCTGAAGCAGAACGATCTGCCGGCGCCGGCGGCCCAGCTCGACATCGGCGTGAGCCTGACCGGCTTCAAGGAAGGGGATTCGAACTACCCGATCAACCCGACCCTGAAACTCACCAACAAGTCGACCCAGACCATTCCGGGCGGCACTCGCATCGAGTTCCTGGTGCCCACTTCCACCTCTGACACCATCACGGATCAGAGTGGCATGGGGCTGAAGGTGGTCGAGAGCGGTGGCAACCAGAACTCCGACGGCATCGCCAATGAGAAGGACTTCCACAAGGTGGCCATGACGCTGCCGACCTGGAAGGCCTGGGCGCCGGGCTCTGACGTCGAAGTGGCCATGACCTACTACCTGCCGGCGGCGGGTGTACCGAGCGGCGTGCGCCTGATTGTCGGTACTCAGACCATTGGTCTGAAGGCTGACTTCCCGGCCCTGGCCGAGGCGGTCGTGGGCACGGGCGGCGGTGATGGCGGTACCGGTGGCACGACCTGCAGCAGCCAGAGCGTCAACCCGGCGAGCTATCCGGCCTATCCGAGCTGGCCGCAGGGGGATCACGCCAATGCCAACGATCGCGTGACCAATGGCAAGGCGGTGTGGCAGGCAAACTGGTGGACCAGCTCCGAGCCCAAGGCGGGCGACGGCAGCTGGAAGCTGGTGTGCAACTACTGATATGACGAAGCGGCATCTTTCTGATGCCCTGTAGAGACGACAAATCCGGAGCCTGGCTCCGGATTTTTTTATGGGGAGCTCGCGTGATAAACGGCCATAAAAAAGACCGCTCCGAGGAGCGGCCAATGTGCCACCAAGGCAACTGGTGGGGCAAGGCCCCGTGTGTCGTGGAGGCAGGGCAGGGGATCTCCCTGCTGGGCCGTCACTGGGTGACGGCGCCACCTTGTTGTTCCTTCAAGAAGTTGATCCAGGGGGAGGCGCGGCCACTGACGTTGCCGTTTTGAGCCGCCTGACTGAAGGCGGAGAGGGCCTCCTTCGGTTTCTGCTGCTCGAAATAGGCCACCCCGGTCAGGAACTTCAGATCGGCGCGCTGTTCACCGTTGGCATTGGCCGCGGGTTTGGCGGCCAGCGCCACCAGATCCTGATAGCGTTTGCTCTGGATCATCATGCGCGCCATCTTGAGCTGCAGCTCGGCATCCGGGGCCAGCTTGTAGGACCTGGCCAGGGTATCGATGGCCGGATCCAGCTCCTTGGCCTGATGCCAGTAGTTGGCCAGGGTCTTGTAGTTGGCCGCGTTGCTCTCTATGGTTCCCTCCTTCATGGATTTCTCCATCACCCGGGCGGCGCGATGGGGAATGCCGGCGAAGGCCAAATAGTTGGCCAGACGCTGCAGCTCGTTGGCCTCGGTCAGCATGCCGAGGTTATAAGCGCCCTCCAGCGCCGCCAGTGCCTTGGCGTCGTTGCCCGCCTGCATGTGCATGGCGGAGAGCTGGGTCCAGTACTTCTTCTTCTCCGGGTACTTGTCGATGAGGGCGGTCAGCACCTCAGTCGCCGGCTTGTACTGTTTCAGCTCGTAGTGCGCCGCCATCTTGAGCAGGTACCAGGACTCGGGCGCCTTGCCCCCCGACAGCTTGATGGCCTGATCCACCGCCGGTATGGCTTCCTTGTACTGCTTGAGCTGCACATGGGCGTTGGCCAGGGTGATGTAGGCGTGGGGAGTGGGCTTCTCGTCCTTGCCAAGGCTCGCGAACCACTGGTTCATGGTGCTGATGGAGGCCTTGAAGTTGCCCTCCGCCATGTAGAGCTGGGCCAGGTTGTAGCGCACCTGCTGGGCCACCGGTTGCGGCAGGCCGCCGGTGGCGATGGCATCGGCGAAGTACTTGGTCGCCTGGCTGTATTTCTCCTGCTGGGCGGCGGCGAAGCCCAGGGTCTGCAGTATCACCCCCTTGTCATAGACTCGCTCGCCGACGCCGGACAGCGCCTCCTGCAGCTTGGCATTCGCCTCGCCGTATTTCTTCTCTGTGATCAACGCCTGGGCCTTGTTGACCGCGCGGTAGGCGCGATCGGACAGGGCGGGTTGCTCGGCGGCCCAACTGGCGGTGCTAAGCAGCACCGCCATGGCGACCGGGGCGAGGATCAGGGTACGTAACTTATTCATCGCCACCTTCCTTAGTTGACCGCAAACTCGATCTCTTGCTGCATGCGGGATGCTTGCGGCTTGCCATCGACCATGGCCGGTTTGAACGTCCATTTGGCGATGGTCTTGCGCGCCTCCTTGCCGAGGTCATAGCTGCGCGGATCCTCTTTCACGATCCGCACGTTGCTGACGGTGCCGCGCTCGGTGACGGTGAACTCCACCACCACCTTGCCGCTCGCCAGGCCCGCCAGGGCTGCCTTGCGGGGCATCATGGGTTCGAAGGTCGCCATGGGAATGGCGCCGTTGTTGCCCCCCATGCCGCCACCGCCGCCACCCGTGCTGTAGGCACCGAGGGCGTTGCCACCGCCGATGTTGACCGGGATGTCGAGTTTGGGCATGTCCATGGACGAGCTCTCCATCTGCGGCCTGTCCGTGCTGGCCACTTCCATCTCCGGAGGGGGAGGCGGCCGGTTCGGGGGAGGCGGCTTGGGCAGCTCGCGTTGTTTCTCTTGCAGGGTCTCCTGGGGTTTGAGGCGAATGAAGTCCGTCATGGTGACGTCTTCCCTCTCCGTCAACTCCCGGTGATCCGGCGTGATGAGTTTGTTCATTCCCAGAAACAGGAAGAACACCACCACACAGGAGACCGTTATCGCTATCAGGTATCTCATGGTGCTCGCTCCGGCATCAGCTGCTCTTGCTCGCCGCGATGGAGATGTTCTGGACACCGGCCATGCGGATCTGATCCATGACCTGGACCACCAGACCCGAGCGGGATTCGGTATCGGCCTGGATCACCACGGCACTCTCCGGGTTCTCCGCCCGCAGCCGCTCGATGTTGGCGCGCACGGCGCCCACTTCGACGGACCGCTTGTCGACCCAGACCTGACCATTCTCGCGAACCGCGACCATGATGTTCCCCTTCTTCACCGTCTCCGCCGTGCTGGCGCTCGGACGGTTGATCTCCACCCCGGACTCCTTGACGAACGAGGTGGTGACGATGAAGAAGATCAGCATGATGAACACTATGTCCAGCATGGGGGTCAAATCGATGGCCGCCTCTTCGGCACCGCTGTCGCTGTGACGTTTTCTCATGGCAAAAACTCCTTGCTTAACTGGTGGCCAGGCGGCGTGCGCCTGGCCCGTGCATCCTGCATTAACCGTGTTTCAGGTTGTCTTCCAGCTTCTCGACCGCCAGCTTGGCTTTGTGGTCGAGCTGGTTGACAAAAAACAGGCCGGAAAGGGCGGCAATCATGCCCGCCATGGTCGGTACCGTCGCCTTGGAGATGCCCGAGGCCATCGCCCTTGGGGAGCCGGTGCCCGTGATGGCCAGGGTGTCAAACACCTGCACCATGCCCACCACGGTACCGAGCAGCCCCATCAGCGGGCAGAGGGCGATCAGCACCTTGATGACCGGCATTCCCTTGTCCACCGCCATGGCAACCCTTGAGACCAGCTCGCGCCGGATCTGCTTGGCCGACCAGGAGAGGTGATCGCTGCGGGCCAGCCAGGCGGCCTTGGTCTGCTTCACCTGCCTGGGGTAGACAGTCATGAAGTAGAACCAGCGCTCCAGCAACAGGGCCCACATCATCAGGGTCAGGAAGAACAGGGCGACCAGTACATCGCCCCCCAATCCCAGAAACCGGCGGACCGACTCGACTTCTTCAATCAACCAGAACCACATGGGTGACTCCTTAGGCTGCGGCCTTGGCGGCGTGCAGATTTTCCTGATAGCGGGCGACGAAACCGGCGCTCTGCTCTTCCAGGATCTGGATGAGACGGCGGCTCTGGGTCTGCACTATGGTGTAGAGGAACAGCATGGGCACAGCGACCACCAGGCCTTGCATGGTGGTGACCAGGGCCTCGGAGATACCGCCCGCCATCAGCTTGGGATCGCCGGTACCGAACAGGGTGATGGCCTGGAAGGTGGCTATCATCCCGACCACGGTACCCAGCAGGCCCAGCAGCGGCGCGACCGAGGCGATCAGCTTGATGATGCTGATGCCCTTCTCGAACTTGGGCACGTTGCGCAGGATGATCTCGTCGAGCTTGGATTCCAGATCCTCGATGTTGTCACCGCGATGGCTCTGGTAAGCCCCCAGCATCTCGCCGATGGGGTTGCCCTTGACGATCTGATCGGATTTGAGCTGCTTGCGCATGGATCCGCCGATGAGGGAGAGACGCGCGCCGCAGAACAGGGCCAGCAGGGTACCCAGTACACCGAGCACCATGATGACGTAGCCCACTTCACCCCCCTGATCGACCCGCTCCTTGAAGGTGGGGGACTGCACCAGCAGGGAGAGGATCACGCCGCGGGACGGATCGACGAAGATGGGCTCGACGGCGCCGCCGCCTTGCTCAAACTTGGCCACCGGCTCCAGCACGCTGTTGTCGGGCTGGCGCGGCAACTGTTCGAACTTGCCGGTCTCCGGCACGAAGGTCAGGTACTTGCCCTCGGAGACGGTATTGAACTCCCCTATCTGGGTGACCGTCTTCTCGGCCTGGTTGCCTTCCCCGTACACCACGGTCGCCGGGATCTGGCTCACCTTGCCACCATCGACCATGCGGCTGAGGGTGGTGGTCCAGAAGGCAGTCAGATCGTCGCTGGAGGGCAATTCTTTACTTTCGGCAAGGCGAGTCAGCAGCGCCGCCTGCTCCGGGTGCTCGACCCGGCGGGCGGAGGCGTTGAAGATCCCCTTGAACTCACCGGCGAACTGGCGCAGTACGCCGAACATCTCCCCCATGTTGCCGGAGCGCTGGCGCAGGGTCTCGGTTAGCTCGGTCAGCTGCTTGTCGTTAGCATCGAAGGTGGCCTTGAGCTGCTCGCCCTTGGCGGTCTCGGCGGCGAGCTCGGCCTTGGCCTTAGCCAGCAGGGCGCCCTGCTCGTTCTTGTCGGCCAGGAAGCGGGCTTCCCGCTCCTTGTTGAGCTGGGATTCGCTCAGGTTGGATGCCTTGACCTGGCTCAGCAGGGCATTGAGGTCCACCGGTTTCTCGGCTGCGGTCACCGGCAAGGTGATCAGGGTGGCGCCCGCGATCAGGGAGGCAATGGCGAGTTTGATTCCTTTCATGATGTTTTCTCCGCAGTTTGAATCGGCAGCTTGATAAGGGCGGGGGGCGCCTGCTTCTTGGCGATGCGAAGGCCCTGTTCGACTGCACTGCGATATTCCTGGGGCAACTCTTCCCATTGGCGGGTCTTCTTGTTCCACATGCCGGTCTCGTTGCCATCCGGGGATTGGTAGAGCAAGGCGATGCGGCCGACCCGCAGGAACTCATAGGTCTTCTCGTTGCCATCCTTGTCCAGGCTGGCTTTGTAAGACTCTATGGTGCGGCTGAAGCCTTCCTCGATCTGATAGGCCTCGAGTATCTTGCGGTACTTCTCGGAGATGGTGACGTCGGCCCGGTTCATGAGATCGGTCAGGGCCGCTACGCGGTCCTCACGCTCGACCTTCTGGAACGGCAGATCCAGGGAGACGAACTGATCGAGGGAGTCGATCATCTTGAGCATCAAGGGCACCACTTCGGTGCTGGTCTGATCGATCTGGGCTATCTGGCGCTGCATGGAGGCCAGCTCGCTGGTCTGGGACTCGACCATCTTGCCCACCTGCTCGTTGTAGGTGCGCAGGCTGTCGACCTGACGCAGGGCGCCCTTGTACTGGGCGAGGGCTGTCTCGGCAGATTCGGCATAGTTGTCGATCTTCTGCTGGGAGACTTTGGAGGCATTGTCGGTGGCGGCTTGAGCGTCCACTGCCTGGCTGGCAGAGGCGGCACTCAGATTGAAGCTGGTCAGCAAGGCGGCCGAAATCAGGCTGCCGAGGAGCGCTTTCTTCATTGTAATAGTCCTTTTTTTCATAGGATTACCCTATCTCCGTAACTTCCATGGGATCGTGGGCACAGCCGGCCCGAATGGGCCGGCTTGTCTCTTGCTTGGTGGATTAGAACTTCTGGGCGTAGTCGATGTAGTAGATGCGACCGTCGATGCTGTAGAGCTCTTCGTCGAAGGTGAAGCCATCGCTCTCGAGGGACGGGCCCACGTTGAACATGTTCTTCACCCCGACCTGGATCTTGCCATCCCACGGCGCTTCCACGCCGACGTTCAGGTTCCAGGTGGTCTGGGATGCGATGTGACCGACTTCCTGACCGGTGTCGGCGATGTAGTCCTGGCTCTGGGAGTCGATGTAGTTAGCGCTCAGATAGGTATCCATGTTCCACCATTGGGGAACGTTGACACCGACACCCGTGCTGAAGCGCATCTGTGGCTTGCCGTTCTGGCCTATCTTGTCGATAACAGGGCCGCCGGCGTACAGACCTTCCTTGTAATCCAGGATGTAGGTACCGCCCAGGTCATAACGGATGGTGGCCGAGGTCAGGTCGTACTTGTAGTCGACCTTGAGATCGAGGCCCGAGGTATCCAGGGTTCCCCGGTTGACCATGGGGGCGATGGCACCGCTGATCTTGCCCTGGCTGTTACGGCTGATGCTGCTGGAGCTGCCGGTATTCAGCTCGTCATAGATGACGGACTGCAGGGTGTTCAGCTGGATCACGTCGTCAATGCTGATGGTGTAGTAGTCGAGAGACAGGTTCAGGTTGTCCAGCGGGCTGTAAGCCACCCCGAAGTTCCAGGTGTCTGCGGTCTCCTCCTTGAGCTGCTCGTTGGCGGTACGGGTGGTGGTGTACTGGCGGTTCGGGCAGTCCGCCGCCGAGATGCCGTTGGCCTCGCAGTAGACATAGTCCTTGGCCCAGTCTGCGGACTCCGAATCTGCCGCATAGAGATCACTCAGGCTGGGGGCGCGGAACGAGCGGGACCAGGAGGTGCGCAGCATCAGGTTGTCCAGCGGCTGGTAACGCAGGCTCGCCTTGGGGGAGAAGGCGCTGCCAAAGTCGCTGTAGTCATCGAAGCGACCGGCCAGGTTCATCTCGATCTGCTCAGTGATGGGCACCAGGGATTCGATGTAGGCGGCGGTCACGTCGCGCACCCCACCGGAGGAGTTGCCGGCGGAGCCTATGATGTTCAGCGCCTCGGACTGGGCATCGTACTTGTCGGTGTAAACCCAGTCGTTGTACTCGGCGCCGGCGTACCAGCTGACCGGCCCGGCAGGCAGTTCACCCATGTCCCACTGCACCCCGGCGTACCACTGGTAGAAGTCCATGGTGGAGCGGCGGCTGGTGTCGGCCGTCATCGCCTTGGTGCTGGCGGTATCGAATTCGCCACCCACAAACTTGCCGTCGGCTACCGCCTGCTGGGCGGCGGATTTGAGCACATAACCGGTGCCGTTCTCCTTGTTGTCTGTCTTGGAGTACAGGTAACCGGCGTTCCACTGCATGTCGCCCACGGATTCCGTGGTGATGGAGCCCTCGAAACCGAGGTTCAGGCTGCCGGTCAGGTCGGTGACCAGGTTGTCACGGGTGCCGACGTTGCTGAAGCGGTAGTAGGCGTAGGCAGCCTCACCCAGACCCTGGGTAGCGGCGGCGTCCAGGCCGTTATCGGTGAAGAACTGGGCGTTTTTCGGGTTGGCCGGATCTATGGTGAAGGGGCCGGCGGCGGGGGCGAAGCGACCGAAGCTCTCGACCCGGGAGCCGATGATCTGCGGCACGAAGTCGACCTTGTCGTTGATGTGGTAGCGGCCGTTCACGTACAGGGTGTCACGGCTGCGGGAGGCCGTGGTGGCGGCTACCTGGCCGTAGTTGTAGTTACAGCCATCCTCGAAGCCGATGAAGGGGGATTTGCAGCTGCCATCGGCATTGGTGGCACCGGCCAGGGGGCCGTATTTCCAAACGGGATCGCCGTTGGCATCCAGACCTGTGATCCCTTCCACGTTGCGGCCGTAGGGGCTGGGGGACTCGTTGCCCTGCTTGGCAAGATAATCCCGGTCGCGGGCGTAGATGACGTCTTTCTTGTCGTGCTCGTAGACCGCCATCAGGGAGCCCTTCTCGCCGTTGATGCCGGCGACGATGGAGCCGCTGGCCTCGTCACCGCCGTCTTCGGTCGGTGAGCCGAGGCGGCCCTGGAAGGTCAGGCCCTCATAGCCCTCTTTGAGCACCACGTTGATGACACCGCCGATGGCGTCGGAGCCGTAGATGGCCGAGCCGCCATCCAGGTTGACTTCAACCCGCTCGACGGCGGCCATGGGGATGGTGTTGAGGTTGATGGAGGTGCCGCCCATGGTGGGGGAGCCCGCTACCCGCTTGCCGTTCAGCAGCACCAGGGTACGCTCAGACCCCAGGCCGCGCAGGCCGACGGTAGATTGAGACTGGAAGGAGCTGCCGGAGGCGGGGGAGACGCCGCCGAAGGAGTTGTAAGAGGCCTGCTTGAGGTAATCGGCGACGGTTTGCTGGCCGGACTCTTCGATCCTGGCCTTGCTGACGGAGACGACAGGGGTGGAACCTTCCACGTCGACCCGGGAGATCCGCGAGCCGGTGACTTTGATTTTTTGCAGTTTTTCGACGTTCTGGCCCTCTTCGGCCAGGACAGGGGTGACCACAACTGCCGCGCTCGCCAAGGCAAACGCTACGGCAGCAGAGAGTCTGCTTTTCCTAAGCATCGCTAGTATCCTTCCTGATTGTTTTTTTGTTTGCTTCCTGTACCGCCCTCGTTGGAGCGGTGCGTAAGGCTTATCAAGGTTTAATAAGTGACGTCAAATGAGGCGGGGCGAACGGGGCAGGGGTGGGTAATAAGATGACTATGTTTTAATGATGGGGATTTTTTGGAGTTTTATTCTGATTAATTAATAAAACACCATGTAAAAATAATGTTAAATTCAATTGTGTCCATTTTATTGATTATTTTTGAACTTATCGATAAGCAGCCTGTCCCCCTGATCCGTATATCGTGATTCGATATTTATACAGTATTTAAATCTGCCGTTAGCCTGGGCCGCGAGCTTGTACCGTGCCGGTGTCACGGAAATTTCCCTCTTCTTTACGGGTAAAATAAAGGAGAAAGGGTATTTTTATATGCTATTGTTTTGTATGTGAATTTTGTTTTGTTGTTCGCGTTTTTAATTTGTTTTGAATGATTAAAATTTATTTAAACCTGAGTGCGTAGCAGTTTTTTATCTTGAAGTTGGGTTTTTATGAAAAAAATCCCGGTTATTTCTGCTGCGCATGGGGATGCGCATCCATCAGGCCCGCGCTACTTGATTTTTGTTGCAGAGCTTTTACAGTGACCGAGCGGATTGTCTGCCAATAGCAGTCAATTCAGTGAGTAATGCCAGGAAGGACAGGCCGTTCATTGGAATGAGACGGCCATACAAGAACAACAAGGACGAGGTTCCACCATGCTGTCGTATTTCTTACGTCGGATGTTTTTGATCATCCCGACGTTCCTCGGTATCACCTTGCTCGTCTTCACCATCACCCGCTTCGTGCCGGGCGGCCCGGTCGAGCGCATGCTGATGCAGGCGCAGGTATCACAAAATGAGACCGGACGCTCCAGCGGCAGCAAGGGCGCTCAGGCGCTTTCCGATGAGCAGATCGAGGAGCTCAAGGCCTTCTACGGTCTGGACAAGCCCATGCTGGTCGCCTACTGGGAGTGGCTGCAGAAACTCGCCGTGCTGGATCTGGGGGAGTCGACCCGCTACTACGAGCCGGTGTGGGATCTCATCAAGGATAGGCTGCCGGTCACCGCCTTCTTCGGGCTGGCGACCTTTCTGCTGAGCTACGCCGTCTCCATTCCCCTAGGGGTCGCCAAGGCGCTCAAGCACAACAGCCGTTTTGACTCCTTGAGCTCCATGCTCATCTACATGGCCTATGCGCTGCCAGCCTATGTGGTGGGGATCTTCCTCATCACAGTGTTCGCCTTCCACCTGGAGTGGTTGCCCATGGGGGGCTTCCCGGGAGACGATTTTGATACCATGCAGAGCAGCTGGGATCAGATCCGTACCGTGTTCTCCCACGCCCTCCTGCCCCTCATCGCCTACGCCATCGGCGACTTTGCCATCCTCACCATGACCATGAAGAACAGCCTGATGGAGAACCTGTCGGCGGATTACGTGCGCACCGCCGTGGCCAAGGGGTTGCCGTTTCGCAAGGCGGTCACCGACCACGCCATGCGCAACAGCCTGATCCCCATCGCGAGCCACTTAGGATCCGTGCTCACCGTCTTCTTCGGCGGCTCTTTTCTCATCGAGACCATCTTCAACATCGACGGCATAGGCCTGCTCGGGTACGAGGCCATCGTCGAGCGGGATTACCCCACCGTCATGGGGATCCTGGCCATCACCTCCATGCTGATGCTGGTGGGTAATATCGTCTCCGATATCTGCGTCGCCCTCGTGGATCCCCGCGTGCGGTTTGGAGACTAGCCATGAACATGAACCAGCTCTCTCTTGTCATGCCGATGCTGATGCCACGCCATATCGTCTCTGATATCTGCGTTGTAATGCCTGTCGATCCTCGTGTGCGGTTTGGAGGCTGACCATGAACCTGAATCTCAACCCGGTCACGCTGAAAAAACTCAAGCGCTTCAAGTCCATCAAGCGCGGTTACTACTCCTTCGTCATCTTCTCGGTCCTGGTGATCATCTCCCTGCTGGCGGAGCTGCTGGTCAACAGCCGGGCCCTGGTGGTGAGTTATCAGGGCGAGCTTCACTTCCCGACCTATGGCGATGTGATCTCGGGCCAGCAGTTCGGGCTGGATTACGAATACGAGACCAACTATCGCCAGTTGCAAGCCAGGTTCGAGAAGGAAGGAAAAGGGGACTGGGTGCTGCTGCCCCTGGTGCCCTGGAATCCCTATGAGCAGGACTTCAAGCAGGATGCCTATCCGCCCTATGCCCCGAGCCTGGCTGAGCGCCACTTCCTCGGCACCGACACCAGCGGGCGCGATGTGCTGGCGCGGCTGGTGTACGGCTTTCGCATCGCCATCGGTTTTGCCTTCATTACCCTGGTGGCGAGTTACGTCATCGGGGTCAGCATCGGCTGCATGATGGGCTTTCTCGGCGGGCGCTTCGATCTCATCTTGCAGCGCTTTATCGAGATCTGGTCCCAGGTGCCCTTCCTCTACGTCATCATGATTTTGGTGTCGCTCGCCAAGCCGAACTTCGGCCTGTTTGTCGGCATCAACGTGCTGTTTGGCTGGATGGGGATCACCTGGTACATGCGCACCCTCACCTACAAGGAGCGGGCGCGGGACTATGTGATGGCGGCGCGGGCCCAGGGGGCGACCACGGGGCGCATCATCTTCCACCACATCTTGCCGAACACCTTGATGATGATCGTCACCCTGGCGCCCTTCGCCGTGGTGGGCAACATCTCCACCCTGACGGCGTTGGATTACCTGGGTTTCGGCCTGGCGCCACCGACCCCGAGTTGGGGGGAGCTGCTCTCCCAGGGCATCAACAACCTGGATGCCATCTGGATAGTGAGCTCTGTGGTGGCGGCGGTGAGCCTGGTGCTGATCATGGTCTCCTTTATCGGCGAGGCCATCCGGGAGGCGTTTGATCCGCGCAAGTTCACCCGCTACCAATAGCTGTGTGAGATGCCATTAGTACATGGAATTACATGATTTAACCCTTAATCAAGAAGCCCCCGTAGCAGGGGCCATGACCAGGAAGTCAAATATGAAGAATAAAATAAAATGGATAGGTGCTATTTTCCTGCTGGTGAACGGCTCCTGGGTCTGGGCCGCCAGCCTGCCCGCGGATCTCAAGTGGGAGACCAATGACACGGATCCTGTGTTTGCCTCTCCCAAGGCACTGCCCGGCGGCTCCCTTACCATGTTCATCGACAGCTTCCCGCTGACGTTTCGCACCGTGGGCCCCGACTCCAACGGCTCGTTTCGCTCCTTCATCCAGGACAACCAGCTGCGCCTCATCAGTTTTCATCCCAATACCGGCAACCCCATACCGTCTCTGGCGACCCACTGGGCCATAGCGCCGGACAACCAGACCGTCTACTTCAAGCTGGATCCCCGTGCCAAGTGGTCCGATGGCAAGCCGGTCACCGCCGATGACTACACCTTCGGCTACGAGATGATGCGCTCCAAAGAGATCCGGGCCCCCTGGTACAACAACTACTACACCACGGAGATCGTGGCGGTGGAGAAGGTCGACGATCACACCATCGAGGTCAAGTCGGGCAACCGCAAGGCCAAGCTGGATCTGCTCAACACCACCGAACTCTGGCCCCAGCCCAAGCACTACTACAAGCTGACCCCGAACTGGGTGAAGCAGTACAACTGGTCCCAGGTGCCCACCACGGGCCCCTACGTCATGACGGAGGTGAAGAAGGGCAAGTCCATCACCTTCAGCAAACAGCCAGACTGGTGGGCCCAGAACGATCGCTACAACCAGCACAGGTTCAACATAGATACCATCAAGGTGCAGGTGATCCGGGATCACAACATAGCGTTTCGCCACTTCCTGAAGGGGGAGATCGATACCTTCGAGATGATCCTGCCGAACTGGTGGCATGAAAAAGCGGTCACCCCTGAGTACAAGCAGGGCTATGTGCAGAAGGTGATGGCCATGACCGACACCAAGCAGGGGGGGCAGGGGCTGCACCTCAACGTGACCAACCCCAAGCTGGCGGACATCAACGTGCGCCTCGGCATCCAGCACGCCATGAACCTCGACAAGATGATCGCCACCGTGCTGCGCGGCGACTATGACAGGGCTACCACCTTCGGCTCGGGCTTTGGTGAGTTCACCGACATGAAGCTGGCGGAGCGGGCCTATGACGTGGCCAAGGCGCGGGAGTATTTCGCCAAGGGAGGCTATGCCAAGCCGGGGCCGGACGGCATCTTGCAAAACGACATGGGAGAGCGGCTCACCCTGGCCATCACCTACACCACCCAGGAGCACTCCAAGCGGCTGACTGTGCTCAAGGAGGAGGCCAAGAAGGCGGGCCTGGATCTGGAGCTGAACCTGGTGGATGGCGCTACCGGTTTCAAGGTTATGCTGGAGAAGAAGCATGAAGCGGCCTGGCTCGGCTGGGGTGGCGGTGGCCTCTATCCCCAATACTGGGAGTCGTTCCACTCGGACAACGCCAACAAGCCCCAGACCAACAACCTGTTCAACGTGGCGGACAAGGATCTCGACAAGCTGATCGACGCCTATGACGTGGAATTCGACACCGCCAAGCGGGCCGAGCTCTCCCGTCAGATCCAGCAGCGCATCTATGATCTCGCCATCTTCGTGCCCGGCGTGCAGCTCAACTATGTGCGGGCCAGCAGCTGGCGTTACGTGATGCTGCCGGAGGTGCCTGCCACCAAGAACACCCCGGATCAGCTCTACTGGCCCATGGACGGCTACCCCCACAGCAGCGGCGGCCTGCTCTGGATCGATCCCAAGGTGAAGGCAGAGACCCAGAAAGCCAAGGAAGCGGGCGAGGCGCTGGCTCCCATCAACCTGCTAGACAAGACCTATGCGCACCACTGAGGCCAGCGATAAAGGAGGGGAGGCCATGGCCAAGCGCGAGGCCCCCATCCTCGAGGTTCGCGACCTCGAGGTGGAGTTCGCCGTCGATGACGGCAAGATCAAGGTGCTGGACGGGGTGAGTTTCTCCGTGGCGCCGGGGCAGACCCTCGGCATCGTCGGCGAATCCGGCTGCGGCAAGAGCGTCACATCCCTGGCCATCATGGGGCTCCTGCCCAAACCCCACGGCCAGGTGGTGGCAGGCTCCATCCGCTTTCAGGGGGAGGAGCTGCTGTCACTGCCGCCGGATCAGATGTATCGGGTGCGGGGCAACCGCATCTCCATGATCTTCCAGGAACCGATGACGGCCCTGAACCCGGTGCAGACGGTCGGGGCTCAGCTGATGGAGGTGTTCAGCCTGCACAGGCCCGATTACAGCAAGAAGCAGCGCCAGGCCGCTGCCATCGCCATGCTGCACAAGGTGGGGATACCCGAGCCGGAGCGCCGCTTCGGCGTCTATCCCCACAACCTCTCCGGCGGCATGCGCCAGCGGGTGATGATCGCCATGGCACTCGCCTGTGAGCCTTCCTTGCTCATCTGCGACGAGCCCACCACAGCGCTGGACGTGACCATTCAGGCCCAGATCCTGGAGCTGATGAAGGATCTGCAGACCCAGACCGGCATGGCCATCATCTTCATCACCCACGATCTCGGGGTCGTGGCCGAGCTGTGCGACGAGGTGGTGGTGATGTATGCGGGCCGGGCGGTAGAGCGGGCCGACATCTATGAGCTGTTTGACCATCCGCGCCATCCCTATACTCATGGTCTGATGGCCTCGATCCCGCGCCTCGAAGACGTGCCCAAGAGCCTGCTCAAGACCATCAAGGGCCAGGTGCCCGCCCTGCATGAGATGCCGGCGGGCTGCCGTTTCTCCAACCGCTGCCCCCACGCCACCGAGATCTGCGTGGGGACCAACCCGGTGACCGAGCAGCTGACCGATCGCCATGGGGTGGCCTGCCACCACTGGAAGGAGTTGAGCATATGAACGTCTTGTTGTCGGTGGCCGGTTTTAAGCGGTATTCCTCCGTGATGAGGGAGGCTGAACTGACGTCGCCTCTGCACCCGGATGGCAAGGAGTGGGGGCTATGAGCGTTTTGCTGTCGGTACGGGACTTGAAGCAGCACTTCAAGATGGGCGGGGGATTTTTGCGCAAGCACTACACCGTCTATGCGGTGGATGGCATCAGCTTCGATCTGAAACAGGGGGAGACGCTGGGGCTGGTGGGAGAGTCCGGCTGTGGCAAGTCCACCCTGGGGCGCTCCCTGCTCAAGCTGTTCGAGCCGACGGCGGGGCAGATAAGCTTCGAGGGGCGGGACATCACCCAGCTGTCGCCAAAGGAGATGCGCTCCCTGCGCCAGGAGATGCAGATAGTGTTTCAGGATCCCGCGGAGTCGCTCAACAGCCGCCATACCGTGGGTCAGATCCTGGAGGAGCCCTTCATCATTCACGGCAAGGGCACGGCCGCCCAGCGACGGGAGTGGGTCAGCGAGCTGCTGGACAAGGTTGGCTTGCCCCGCAGTGCGGCGGATCGCTATCCTCACGAGTTCTCCGGCGGCCAGCGCCAGCGCATCGGCATCGCCCGGGCGATTGCCCTCAAACCCAAGCTGCTGGTGTGCGACGAGGCGGTGTCGGCGCTCGATGTCTCGGTGCAGTCCCAGATAGTGAACCTGCTGCTCACCCTGCAACAGGAGATGAACCTCGCCATCATCTTCATCGCCCACGACTTGTCGGTGGTGAAGCACATCTCGGACCGGATCGCCGTCATGTACCTGGGACGGATCGTCGAGTTGGCGGATGCTCAGCAATTGTATCTGAGCCCGCGCCACCCCTATACCCAGGCGCTGATCTCGGCCATTCCGGTGCCGGATCCCCGCCGCCGCAACCAGCGGATCCTGCTGACCGGCGACGTGCCATCCCCCATCTCGCCGCCGAGTGGCTGCCACTTTCACCAGCGCTGCCCCTATGCTACCGAGCTGTGTCACAGCACGTCCCCTGAGCTGAGAGTCTGCGACGGGCTGGCTCATCAGGTGGCTTGCCACTTCCCCTTGTCGCCGGTGGAGGCGGTTCCCCTGGGAAAGGCGGTCTGATGCCGGCGCCCAGCTCATCGCCGCCGGTATCAGAAGCAGGGGACGGTCGGGATCCGGAATGAAAAGCAGACGGATAAAAAAATGGGGCCTGTGGGCCCCATCTTCATGGTTGGAGTTCAGGTTTGGCCGTGGAACATCTGGCCTGGGCAGGACAGCACCCCTCTGAGGGGATGGCTGCTGTATGGATTGTTATTCTGTAATTTTACTACGTTTCGCTTTCAGCCAAGGGCGCTCAGGCACCATAGCGGAAGTAGTAGTTGCGAGTTGCCGGCGCATAAGTGTCTTTCTCTACCGCGCCTTTCTTGCTGGATGCACCCTTGAGGTGGAACAGCACTGCCAGATTCTCAAACATAGTCTTACCTCATCGCTCTGTTAATCGTTGTTGTGTGTGACCTGGGTCACAGTTCGATGCTAGGGCCTTTTGTGACCTCGATCAACTTTTTGTGTTGTAAATTTACATAAATCATGGAAAAGGTTTTCACATGAAGGGTTGCTTATGGATACGTTTTCAAGGGGCTGAGTGACAGGGAAGGAGGATGGCGGGGCGGTCACAACAGAAGGTAGGGACGTGGCAGAGCAGAGGAGATGTGAGGGCGTGGCCAATAAAATGCCCCGCACTGTGGCGGGGCATGGATGCTGGCTAAGGTCTGGCTTATTTGGCCGGGATCTGTTCCAGCACATGGACCAGCAGTTGCCAGAAGCGCTCGACCGCCGGGATGTGCACCCGCTCGTCCGGTGAATGGGCACCGCGGATGGTCGGGCCGAAGGAGACCATGTCCCAGTCCGGGTAGGCGCTCTTGAACAGACCGCACTCCAGACCGGCGTGGATCACCATGACGTTCGGCATCTCGCCAAACAGGGTCTGATAGCTGTTACGTACCAGGGCCATCACGGGGGAGTCTACGTTCGGAGCCCAGCCAGGATAAGCGCCGGTGAATTCACAGCTGGCGCCGGCCAGGTTGAACAGGGAGCGGGTCATCTGCTCGACGCTCTCGCGACCCGAATCGATCAGGGAGCGGATCAGGCACTGTACGTACACCTCGCCGTCCAGTGTCTTGATGACCCCCAGGTTGGTGGAGGTCTCGGTGACGCCCGGGATGGCATCGCTCATGCGGATGACACCGTTCGGGCATGCCATCAGGGAGTCCAGCAGGCGGGCCTGCAGGGTTTCGCTCATCAGCTTGGCGGGCTTGTCCTGGGCGCTCAGCAGCACGGTCAGGTTCGCCTCGGTGGCGGTCAGCTCGCTCTGGTAGATGCCGGCATAGCGGTCGACCAGGGCCTTGAACTCGCTGACGCTAGGGGCGGGCACCAGCAGCTTGGCACGGGCCTCGCGGGGGATGGCGTTACGCAGGGTACCGCCATGGATCTCGGCCAGACGCACGCCCAGCGGCTCGGCGGCCTTGAGCAGACGCACCAGCAGCTTGTTGGCGTTGCCACGACCGCGGTGGATATCGACCCCGGAGTGACCGCCACGCAGCCCCTTGACCTGCAGCTCGAAGCCTTCGCCCTCGGTGGCGGCAACCAGCTCCAGCGGGAAGCGGATATTGGCATCCACCCCACCGGCGCAGCCCATGTAGACCTCGCCGTCTTCTTCGGAGTCGGTGTTGAGCAGGATCTCGCCTTCCAGCCAGCCCGCTTCCAGACCGAATGCGCCTGTCATGCCGGTCTCTTCGTCCGTGGTCAGCAGCACTTCCAGCGGACCGTGCTTGATGGTCTTGTCCGCCAGCACGGCCAGACAGCCGGCCATGCCCATGCCGTTGTCGGCGCCCAGGGTGGTGCCGCGAGCTGTGACCCATTCACCGTCGATGTAGGCATCGATAGGGTCTTTGGTGAAGTCGTGCTGGGTGTCGGCGTTGGCCTGGGGCACCATGTCGATGTGGGCCTGCAGCACCACGGCCTTGCGGTTTTCCATCCCCGGCGTGGCCGGTTTCTTGATGATGATGTTGCCGACGGCGTCCTGCTTGACCGCCAGGCCTTCCCCTTGGGCCCACTGTACTATCCAGGCGCTCAGCTGGGCTTCGTGCTTGGACGGGTGGGGGATGGAGCAGATCTGCTCGAAGAATTGCCAAATCAGTTTGGGAGAGAGAGAACTCAGCTGTGCCACGTCGGGACTCCTTACCTGCACGGGATAATAGCGGGCCCCAGCGGTGGCTGGGGAAGTGGGTAACGATAATACAGTCAATCACACAAAAATGTGAGCGATCCGGCGCAAATAGCGCTCTGCTTGTGCTGATAAAGAGAGCACAAACGGCACACATGGCTGCCTTGGTGCGCCGAACCAGCATAAAGATATTGTGTGACGCGCATCACAAAAATATTGTTTTTTCAAAATCGGATGGTAAATTAACCGCCGTGGGTCAACCACTTGTCAGGATGACAATGAATGCCTCCAGGGAACCGAAGCAAAGCAAGTGCGCCTCCACGGAACCGAGTGTTCGTTCAAGGATCTGAGCCCGCATTAAGGTACGTAACTTGTTAAGCAATCAGGAGTTTTAATATGTCAGGCAGCAATTCAACCTATTGGTTTGCCCAGTCTCTGTATACCCAGGGTTTCAACTATCCGAACCCCTACGCCGGTCGTCGTTAAGACGGGCAGTCAGCCAGGCTGACGGCAAAAACGACAAACAGCAGGTGCGCGAGGTTTTCATCCTCCCCCTGCTATTTTTTTACCCAAAATCGGGCATTTGGCCGGTTGAGGTGGAAAAAGAGCGAGCCAGATGGCACGACTCGTGCGGGTGTTACCGACTTTTTCCTGCTTTTCGCATACGTTTGTCAGGCATTTTCTGTGCAAACGATGCTATCATACCGGCCCAACAGCCGGCCCTGGGATCTTGCCTAGATCGACACGGCCGCCAGCTATGCCCATCCTGCTTCTCATTGCATCCGTATTGGCTGCCGAGGGTCTTCTCCCGAGGCGGTCATCGTGCAAGCCAAATTCGGCGGACAGGGGGCCAGAATTGACAGTGGCTGCTCTGTTTTGGGGTCGGCGCTGATTTTTAAGTGATTGTTTTATATAACTCTTCGAGATCGATATTATGCCAAAAAAATTCTACGTGTCGTGGGACAACCTGCAACGTGAAGCGCGCCGTCTGGCCCGTCGTCAGCTGCCGGTCAGCCAGTGGAAAGGGATCATAGCAGTCAGCCGTGGCGGTCTGGTACCTGCCGCGCTGATGGCTCGTGAACTTGGCATTCGCAATGTCGAAACCCTCTGCATCTCCAGCTATGACCACAACAGCCAGCGCGAGCTGGTGGTCGTCAAAGCCGCCACCACGGCCGGTGACGGTGAGGGCTGGCTGGTCGTGGAAGATCTGGTGGACACTGGTACCACCGCCAAGGCGATTCGTGAGCTCTACCCCAAGGCCAAGTTCATCGCCATCTTCGCCAAGCCCATGGGTGAGCAGCTGCTGGACGACTTCGAAGTCGCCATCCCGCAGGATACCTGGATTGAGCAGCCCTGGGACATGGCACTGGAGTTTGCCAACCCGATCTGCGACGAAGAGTGATCCCGTAGCGCCTACTCGCGATGGCACTGACATCGGTCAGGCTGCCGCGTCTAGGGCATGAAAGGTTTCAAAGGACCCCTGTTTGGGGTCCTTTCTTTTTTCTGATGTGGCTGCCCGGCGTTAAAAGTGGTTAAGATGGACCATCGCTTGAGACAGAAGAGCCACCATTTTGGAACCAAACAACGATACCAACCTGACGGAAAAGCTGTTTACCCGGATCAAAAAGGTATTGGAAACCTCCGAAATCTCCAACTCCAGTCCGGTTGATGAGCAAGACAGCAACCTGGCTGAAAGCTTTATCGACGGCGCCCTCTCGCCGCACTGGTACCGGCTGCTACGCAGACCCGCGTGGGCCTGGCAAGGTGCCGATCCGGTCGAGGTGGAGCAGACCCTGGCCCGCATCGCCATGGGGCAGGGGGAACGCAGCCACGAGCGTTTTCTGGATACCATCAAGGGTTATGTGCCCGGCAACTGGATCTACGAGTGGAGCCAGCTGGGTGGCCGCTACTTCAATACGGGACGCGAACTGGCGGCCCAGGGGGAGACGGCCGGCGCGCTGAAGAATCTGCTGAAGTCGGTGCGTTACTACTCCATCGCAAGCTACCCCCACCTGAAACATGACGAGCTGGCGGATCAGGCCCAGTTGCTCGGCAACATGGCGTATCGCGAGGCGGGCCGGCTGTTCAAGGTGCCGCTCAAGGAGCTGCAGGTACCGTTTCGGGGCAAGACCATCCAGGGTTACCTGCACCTGCCCACCACCGAGAGGCCGGTGCCTCTGGTCATCGTCAGCGGTGGCATCGACGCCCTGCAGATCGATTTTCTCAACTTCTATATCAAATACCTGGAGCCCCACGGCATCGGCATGCTCTCCCTGGACATGCCGGGCACGGGCTACGCCGAACACTGGCCCCTGGTGCAGGACACCAGTCGCCTGCATCAGGCTGTGCTCCATTATCTCGCCGAGGTGGCCTGGGTCGATCATCAGCGCATCGCCATGGTGGGTTTCCGCTTGGCGGGCAATGTGGCGGCGCGGCTCGCCTTCATCGAGCCGTTCAAGCTCAGAACCGTGGTCTGCATCGGCGCCGGCGTCAATCAGGTGTTTACCAATCAGGAGATGTTTGCCCGCTGCCCGCGCATGATGCGCGATGGCCTGGCGAACCGGTTGGGGGCCGACGCGGCCCAGTGGGATCTGCTGCGCACCAAGTGTCAGGTCTTCTCCCTCAAGACCCAGGGTCTGCTGGGGAGTCGCACCTCTGTGCCGATCTTGAGTATCGGGCACAAGAAAGATTTCATTTGTCCCGAGCAGGATGTCCGGGCATTGGCCTCTGCCAGCCGTAACGGCAAGGCGGTGGTGTTTGACAAGCAGCCTCTGCTTGAGGTGTATGACGAGGCGATGAAAGAGACGGTAGATTGGCTAAAGAAGCATTTATGTACATGATATAGAACTAAAAATGTAACATCACCATGTGATGGTATGGCTTGTTCAACAGGGAGGTTAGCATGTCAGAGAGAGTGACCTACAAGCGCTTGCTGCGGCAATTTGCGGCTATTGGCCCCTACTTGAGAGAAGACCTGTGTGAGGAGGGGCGTTACCGTTTCGATTGCCTCTCGGTGTGCATCAGTGCCAAGCCGGCACCGGACAAGCGGGAGTTCTGGGGTTGGTGGCTGGTGCTGGAGCAAGACGATCACCACTTCAGCTATCACTATCAGGTCGGTTTCTACAATGCGGAGGGGGAGTGGGTGAACAAGCCACTGCCCAAGAAGCACCAGGTGGAAGTCGAGCGTACCCTCAATCATTTCTACAAGCTCATCAGCAACAAGTTGACGGCGCTGGAGTGCAAACTCTCGCCCGCCGAGCAGGTGACCGCCGAGCTGAGCGTGACGGCTGCCTAAGCCATCCCGGCCCGGTGAGC
The DNA here is from genome assembly GCF_002812985.1 of Aeromonas lusitana. Classification (GTDB taxonomy): domain Bacteria; phylum Pseudomonadota; class Gammaproteobacteria; order Enterobacterales; family Aeromonadaceae; genus Aeromonas; species Aeromonas lusitana. Next base: position 85,904 of record NZ_PGCP01000017.1, read on the forward strand.
GCCAGCTCGCCGGGCCTGTCTTCTCCCCAATGAGGCGTCCTGGCCTAATTGCCTTGCAGGGCTGGAGTGCCGTGGGTATAAAGGGATTCCTTACTTTTTTAACCTCTCTCTTCCCATGGAAAACAGAACCATAGTCGTCAAACTGGGCACCAGCGTGCTCACCGGGGGATCTGCCCGCCTCAACCGTGCCCACATGGTCGAGCTGGTCAGACAGTGTGCCGCCTTGCACCGTGATGGCCATCGCGTCGTCATGGTCACCTCCGGGGCCATCGCCGCCGGCCGTGAACACCTTGGCCACCCCCCACTGGCGCCGACCCTGCCCAACAAGCAGATGCTGGCGGCGGTCGGCCAGACCCAGCTCATCCGGGTATGGCAGGATTTGTTCAACCTCTACGGGCTGCATATCGGCCAGATGCTGCTGACCCGCGCCGATCTGGAAGACCGCGAGCGCTATCTCAACGCCCGCGATACCCTGCGGACCCTGCTCGATCATCGCATCATCCCCGTCATCAACGAGAATGACGCCGTCGCCACCGCCGAGATCAAGGTGGGGGACAACGATAACCTCTCTGCCCGCGCCGCCATCCTGGCGGATGCGGACCTGCTGATCCTGCTGACCGATCAGAAGGGACTCTTTACCGCCGATCCCCGCAGCAACCCGGATGCCCAGCTCATCGAAGAGGTGCAGACCATAGATGACACCCTGCGCTCCCTGGCCGGGGACAGCGTCAGTGGGCTCGGCACCGGCGGCATGGCGACCAAGTTGCAGGCCGCCGACGTGGCGCGTCGGGCCGGGGTCAACGTGGTGATCGCCACCGGCCAGATCCCGGAAGTGATCGGTCGCCTCGCCAAGGGGGAGCGGGTCGGTACCCTGTTCCCGGCACTGGCCTCACCGCTGGAAGGGCGCAAGAGCTGGATCCTGGCAGGCCCGCCCCCTCACGGCGAGGTCCAGGTGGATCAAGGCGCCGTTGCCGCCATGCAGGAGAAGGGCTCCAGCCTGTTGCCCAAGGGCATCACAGGGGTGAAGGGGGACTTCGTGCGTGGCGATGTGGTGCGCATCCTGGATCCCAAGGGAAGCGAGCTGGCGCGCGGCATCTGCCGCTATGATCACGCCGAGCTGGACAAGTTGCGCGGCGTGCACTCGGATCAGATAGAACAGGTATTGGGTTACGGCTATGGTGCCGTCGCCATTCACCGCGACGATATGGTGCTGCTGTAATCCGGCGGTACCCCTAGGCCCAGTACCCAGTGACGGCTA
>NZ_PGCP01000018.1 GCF_002812985.1 Aeromonas lusitana
GAGAGAGACAGGGCCAGCCAGCTCGGCATCCCGGTTTCGACCGTGGCGAGTTCCCTGCAGGCCCTGCTCGGCGGGGTCAGCCAGACCACCTATGTGGACAGGGGGGAGGAGTATGACGTCTATCTGCGCGCCAATCAGAACGATTTCAACGGCATCTCGGATGTGAGCCGCATCTATCTGAAAGCCGCCAGCGGCGAGATGGTGAGCCTCTCGACGCTGGCCACCGTCAAGCAGGTGGCGAGCCCCCAGCGACTCAACCACTACCAGCGCCAGAAGGCCATCGCCCTCACCGCGGACGTGGCCCCCGGCCACACCCTGGGGGAGGCGCTCGACTTCCTCGACGGCTGGGCCGCAGAGCATCTGCCCGCCGGCATGTCGGTGGACTACGCCGGTGACTCCAAGGACTATCGCGACAATCAGGGGGAGATGGCGCTGGTGTTCGGCCTGGCCCTGTTGGTGGTCTACCTGGTGCTGGTGGCGCAATTCGAGAGTCTGATGACCCCGACCGTGGTGATGGTGACGGTACCGCTCGGTATCTTCGGCGGCCTGCTGGGCCTCTGGCTGACGGGGCAGGAGCTCAGCATCTACAGCCAGATCGGCATGATCATGCTGATCGGCATGGTGACCAAGAACGGCATTCTGATCGTGGAGTTCATCAACCAGCTGCGCCAGCGTGGCGAGGTGTTCGAGGAGGCCATCATAGCCGCCTCGGTGCGCCGCCTGCGCCCCATACTGATGACCTCCCTCACCGCCATCATAGGGGCCGTGCCCCTGATGGTCTCCATGGGGGCCGGTTACGAGAGCCGGATGGCCGTGGGGACAGTGGTGTTCTTCGGCCTCTCCTTGGCGACCCTGGTGACCCTGCTGATGGTGCCGGCCATCTACCACCTGCTGGCCAAGCGAGCGGGCATGACGGGGGCTCGGGATCGGCTGGTGGAAGAGGCGCTGGCCGCGGATGCCGCCATCGCAGCGCCAACCCCCGACGTCAGCCCGTCCCCCGAGGCCAGCCCACAGACGAGGGACAAGCCAGCCGCCTAGTGCAGGTCCCCCATCTGGGAAAAGGGATGTAAAAGAGGATGGCGGGCAGGGTTGTGCTGGTTATTATGTGGCCAGTGCAACCCTGAGACCCTCTACCATGCTGCCATCCGCTATCTATGAACCGCTGCCCTTTGTCTATCTGGGCGGCGGTTTATCCTTGTTGGGGCTAGCCGATCGGCCGGCCCTGCTGCTGGCCGGGCTGGCCTTGTATCTCGCCGGCTCCCTCATCTGGTTTAGGCGCGGCCATCACAGGCGCCAGGACAAGCAGCGCCAGCCCCATCAGCGGGATTGGCCCCACTGGCTCTATGAGTGCCGTCCCTTCGCCCTGATCCTGCTCGGTGTGCTGATGCTGCGCCTCTCGACCCATCCCGTCTTTCTGATCCCCGCATTTATCTGGTGCCTGCTGGGAGGCCGCCAGTTGCTGCAGCGCCATCTGCACCGTTTCCTGATGGCTCGCCCGCTGAGCCAGCGCTTCTCGCCGAGATGAGCCAGGAAACCTGAGCGGGGACCCCTTGTTTCCGAGCTTACCCTGCGAATAGTGGGGGCAAAAAGCCATCGCCCCCGCTCTGCTCTGCCGGTATAATGCGCGACCCGAATTGTTCCAGGTGTTCAAAATGCAGCCGGTTACCCCTCTCTTCTCCTATCCCCGCTACTGGGCCGAGTGCTACGGCACGGCGCCCTTCTTGCCCATGTCTCGCAAGGAGATGGACAAGCTCGGCTGGGACAGCTGCGACATCGTGCTGGTGACCGGCGACGCCTATGTGGATCACCCGAGCTTCGGCATGGCGGTCATCGGCCGCATGCTGGAATCCCAGGGCTTTCGGGTCGGCATCATCGCCCAGCCGGACTGGTCATCGAAGGATGACTTTATGCGTCTGGGCAAGCCGAACCTCTTCTACGGGGTGACTGCGGGCAACATGGACTCCATGATCAACCGCTACACCTCGGACAAGAAGCTGCGCCACGACGACGCCTACACCCCCGGCGACGTGGGCGGCAAGCGGCCGGACAGAGCGACCCTGGTCTATACCCAGCGCTGCAAGGAGGCCTTCAAGGAGGTCCCTGTGGTCATCGGCGGCATAGAGGCGTCCCTGCGCCGTATCGCTCACTACGACTACTGGTCCGAGACCATACGCCGCTCCATCCTGATCGACGCCAAGGCCGACATCCTCATCTACGGCAACGCCGAGCGGCCGCTGATCGAGGTGGCGCACCGCATCGCCAATGGCGAGACCATGGAGACCATGCAGGACATCCGTGGCACCGCAGTGATCCGCAAGGAGCCGCTGCCGGAGTGGCGCGGGGTGGATTCCAGCAAGCTGGATCAGATCGGCCGCATCGATCCCATCATGAATCCCTATATGGAAGGGGCGCCCTGCTCGGACGACGAAGGGACTGCGCCGGTGGAGCAGGAAGCCAAGCCCGTGCTGGTGCAGCCGCCCAAGCAGAAGCCTTGGGAGAAAACCTATGTGAAGCTGCCGGCGTTCGAGCGGGTAAAAGAGGACAAGGTGCTCTACGCCCATGCGTCGCGCATCCTGCACCACGAGACCAACCCCGGCTGCGCCCGCGCGCTCTCCCAGGCCCACGGCGATCGCATCATCTGGGTCAACCCGCCAGCCTTCCCGCTCGAGACCGACGAGATGGATGGCGTGTTCGGCCTGCCGTACCAGCGGGTGCCGCACCCGGCCTATGGCAACGAGAAGATCCCGGCCTACGAGATGATCAAGACCTCGGTCAACATCATGCGTGGCTGCTTCGGCGGCTGCTCCTTCTGCTCCATCACGGAGCACGAAGGGCGCATCATCCAGAGCCGCTCGGAAGAGTCGATCATCAAAGAAATCGAAGAGATCCGCGACAAGGTGCCGGGCTTTACCGGCGTCATCTCGGATCTCGGCGGCCCCACCGCCAACATGTACAAGCTGCGTTGCAAGAGCCCCAAGGCCGAGCAGACCTGCCGTCGCGCCTCCTGCGTCTGGCCGACCATCTGCCCGCACATGGACACCGACCATACCCCGACCATCGACCTCTATCGCAAGGCGCGGGATGTGAAGGGCATCAAGAAGATTTTGATCGCCTCCGGGGTGCGCTATGACATCGCGGTGGAAGATCCGCGCTACATCAAGGAGCTGGCCAAGTATCACGTCGGCGGCTACCTCAAGATCGCGCCGGAGCACACCGAGGAGGGGCCGCTCTCCAAGATGATGAAGCCGGGCATGGGCAGCTACTACAGCTTCAAGGAGCTGTTCGACAAGTATTCCAAAGAGGCGGGCAAGCAGCAGTACCTGATCCCCTACTTCATCTCGGCCCATCCGGGCACGACTGATGAGGACATGGTGAACATGGCGCTCTGGGTAAAAACGAACCGCTTCAAGCTCGATCAGGTACAGAACTTCTACCCGTCGCCGCTCGCGAACGCCACCACCATGTATTACACCGAGAAAAACCCCCTCAACAAGGTGAGCCGCCAGGGCGGGGACGTGTTCGTGGTCAAGGGTGAGCGCCGTCGTCGCCTGCACAAGGCGCTGCTGCGCTATCACGATCCGGCTGGCTGGCCCATGATCCGCGAAGCCCTGCAGGAAATGGGCAAGGGCTACCTTATCGGCAATGGCCCCGACTGCCTGGTGCCGCCGGAAGGGCGCGGCGAGGCCAAGGCCGAGCGCAGCCGCAACAAGGGCCTCAAGCCTGCGTTGACCCGACACAGTGCCATCACCCATCAGCGCAGCAATGGGGCTGGCAAGGCTGCTGCCGGTAAAGGCGCTGCTGTTGCGGGTAAAGGTGCTGCCGCACAGGGCACCTCAGCTGCCGCCTCGCAAGGCAATAAGGGGGCTCGTAGCGAAGCTCCAGCCAACAAGGGCGGCAAGGCGGGTAGCGGCAAACCGGTTGGTAGTCCGTTTGGTAAAGGAACGGGTGCCAGCGGCAAACCCTCAGCCCAAGGTGCTGGTCAGGGCAAAGCGGCCGGACAGGGTAAACCTGCCCAAAATGGCAAGGCGCCCAGCCGTGCTGGCACCGCCAAACCGGCAGCCCAGGGTGGCAAGCCCTCAGCAAAAGGCGGGGCAGCCAAGCGACCGGCGCGGTGAGTTTTCCTGATTGGAAAGCGATAGAAATAAAAAGGCGACCGGATGGTTGCCTTTTTATTAGTAAATACAAATATGAAAATAAATACCACAACTAATAAGCTACATTTCACTGAAGTTAATGTGAATATATTTTCCTTGTTAAGTCATGGATTGATGTATTTAATTATTTCGTTTATCTCACTTTTACTCTCAATAGGAATGAGGGGTATTGATGTAAGAAGTGATCCATCAAAGAGTGATTTTGATGAGTTAAAATAATCATCAACTCTTTTTTCTAAAGAGCTAATAGTGCTTTCAAATAGTGTCAGTTCATATGCATAACTTGTTATTATTTAATTTTCATCTGATTTTAAAACAAGTAACATTTCATAATGGCCATGTGTAAGTTTAAAGTTTTCTTTGAAGAATTTTTAGACTCATGTAATAGCTTGTTATTATCATTTCTTATCGTCATCTTACCTGTGATACTTTCAAGGAAGGTCTGTAAATCTAGTCCTCCCCAATGCTCTCCTAATTCGGCAATAATTGAGCGAAACTTCTCTTCTGATATTTGATCTAGTGATTCGCGAAAATTAATTCTATCAACCCAACGTTGGTCAGGCTTAAGAGTAAGTGTTGTCCAGGGGAAGTAATCAGCATCGCCAAAAGCACGATTAATGTATGAGTAACCCATGAGCTTAATAACTTTTCTGTCAGGATTTATAATATAGATAGATAGATAGATAGATAGATAGATAGATAGATAGATAGATAGATAGATAGATAGATAGATAGATAGATAGGAATTTCACGAATATCTATGCTTTTAGCACCTTCATTTTTAATGCCAATCCAAGGTAATACCCATAAAACACCGATGCGATGATTAAATACAAATTCATGTGTAAGTGTTGCGACGACATTATTACCACTTTATTAGTGCTTCTATGTCTGGCCTAAAAAATGCCGTTAATGCGATCAGAAAGGTACCAAAAGTGCCGATCGAATTCCACTTAATAACCCTAAAATTCAAAACTTCCCCCCAATTTTATTATGCTAGTCATGCTATTTTAAGAGAGCGGTTTACGCTGAACTGGAAGTAACAAGTCGTTGCCATCAATTTTTATGAAATAATGGAAAGAGAATTATATATGGCAATGTTTTGTTGAAGCTACAGTTCAAATAAGATGTTTGATTACATATTGACTTACTTTAAATTTTTTAGCTATGCTAGTCCTCCAAGTGCCGGCAGCATCAGTGTGATTTAAACGACACTACTAATATTATTTGGTGTTTCGATACCCCCTTAACTAGGGCACATATATTTTCTATGCCAAGGTTAATCATTCATTAACCATGTTAGAAGACAACATTTAGGATGAAATGGAACACTCACCAAAATTATCTAGATACTGTATACGGCTATAGAATGAGATGGGTGTTCCAGAGTATGGAAAGACCTGTGAATATTAATACAATCGCTGCTTTTTAAATAATGCCACGCACGCCTCACCAAACCCTTCTTGACTATTTGAGTAATCTTTTAATTTCTTTTTAATGATTTCACCTGAAGGCGACTTTTGAATTTCACTTGCTGTTACTGAACAGCTATTAACATCAAGTTGGTAAAATAACTCATAATCTTTATTCTTTTCCAAAAACTTCAAGTTTAACGGAACTCCACATGAAAACAATTTATTGCCTGTTGAAGATGTACCGACAAACATAACAACTTTCTCTGTATTAGATGAGATGTAAAATTCTTTAAATGCATTCCTATTGTAATTCTGTAATGGTATTCCTAGAGATTTTGGACTGCTGTTTATTAACATACCGTTTCTTAGTCGCATCCATTCAGTTTCACTAGTGCATTCTGTAGTTTCATAGGCTCGTATAACTATCACAGCAGTTTCGTTTGTGGCGAAACGAACTCGTGATAGATCACCAGTTTTAGGCTCAGTGTAATTTATAGTACTGCACCCAGTCGAAATAAATACTAGCGGTAGTGACACCAAAAAATTACGGATTTTCATACAATATCCCTTGGGTATTTTTCACATTTAAGCTAAGGGGCTGCGTCACGCCGCCCCAGTGAATGAAATGGGCGTTTTTAGCGTATTGTTAGTCGACTTGCAAGCTCGCTTCATTTGTAGTATCTGATTGTAGAGTCTTTAGTTGGTGAATGAAGTTATCCGAGGAACGCTGGTTTATTATTTAAAAACAATCTTGCTTCACCCACAAAAACATATATGGGGCACCCGCCTTCCTGAGCAAGGCGTTGCGCTACCTAATCTCACGCTACCGTTCGTGGATTACAGCTTCCAATATGCTCCATTACCCGCGCTGGCAGTAACCCATCAAAGTTAAACAGGTTCTGGACGGCTATGGTAAGCGAAATTAAACTGCCTGCGCGAGCCTTAAAATGATGTAACCCATCAGAATCTCATAGTTTTTTGAACTAGATCAGCAAATGGATTTGAAAGGGCATATGTGGCTATTTTCATCACCCCAAAAGATGGCTGTCCCCATTGGAGGATGCTTTGTTATCTTGCCGGGTATGTCGGCAGGAGTGATAGGTGCCCCTTTATCTCACTCCAACAGGAGCAATCAAATGGCGTTAAAAGTGCGATCCCGCGGGGAGAAGGTGGGCAGCGGCCTTGGGCTGCTGCTCGGGATCATTGGCTTCAATTTGCTGGTGCCAATCTTGTTTGAAAAGCAGGCGGGCTTTGATGGCAGCCAGATGCTCTGGGCCGCAGTGACGGCGCTGGTCTGCTCCGAGCTGGGTGCCAGGGTGGGCAAGTGGCTGGATGTCAGGGTGCAGGCCAAATCTCCAGAGTAGAGGGCGACATGGGCCGCCCTTGTTTTGTTTGTTGCTTAGCCGCCGCGGCGTTCGGGTTCGCTGCGATGCAGGAAGGTGGTCAGGGTATCGCGCGGCGGCGTAATGCTGCACTGCACCAAGATTCGCCCGATAGCCCCCCTGTGATAACCACCGTGAGTCACCAGATGCAGCAGCATTTCCTCGCGGCTCATCTGCCCCCTGTCCCCGTCCACAAAGTTGAACGAGAGCAGGGCCTCGCCATCTGCTTGACTCAGGCTCGCAACGTAATCCAGATACCAGGCATCCAGTGTGCCGATGGCACTGCGCAGCGCCGCCAGGGTCGGCGTCTCGGGAGTATTGGTGGCACTGAAGCCGTGGGGTTCCCCCAGCAGATTGCCCTTGAAGATGGCATCGACAACATGGATATGGTTGAAGATGCGAAGGGCATTGTGGTGTGCCTCGGGATCTTGCTGCGGGTCCTGGGTGGCGAGGGCATCCAGCAGTTCGCCGTCGGCCCAGGCCTTGTAGCGAAACAGAGAGTGAAGGGTCGAATTGCTCATGTTCTTCCTTGATAGCGTATCGCGTGAAGCTGGCATCTTAGCCAGATGGAGCCAGCAAGGAAACTCCCCCACCTGACGAGGCCTGCGTGCAGTCCATCGGATGTGCCCGGTGCGAGTGAGATGTTACCCTGTGCCATCGCACTCATGACAAGGAGTTCCCATGCGCATTGCCCTGATCGGCCTAGGTGATATCGCCCAGAAGGCTTATCTGCCGCTGCTCGCGAGCGACGAGCGGGTCACCCCGCTGCTCTGTACCCGCAGCCCAGAGGTGCTCGGCAAATTGGCCCGCCAGTACCGCATTGTCGAGTGCTTCACCGAGGTGGAGGCGCTGCTCGAGAGCCGCCCGGACGCCGTGATGATCCACGCCGCCACTGCTGTGCACTTCGCGCTGGCCCGCCAGTGCCTGCAAGCGGGTATTCCCACCTTTGTCGACAAGCCGCTCTGCTTTGATTACGCCGAGGTGGAGGCGCTAGCCAATCTCGCCATCGCTAAGGATTGCCCGCTGTTTGTGGGCTTCAACCGCCGCTATCTGCCCGCCATGAGCGCGGCCCGTGGCGAGCCGCTTACCGAGCTCCATTGGCAGAAACACAGGCATGCCCTGCCAGGGTTGTCGCGCCAGTTCCTGTTCGACGACTGCATCCATGTGCTCGACAGCCTCTGCTTCTATGGCGGTGCTCCGAGTGGGGATCTTCATGCGGTGCTGAGGCGCAGTACCCAGCAGCCCGAGCTGCTGGCCGGAGTGAGTGTGGCCTGGCAGAGCGGGCAGACGGCGGTGAGCGGCAGCATGAATCGCAGCGCCGGCATCACCGAGGAGCGCATCGACGCCTATGGCGACAACCTCTCCCTGCATATCGAGAACTGCACTCGTGGCACCCTTGCGCGGGACAAAGCCCAGCAGACCCTGGCACCGGACGACTGGCAGCCAGTGCTGGCGAGCCGGGGCTTCGTGGCTATGCTCGATCACTGGTATGGGCAGATAGAGGCGGGCCGCGCCGATGGGGCGCTGATTGAGAGCTATCTGCAGAGCCATCACTTGGCTGAACGACTGGTGGCCCTGGCGGGGGAATAAGCCCTGTCTGGGGCCTGCCGCGTCTGTTCTTGTGGGCCGGATAGGCGAAGGAATGGCCAGAGCACTGTACAGGATGACGGATCCCTGCGCAGTCGGCAGGGGTGGGTGCCCGCCGTGCGAGCCAAGCGCCGGCTTGTTTGCTATCTTGGCGGCAGTCACAGCGTTAAGCACAGCAGCGAGTCTATGAGCATTATTTTGGGCATCCATCCGGGCTCCCGGATCACCGGCGATGACGGCGTGAGCCGCCTCCCGCCGAGTCAGGCGGAGCAGGCATGAGCATTATTCTAGGGATAGATCCGGGTTCGCGGATCACCGGCTACGGCGTCATCCGCATCGTCTCCGGCAAGGCGGAGTACCTGGGCTCGGGCTGTATCCGCACCGATCTGGGCGAGCTGCCGTCACGCCTCAAGCAAGTCTACGACGGGGTGAGCGAGATCATCACTCAGTTCAAACCGGACGAATTCGCCATCGAGCGAGTCTTTATGGCGCGCAACGCGGATTCGGCCCTGAAGCTCGGTCAGGCCAGGGGCAGCGCCATCGTGGCGGCGGTCAACGCCCTGCTGCCGGTCAGCGAATACTCGGCGACCCAGATCAAGCAGGCGGTGGTGGGCACGGGCGGCGCCGCCAAGGAGCAGGTGCAGCACATGGTGACCCATCTGCTCAAGCTGTCGGCCACCCCTCAGGCGGATGCGGCGGATGCGCTCGGGGTGGCGCTCTGTCACTTCCATACCCACCAGAGCCTGATCAGGATGGCCGGGCGGGTGACGGGTTCAGCCCGCGGCCGCTATCGCTAAGCCTGATGTTGCGGGAGGCGCAGCCCTCTCGCGGCGTCGCTCCGGCGCCATCCCCCTATAGAGTCACTATCTGTCGCACCCCATCCAGAATCTCTTTGCGAACAAGGGCTTGGATTGGCGGTATTCATTCCCATTAATCAATCACTTGTGACTCATGTCACATTTTTTGAGCGTTCAGCTTCCCTTCGACTTCCCATTCTCCGCTCCCATAATGGTGCCCCTGCTGAAAAGCAGTGTCCGTATGAGCCTGTGCTCATGTCCTGTCATCATCGGAGATTTGTGAAGTGAAACCTTTTGCAGCTGAGTTTATGGGCACCTTCTGGCTGGTGCTGGGGGGCTGCGGCAGCGCCGTGCTGGCCGCCGCTTTCCCGAACGTGGGGATTGGTCTGCTGGGCGTGGCCCTGGCCTTCGGCCTGACCGTGCTGACCATGGCCTATGCCATCGGCCATATTTCAGGTTGCCACCTGAACCCGGCCGTCACCGTCGGTCTGTGGGCCGGTGGCCGCTTCCCGGCCGCCAACGTGCTGCCCTACATCGTCTCCCAGGTGCTGGGTGGTATAGCGGCGGCGGCCGTGCTCTATGTGATTGCAAGCGGCCAGGCCGGTTTCGATTTGAGCGCCGGTTTTGCCTCCAACGGCTATGGCGAGCACTCCCCCGGTGGTTACAGCCTGCTGGCGGCTCTGGTGTGTGAAGTGGTGATGACCGGCTTCTTCCTGTTCGTCATAATGGGCGCCACCGACAGCCGTGCACCGGCCGGTTTTGCCCCCATCGCCATCGGCCTGTGCCTGACCCTGATCCACCTCATCAGCATCCCGGTGACCAACACTTCGGTCAACCCGGCGCGCAGCACAGGGGTTGCCCTCTTTGTCGGCGACTGGGCCATCGGCCAGCTGTGGCTGTTCTGGGTGGCTCCGATTGTCGGTGGCATTCTGGGTGCTTTGGCCTATCGCGTGCTTGCCACGAAGGAATAAGCCGTTGCGCAGTCAACGTGTGCTATCGACACGCCCTCGGGCGTGTTTTGTTTTTCTGGGGCAGTGAAAATCGGGCAGGCCGTGACAGACCACGGAGAGCACAGAGAATACGGGACAGTTAGGGCACCTGCCCCACATAGGCGCGGGTCTTCATTCGTGGAAGGGATGGCGCCGGGCTTGCCGCTTGCGAATGTCTTACAGGCCCCGCGCGTGCAACATATCCCGGTAGCGCTGGTGCAGCAGCTTGACCCGCTCCACATAGGCGCGAGTCTCGGCGTAAGGCGGGATGCCGCCATGTTTTTGCACGGCGCCGGCGCCGGCGTTATAGGCGGCGGTGGCCAAAGAGATATTGCCGTCGTACTGCTTGAGCAGGCCCGCCAGGTATTTCACCCCGCCGAAGATGTTCTGCTCCGCCAGCAGGGCGTTGCCGACCCCGAGCTCGCGGGCGGTGGCCGGCATCAACTGGGTCAGTCCCATGGCCCCCTTGCGGGAGACTGCCAGCGGGTTGAAGGCGGATTCGGCGTGAATAAGTGCCCGGATGAGGGCGGGATCCACGCTGTAGGTTTTGGCCGCCGCCTTGATGGTGCTGGCGTAGTCGTAGAGGAAGAGGCCAGTGGTGCGCCAGTTGACCTTGGAGTCGGGATCGCAGGCGTAGCAGTCGTTGAACAGCAAGAGCTCGTAGTGGCCCTGATCCGGCATGATGTCGGAGTAGCGGACGACCCCGTTCTTCTGCACCGACTTGTAGACCTGGATCTGGCGCGGCGCCGATGTCTTGGCCAGTTCAGGCTCGGGATCCGGGGCTGATACGGTGGCGGGCTCAGGTTTCGTTATGGTCACGGGTTTGGCCGTGATGGCGGGGGGGGTCTCCGTCGTCAGGATCATCACCTCGGCCGGTGATGGCATCTGGCCCCAGACAGAGAGGGAAATCAGGGGAAGGGCTCCCAGCAAGATCCATGCTTTCAACGGCTTGCTCCTTAAGCCTTGGACGCCCGTTGAGTAAAGCATCAGGGGCGAGGCAGAACAAGCCCGCCGTGGGGGACGCCGCGAAAAAATGAGGCCGCGCGATGGCGGCCCCGGGCAAGTACTTGCCTGCTTATTCCAGCAGCCAGAGGCGGGCGCTGCGCGCCGGCATGGCGACCCGCACCCACTGGCTCTGCACATTGATGACGGCACTTTGATCCAGCACGTCCTTGTAGTTGCGATACCAGTTCAGCTCGAACTTGGCGGTGTCGAGCCAGTACTCCTGCTCGTAGTCACACTTGTTGACGCCGACCAGCCCCTGCTTGCCGCGTTTGAACAGCACGAAGCAGTCGCCGCTGCCGATGAGCTGCATGGGCTGACCCTGCACGGCGTTGTGGAAGCGGATCATCCCCTTGAGATCGCTTCTCAGGTAGTAGTCCTGCCAGCGCAGGCCGTCCTTGTCCTGGGTCTCGCCATGATCCGAATAGACCAGGGGGGAGCCGCCATCCCGGCCGAGCAGATAGGCATAGGCCAGCTTCTCGTCGGTCTGGTTCAGGATCTGGTAGCGGAAGCCGTCGTTGGTGGGGATGTCGTGGGTGATGGCGAAGGTGACCGCCCGGTTGCCCGGCAGGGCCTGGCCGTAGGCGCCGGGATCCGCCAGCTGGTTCATGCTGCCGCCATAGCCAAGCGCCCCGCGCAGGGAGGCGAACAGCGGGAAGTCATAGGCACCCTGGCCGCTGTTGTCGAGGTAGGGCTTGAGGAAGCGCTCGTAATCCGTGCTGCCGGCGCCCCCCGTGGTGATGACCTCCCCAAACACGTGCATGCCCTGCTTGATCTCGGGGGTGAACACGGCGTTGATCTGGTAATCGCTCATGTGCTTGACCGCATCGACCCGAAAGCCCTTGATCCCCATCCCCTTGAGCGCCTTGAGATAGGCTTGTTGCTGGCTCACCACCCAGTTGTTGGGGTCAAGATCCGGCAGCCCCTTGTCGCCGGCGCCGCCACACAGGCGCCAGTACTGGACATGGCCGGGATCGCTCCAATCGGTGATGCAGCCCTCGGGGTGGAAATCGGACGCCGACAGTAAATTCTGCCCCAGGTCACCAAACAGTCGTTGTCTGCTGTAGTAATCAGGGTTGGCAGCGTATTGTCCTAGCAGTTCAGTGCCAGGATAGTTGAGGTCGTTGCGCTTCCAGCTCTCGTTGGCCATGTGGTTGAGCACCACATCCGCATAGACGGCGATGCCGCGGGCCTGCATGGCGGCGATCAGCTGCTCAAGATCCTGCTTGTTGCCCAGCGGACTGTCGACGAGTCGCAGATCCTGGGGCTGATAACGGGCCCACCACTCGTTGCCCGAAGACTTGAGGGGCGGCGAGATGAGTACCTGCTTGTATCCCGCTCCCTTGATGAGGTCGGCCTTGGCGGTGACCTCGCTGTATTTCCAGTTGAAGGCGTGCAGTATGACGTCGGCGTGCGCCAGTGGGGCGATCAGCATGCCTGCGATCGCCAGTATTCCCGCTGTGTTTTTCATTATTGTCTGTCCTTGTTTGGGTGCCCGAATGGGCACCCAGAGCCTCACATTGGCCTTTGCTGACGGCAATCAGGGCACGGCGATTTTGTGAGCATCCTCAAGCTGGCTCGTACGGACTTGTGACGGCTTGCATAAAACCACCCAGCTCTTGTCGTTACTGTCTTTTCTGTTACCTGCTGGCTAGTCGAGCCCATGGTTGTAGACCGGCTGCCAGGCGCAGACCTTCTGGTTGTTGCGGCTGTTTTGCAGCCAGAAACGGTTGCAGTTGTCGTCGTAGTTGCTGGTGCCCACATTGATCCCGTAGCTGCTCAGGCGCTGCCCTTGCAGGGATTGATAGACGCCGTTACGCAGCAGGGAGAAGTGCAGGTGTGGGCCCGTGGAGGAGCCCCCCTCGCACAGGGCGTCGTTGCGGTTGCTGGCATAGGTGCCGATGGGGCTGTCTGCATTCACATAATCGCCACTGCGCACCGAGATACCGCTCATGTGGTAGTAGTTGGTGGCCCAGCCGTTGGGAGCGGTGATCCTGAGCTGGCAGTGGGAGAAGACGGTGACTGTGCCGCTGTTGGCGGCGGTGACCGTGTAGGTGGCGCCGCCCCAGCCCGGCCAGTCATAGGAGACATCGATGGAGGAGTAGGGGTAGCCGGAGCCGCTGTGGGAGTGGGCGCCGTTGACCTTCCAGCTGTAACCCTGCCGCCAGGGCAGCTGGAACTGGCCGGCGGCCAATGGGGAGGGGGCGGCGGCAGCCGATGCTCTGGCCCGGGTCAGGGCATCGGTCCCAAACAGGGTTCGCCACTGCTCGGTCAGTTGTTGCTGCTCCTGCTCACCCAGCAGGCTGGCGAGGGCGAGGCGATGGGCATCGTCGCGGGGGAGGGCGGGAGCCAATTGCTTGCCTTGCTGCTGGTGCTTGGCCTGATAGAAGCGATCCGAGAGCTGGCGCGCCATCTGTTCCAGCTGCTTGTCAAAGCCTCGCGCCTTGACCCGCTGGGCGAAGGGGGCCGCCATGGCCTGTTTGGACGGTGCCGAGATGAGCTGGCTATCGGCTTCCATCAGCGCCAGCAGCAGCTGGGGGTTGAGGCTGGTGATGCCGCTCCAGTGCAGTATGACCTCCTCCTTTGGCAGCAGATGCGGTGCCTGCTGCAGCAGAAAATCGTGCAGATCGAACGCCATGGCGGCCTCGCCATAGACGAAATGGGCCTCATCCAGTGGTAAGTGCTGGCGATGGTCCGCCCTCAGCTGCGTGCTGCTGAACTGATAAGGGGCGGACGGGGCATGCAGATCCCCGGTCAGGGCGAGGGTGGGGAACATCAGCATCAGTAAGGGGGAGGTCGTCTTGAACATGCTCTTCTCCTGGTGACTTGGCATCCTGAGATGCGGGCGGGATGACTCCCGTGTTGGCCACGACAGCGCTGGCTATGCCAAGGTCTTACCCTAGAAGGAAAAGCAGTAATTGCTACTCGAACGAATCTTTATTTGGGGGCTGATAATAGGAATGGTTGTTAATTAATATTTACGTTAATGTTTTCCCATTCTAAATCAAAGTCTTGTGATCCCATCTATGGCATAGATCCGTAAAGCGAGTAGGATGATCCAGGCTGCCATGGCAATGAAGAGGCCGATTGACCCACTCCTCACCAAAAGGCGAGGTGACAATGTGATGGGCATCAGGCTATTGGCTTCTTTGTAAGTTAAAAGCGTGTTATTTTGTTGTATGCATCAAACTGGTCCGATCTGTAAGGCAATATCGGACAATAAAGGCAAAAAAGAGAGGGCCTGAGTGGCCGAGAGTGACATGGGTGTGATCAACCGGCGGGCGATGGAGCTCACGTTCGAAGAGTACTGCGACGCGGATCTTTCCCTGATCAGGGACTATTACGAGACGACCTTTTCCCACTATGTGCCGGACCTGGCCGAGCGGATCTTCGTGGTGCGCGACGCTCACTGGCTGGTGGGCGCCGTGCGCCTGCGCGATGAGCAGGATTACTACCATCTGTGCGGTTTTCGGCTGCTGCCTCATTACCAGTCATTGGGGCTGGGCTCTCGTCTGTTGCAGCGTGCCTGCCACGACCTGCTGGACAAGCCCGTGGTCTGCCATGCACTGCCGTTCGAGAAGCCGTTCTACCTCAAGGCGGGGTTTGCCCATCTCTCCTTGCACGAGCTGGATGGGCCGCTTCATACCCTCTATCACCAGCAGCGCGAACAGGGTTACCAGATCGAGCTGCTGGTGCGTCAGGCCACGCCCACGATTTACAACTGACTCATTGGGGCTTGGTCAGCAGGTGGATCTTGCCCGGTGACAGCTCCACCCCCAGCAGATTCTCCTTGAGCCAAGCCTGGTTGGGATCCTTGTCATCCAGCTTGTAGACGGGCTGGGTCTCCAGCCGCTTCTCCATGCTCTGAAGCAGCATCCTCAGCATGAAGCCAAACTTCTGCTCCGCCGCCGCCGGCTCCAGCTTGTAGTCAATCAGCTTCATGTTATCGAGAAACAGCGCGCTCTGGGCCTTGTCATAGCGGGGCCTGGCCTCATAGGTCATGTTCAGCAGGGCGTCGTACTCGGTATTATCCGGCAGGGCGACTTTGAGCTTGCCCTTGCCAAACACCCGGGCCGTGTCCGGTGCCTGGCGCCCGATCTGCACATCGCTCTGCTCGAGCTGGATATGAGCCTTGATGATGCCGGGCAATTCCAGCTGTTTATCCACTTGGACCTGGGATTGCAGGTATTGATTTATCTGTTGCTCATTGATGTCATATGAGCCTTGACCTAGCATGGCCAGACTCAACAGCATAGATTGCAGGATCATGCTAACGACCTGATAGAATGGGTTTGTCCCTCAGCATACCATTCTGGCCCCGTGGGATCTGCCCACTCTATTTCACCATGACATCAAGGAGCCACCTTGCTCGACGGTCTGGAATACGACATTCATCTGCTGTTCTCCCGCTTTCTCGGCTGGTTGCTGCTCTTCTTTCACACCGTGATCGTGGCGGGGGTGTCACTGCGGGTGGTGATGAAGCGACGTCCCATCGGAGTCTCATTGGCCTGGCTGGCCCTCATCTATGCCATCCCCTTTGCCGGGGTCGGCTTCTACGTGCTGTTTGGCGAGATCAGGCTGGGTCGCAAGCGGGCTGAGCGGGCCCAGGCCATGTATCGCCCTTACGCCATCTGGATCCGCCAGCTGGCGCGTCTCTTCCCCCAGCACTGCTGCGAGGTGAGCAGCAAGGCACGGCCGCTGCACGATCTCATCCAGGGACGGCTGGCCATGCCCATGCTCTCCGGCAACCGGATGACCTTGCTGCACAAGCCGGATGACATCTTGCAGGAGATAGTGCGCGACATCCGCCACTCTTCCCAATCCTGCTATCTGGAGTTCTACATCTGGCACCCGGGCGGCCATGCGGACGCTGTGGGGGAGGCTCTGATCGAGGTGGCGCAGCGCGGCGTGGATTGTCGTGTGTTGCTCGACTCCATCGGCAGCAAGGCCTTCTTCCGCTCGACTTGGCCCAAGCGGCTGCGCAAGGCCGGGGTCAAGCTGGTGGAGGTGCTGCCGGTCGGGGCCTGGCGTATCCCGTTCCAGCGCCAGGACCTGCGCATGCACCGCAAGCTGGTGGTGATCGATGACAGGGTGGGGTACACGGGCTCCATGAACATGGTGGACCCCCGCTTCTTCAAACAGGACGCCGGGGTCGGCCAGTGGGTCGACATCATGATCCGGGTGCAGGGGCCCGTAGTGCCGCTGATGTGGTCCACCTTCGTCTCGGACTGGGAGATGGAGACGGGGGAGCGGCTGCTCGACAGCCTGCAGCACGAACCCGAAGCCTGGCCCCAGACCAACTACCGCGCCCAGCTCATTCCCTCCGGCCCCTTCGTCGGTGGTGACTGCATCCAGCAGAGCTTGCTGCTGGCCATCTATCAGGCGCGCCACCATCTGGTGTTGACCACGCCTTATTTCGTGCCGGACGATCCCTTGGCGGCGGCGCTCTCCTCCGCGGCTGCCCGTGGCGTATTGGTGCAACTGGTGTTGCCTGCGCGCAACGACTCCCTGATGGCGAACCATGCCTGCAACGCCTTTATGGAGGAGTTGCTCGAATCCGGGGTCGAGATCTATCGCTACGATGCCGGCCTGCTGCACACCAAGAGCGTGCTGGTGGATGACGACTTTGCCCTGGTGGGGACGGTCAATCTCGACAGGCGCAGTCTGTGGCTCAACTTCGAGGTGACCCTGCTCATCGACAACCCTGTGTTTGTCGCCGAGATGAACCAGCTGGTGCAGGGCTACATGCTGGAGGCCACCCCCATGTCGCTCGCCCAGTGGCGGGCCCGCCCCTGGTACAAGAAGCTGCTGGAGAACATCTTCTACCTGTTCAGCCCCTTGCTATAAATACGGCAGCGAGTGCAGATAATGGGCCCCTGACCGGTAAGGGGCTTGCCTGTGTCCCCGTCTGCCCCTTAGAGTGCGCCAATACGCCCGCCATTGGGAATGAGGAAGAGAGAATCGCGATGAAAAAGAAACTAGCCCTGGCCGTGGGTGCGGCATTGGTGGTGGGCGGGCTGGGAGCCTGCTGGTATACCGGACAAACCTTCGATCGGATCCTCGCCGAGGAGATCGCCAAGGTGAAGCAGGACAGTGGCATCGAGCTGAGCTGGATCCCCTCCAGTGAAAACCTGTTTACCCGTGACGGTGTGCTCAAGGTGGTGGTGACACCCCAGGCGATGGCGAGCCTGGATCCCCAATTGGCGGGGAGCGAGCCCATCGAAATGGAGCTCAACAGCAACAACCGTATACTGCCCTTCTATATCAAGAGCCATTTGCTGCTCGA
Source organism: Aeromonas lusitana (assembly GCF_002812985.1). Classification (GTDB taxonomy): domain Bacteria; phylum Pseudomonadota; class Gammaproteobacteria; order Enterobacterales; family Aeromonadaceae; genus Aeromonas; species Aeromonas lusitana. Next base: position 17,613 of record NZ_PGCP01000018.1, read on the forward strand.
TACCGGCAAGGGGACGCTGGCCCCCGTCTTCACCGCCCTTGGCATGCAGCAGTGGCAGCTTGGCCTCGAATCGGCCAGCAGCCTCTTGACCCAGAGCCAGAGCGCTCGCTTCTGGCTGAGTGACTTCAAGGTCAAGGAGGGGATGAACGAGATAAGCTTCTTGCCCATGAACGGTACTTACAGCGGCGATATGAAGGGCAACGGCCACATGAGCTTCCAGTGGCAGGGCGTCACCTTGCACGATGCCCAGAGCAAGATGGACATGGTGCTGGCGGATTTCAAGGGCAGCGCCGATCTGGCCGAGATCAGCGGTGTCTGGCTCTCTCCTCGCAGCGATGCAACCCTGTCGGCCTTCTCCCTGACGCTGCCGGAGAGTGCCAAGATCGCGCTGCAGGGGCTGACCACCTCGACCCAGCTGTCGGGGGATGATGCCCAGACTATCTCCAGCAACTATCAGGTGAAGGTCGCGAATCTCAGCCTGGAGAATGAGAGCGACAAGCTGGCCGTGACCGAGGGCAAGCTGAACCTGGATCTGAAAGGGCTGGATCTGGAAGGGTATCAGGAGCTGCAAGCGGCCAGTGGCCAGCAGCTGGATGAAGCCTCCCTTCAACAGGCGCTGGACAAGATGCTGCAACGGGGCGCGACCCTGCAGCTGAGCGAGCTCAGTGCCAAGCTCAATGGCGAACCCGTCAGCATGACGGGAGAGGCCAAGCTGGCACCGACCTCGCTGGCGCAGCTGATGGGCAGTGAAGGGGGAAGCGAGGGCATGCATGCCCTGTCCGGGTTGCTGCACGCCAAGCTGGGAGACAAGCTGGGCAAGGCCGTCCCGCAGCTGGATCCCATGCTGGCGCAGTTCACGGCGCAGGGTTATCTCAAAGCCGAGCCGGCGCAGCTGGGAGCCGAGTTCAAGCTCGACAAGGGCATGGTGACCATCAACGGCCTGCCGCTGCAATGAGTGCAGACACAATGCAGGTGTAAAAAAAGGCTCCCTCGGGAGCCTTTTTTGGTGACGGGATTATGACTTGAAGACCACAGTCTTGTTGCCGTAGACGAATACCCGCTCGTTCAGTACCAGCTCCAGTGCCCGGCTCAGCACCGATTTCTCCACATCCCGCCCTGCCTTGGCCATGTCATCGGCGCTGAAGGTGTGACCGACGTGGATCACGTCCTGCTCTATGATGGGACCTTCATCCAGATCGTCGGTGACGAAGTGGGCGGTGGCGCCGATCAGCTTGACCCCGCGATCGAACGCCTGACGATAGGGACGGGCGCCGATGAAGGCGGGCAGGAAGGAGTGGTGGATGTTGATGAGCTTGCGCGGATAGGCGGCCACGAAGCTCGGGGTCAGCACCCGCATGTACTTGGCCAGGATCACGTAATCGGGCTGGTAGTTGTCGATGATGGCGCGGACCTGATCTTCGTGCTCGGTACGGCTCAGCTCCTCATGACTCACGCCATGGAAGGGAATATCGAACTTGCCGGTGAGCTCGGCCAGGGTGTCGTAGTTGCCGATCACCGCCACTATGTCCATGTCCAGCGCGCCGGCGTAATTCTTCATCAGGATGTCGCCGAGGCAGTGAGTCTCCTTGGTCACCAGGATGACGATCCGCTTCTTGCCTGCCTTGACCAGGCGGCGCTGGGCCCCCACCGGCAGGGCATCGTCGAGATCCGCCAGCAGGGTCTCGTCGTTGAAGCGACCCTCCAGCTCGGTGCGCATGAAGAAGCGGCCGTTTTCGTGATCCACGAACTCGTCGTTCTTGTTGATGTTGAGCTGATGCTTGTAGCAGATGTTGGTGATCTTGGCGATGAGGCCCTTGGCGTCGGGACAATCCGTCAGCAGTATTTTCTTTTCCATCTCTGTCATGATTCCGTTTGTGATGTTGGCGCCTGAGTCTGCTCGGGTCGCGTGTTTCTTCTGGCCAGTGGTCAGGCTCGTTATTTTTCGGGTACTTTTCTCGGCAATATGCCACAAACAAAATCAGAAAGGACAGCGCGCCGTGCGCCCTTGCCACAACTTGGCTCCGGTGGGGACTGGTGAAGAGAACTCTCAATCTTTGATGGGTTTTAGGCTGGTATCCCGCGCTTTTTTTCTTTACGCTGTCTGCGCTTATTCTCAGGGCGGGGTGAAATTCCCCACCGGCGGTATCCCGATCTGACTCGGGGAGCCCGCGAGCGCCCGACCGGGGTTCAGTCTCTGGTCGGGGTCAGCAGATCCGGTGAGATGCCGGAGCCGACGGTCATAGTCCGGATGAAAGAGGATAAGACAGAGTTTGCCAGTCAGGCCCTTGCGGGCTGGCTGCCGCATGCCTACTTCTGTCTGCTGTCTGCCTTTCCATGCCCTGATTCTGGTCCTTGTCTTATTTAGGAGTCTTACCATGAATCAGTCTCTACTCAGTGAATTTGGTGATCCCATTGCCCGCGTTGAAACTGCACTGGCCGCATTGCGTGCCGGGCGTGGCGTGCTGGTGGCCGATGATGAAGACCGCGAGAACGAAGGGGATCTCATCTTCGCCGCAGAAAACATGACCAACGAACAGATGGCCATGATGATCCGCGAGTGCTCCGGCATCGTCTGCCTCTGCCTGACCGACGAGCGAGTCCGCCAGCTGGAGCTGCCCATGATGGTAGAGGCGAACTCCAGCCACTATCAGACCGCCTTCACCGTGACCATAGAAGCGGCGCAAGGGGTCACCACGGGTGTTTCTGCCGCCGATCGCATTACCACTATTCGAGCTGCTATTGCCGACGGTGCCCGTCCGTCCGATCTGCATCGCCCGGGTCATGTCTTCCCGCTGCGTGCCCGTACCGGCGGCGTGCTGACTCGTCGCGGCCATACCGAAGCCACTGTCGATCTGATGCAGCTGGCGGGGCTCAAACCGTTCGGGGTCTTGTGCGAGCTGACCAAGGCCGATGGCTCCATGGCTCGCCTGCCTGACTTGGTCGAGTTTGGTCGCAAGCACCAGATGCCGGTGTTGACTATTGAAGATCTGGTCCAATACCGTCAATTGTTGGCAGAACGTTCAGCCTGAGCTTCATACGAAATTGAAATAAGTACATTTTTTGGTTACGCTTTGTTCGAACCTCATCCAGGGCACTCGTTTTTGACTTAAGTTTGCACAAAAAGTGTACGTTTAAAAAAAAATGAGGGTTTTAATGCATTTATCTGTGATGGGGCCTATCCAAACTCTGATTTTTTTGTGCCATAATCACGCCGCTTGCTAAACGTCTGGCGAGTTAAAGGGAGCTTTAAAAATGAAAAAAATGTTGTTGGTAGGTGTTGTTGGTCTGTCCGCTCTGCTGGGCGGTTGTGCAAACACCAGCGAACTGGAAACTTCCGTTCAGAATCTGTCTAACAAAGTTGACCAACTGGCTCAAGATGTTAGCGCTGTTCGTGCTGATCAGTCCAAGATCGCTGCTGATGTTGCAACTGCAAATCAAGAAGCTATGCGTGCTAACCAGCGCATCGACAACATGGCTACTTCCTACAAGAAGTAATCCATGCGAAAAAATGGCGCATTTTAATGCGCCATTTTTTTTTGCCTGAAATTTGGTTATTTCCCGCGTTTCTTTCTCTCTTGCCTTAACAAGGCAATGCCGATCACTCGGCATCACCTCCATATTCTCATCTCGGTTTATCAATAAAGCAGGCTGTACAACTTGCGACGGTATTGTTGCGCCACCGGATGTGCCCCCATGGTGGTCAAAATATCGAGATAGATCTTCTTGGCATCGCCAAACGCCATGTCGCGCTTGAGCAGGCTGAACAGCAAGGCCAGGGCCTCTTCCTGCCGACCGACCTGGCTGTACTGCACCGCCAGCTCCTGTGCTAGCAGACCATCATCAGGTTGCTCGGCGTGACGCAGCTCAAGGGCGCGCAGCTCAGGGCTGTCGGTGGCTTGCAACGCCAGCGCCAGGCGGGAGCTCAGGGTCTGATAGTGATCCTCCTGCGCCACCATGGGGATGGTTGCGAGCAAGGCTTGCGCCTCGTCCAGCAGGTTCAGATCCAGCGCAGCTTCGATCAGCCACAGGCTGATGTCGTGGCGATTGGGCACCAGCTGATGGGCCTTGCTGAGGTAGGCATGGGCCACATCGGCCTGCCCTTCGGCCAGCGCCTGCTTGCCTTGCTCCAGCAGCAGCTCTTCTTCTTTGGGGGCGAAGGCGGCGAAATATTGTCTCAGTGTCGCCTCGTCCTGCGGGCCTTCCAGAATGGCCTGTTCATCCGGGCGTCCCTGATGGAACAGCACCAGGGCGGGGAGGGCGCGCAGGCCCAGCTGGCTGGCCAGGGGTTGCAGCTGGGGATCATTCATGTCGACCTTGGCCAGGGTGACCTGGGCATTGGCCGGACCAACCAGGGCCTCGACCAGGGGGGTCATGCCCTGGCATTCGGGCATTTGGGGAGCGTGGAAATAGATGACGACCGGCTTCTTCATGGACGCATCGATCAGCTCGGCGTGAAAATTCTGGGGATTGATGTCGACGATCATGAGGCTGACTCTCGAAAAATGGTGTGAATTAACATGGGGCCAAGGGGGGTGGATTTCAAGCGCGCGTCCAGCTGGTAGCCATTGACCTTCAGGGTGGGGGCGGCGAGGCTGAGCCAGCCGCTACCCAGTGGCCAGTCCTGCACCTGATAGGACTGCTCATCGAGCCGGTTGTCGAGGCGCCATCCCTCCTCGGGCATGAAGCACACCTTATCGAGCCCGGCGGCAATCCCGTTCCCCTGCGCCTTGAGCACCGCCTCCTTGCGTGACCAGAGCCGATAGAAGGCCGACTCTCGCGCCTGTTCCGGCAGGGAGAGGAGCCACTGGTATTCGCTTTCGGCATAGAAACGCTCTGCCAATGGCAGGGTCTGGCGTCGGCGCAGGCCCATCTCGATGTCGACCCCAAGCGGACCCGTCTCACAGAGGGCGAGCACCAGCCAGTCACCGCTGTGGCTGAGATTGAACTGCCACTGGTGGCTGCACAGGGCCGGCTTGCCGTGCACATTGGTGCAAAACATTAGCTCGTCGGGCCGGCAGTGGAGTCGATCGGCTAGCAGTCGACGCAGCAGCACCCGGCCGAGCAGGTACTCCCGCTGGCGACCTGGCTGCCGGATCCCCCGCCAATAATCCTGTTCTTCCAGCGAAAGCTCGACTGGCAGCGTATTCAGCTGCTCTGGGCAGATTAACGCCGGTTTTAACAAATAGAGATCCGCAGAGATCATAATTTTTCACTTTAAAAAGAGGTCAAAACAGCGATAAAAAGCAGTTTGCACGGGCCGGAGTGGCTGCTTTCGAGATTGTATATTGTTTGGGCATGATCACATTAATTATGAAAAACAGTGCATTTACTTGCAAAAATGTGAGGTCGATAGGGATTTTCGCTTGCCTCGATAGAATTCTTGGATATAGTCGGGTGCTGTTGCCTTATAAATTGCCCTTTCGGGCTGCATTTTAACAAGATTCACTCTTTTAGTGGGGATAAAGGATTGCGCCACCTGATGCTACTGCTGGTCGCGCTCGGAATGGTGGGTTGTGCTTCTGCACCCCAGCCCGAGGTCGCGAGCAAGATCGAAGTTTCCATGATGGAACCCGTGATTGAACCGGAAGCTTCGCAGACACCCGATGTAAACGAAATCCTGACCGTATATAAAGAGTGGCGTGGTGTTCCCTACCGAATGGGAGGAAGCAGTCAGCGCGGTATCGATTGTTCCGCCTTCGCCCGTGAAGTGTTCCGCAACGCCGTCGGCATCGAGTTGCCACGAGATACCCGCTCCCAGGTCCATGAAGGCACTCGGGTCGCCAAGCGGGATCTGATGGAAGGGGATCTGGTCTTCTTCAAGATAAGCAAACGCCTGAATCATGTGGGCATCTATGTTGGCAACGGTGAATTCATCCATGCCTCCACCCGGGCAGGGGTGACGCGCTCCAAGTTGGACAGCTCCTACTGGCGCGGCAAGTTCTGGCAAGCACGCCGGATAGAAATCTGAGTCAGGCTGGACAAACGGCTCGCAGTACGGACTGTTTCTCCAACCTCACTTGAACCGGGCTCTGATAGCCCGGTTTTTTATGGCCGCCGTTTAGACTTTCTGTGCCCGACTCTCTATAGTGTGGCCCCCTCGACTCTCGGCAGGCCCAGCATGAAGACGCAACTCAAGAGCGGATTACACCCGCGCAATCGCCATCAGACCCCCTACGATTTCGACGCTCTGTGCCAGCGCACCCCTGAGCTGCGGCCTTTCGTGTTCATCAACGAGCACGGCACCCTGACACTCGACTTTGCCGATCCTGCCGCCGTCAAGGCGCTCAACCGTGCCCTGCTGGCGCTGCACTATGGCATCCAGCATTGGGATCTGCCGCCAGGCTACCTCTGCCCGCCGATCCCGGGGCGAGTGGATTATTTGCATAGAGTCGCGGATCTGCTGGCGGAGAGTGCGGGTGAGGTGCCGACCGGCAAGGGTGTGCGGGTGCTGGATATCGGCATGGGGGCGAACTGCATCTATCCGCTGCTGGGGACGCGGGAATACGGCTGGCGCTTCGTCGGTTCGGACATAGACCCGGTATCGGTCAAGGCGGCCAGCCTGCTGGCGGCCAGCAATGGGCTGGCTGGCCAGATAGAATGTCGACATCAACCGGATAACAAGCATATTTTCATCGGTATTATTGGTCCAAAGGAGCGTTTTGCACTGACGCTCTGCAATCCGCCGTTTCATGGCTCGCTGGCCGAGGCGAGCAAGGGCACGGAGCGCAAGCTGCGCAACCTCGGGAAAGTCGTGACAGGGGCGCCCGTGCTCAACTTTGGCGGTCAGAAGGCCGAGCTCTGGTGCGAGGGGGGAGAGGCAGCGTTTCTGGCGGCCATGATAGGCCAGAGCAAGGCGTTTGCCGACCAGTGCCTCTGGTTCAGCTCCCTGGTGTCGAAGAAAGAGAATTTGCCTGCGGCCAAGAAGGGGTTGGCTCAGGCGGGAGCACGGGAGGTGCGGGTGCTCGAGATGGCGCAAGGCAACAAGGTGAGCCGGATCCTGGCCTGGAGCTTCCTGGATGAGGGGAGTCGGGCCACCTGGTGGTCAGGCCAAAAGCGCTGAGCAAAAACGGGGCCTTGAGGAAAAAGAATCCCGAACAGCGCCCTTTTCGCAACTCTGGTTTTCTGGTGACGTTGTCGCCAGGTTAATCGTTTTTACAGCACAATCGAGCCCTGTTTCTCCTGCATGTTAGTGACCACTCTCACCTCCGGTACAGTTGTACGCCGAGATTTTTTTGCACTTACTGGTGAAACTTTCATAAAATAGGACTGGTTAGACCTCTTTACAGGCACGAATCGAATAGGGATCGGTAAATGAAAGTTGTCGATTTTCTGAAGCACAAGCGCGAAATACTGGCGCAACACCCCTTTGAGCTCAAGGATTGGCTCTCTCCGGCGATCCGCGACTATTGGCGTGAGTTTCAGCAAAAGGCACACCTTCACCCTCTGCTGGGACGGGTGCTCGACCTGCAGGCCGATCAGCAACTGCTGCAGCGTCAGGCTGCCTCCCAGGCGCAGGCGGTCAACAGTCAAACGGCTCTGGCCGAGAAGCGCTCGGTCGAGCTGGATGGCGAGGCAGCCATCCTATATGCCGAGCTGCAGGACCGCATCGGGGAAGAGACCCATGTCGGTGAGTGGCTGCAAGTCAGTCAGTCCCTGATCGATCAGTTTGCGGCCGTGACCGGTGATCATCAGTGGATCCACACCAATCCCGAGCGTGCGGCGGCCGAGTCGCCGTTCAAGACCACCATAGCTCACGGCTTCCTGACCCTGGCCTTGCTGCCCCAGCTGACCGGTTCGGTGGACGAGGCGACCCCGGAGTTTCCCAGCGCCCGCATGGTGGTGAACTTCGGCCTGGAGCAGGTGCGCTTCCCGTACCCCATCAAGGTGGACAGCAACATTCGTGCGCGCACCAAGCTGTCCAGGGTCACGCCCATCAAGGGCGGGCTCGAGTTGCTCAAAGAGATCAAGATAGAGATCGAAGGGATCCGCCGCCCCGGCTGCGTCATCGAATCCCTCACCCGCATCTATTTCTGATGCACCTCCTCGCTTGGCGCGAATAGAAACAGGCCCACCTTGGTGGGCCTGTTTCGTTTCTAGCGCTTGGTGAAGGAGGTTAGAAGCTGGCACCCAGGGTGATGGTGTGGCGCCACTCCTTGTCTCCCAGACCCTCCAGGTCTTCTTGGCTATGATCGAGCCAGCTGTCGTCCCAGCTCAACTCGCTCGACCAGGAGAGGCGCAGGTGATCGTTGAAGTAGTATCTGAGTCCCAGATTGCCGTTGATGGTCTGGTTGCGGGTCAGGTAGGGGGAGGGTTGATCGAGGAACTTCTCGTAGTTGCCCTTGCTGAACAGCTCGAATCGCTGCTGCCACAGGGAGATGGGCTGGCGATAGTCCCAGCCCAGGCTGGCGACGGGATAGTTGATGATGCGCTCATCGAACAAGTCTGAATAGACCCACTTTTCCGGGGTGAAGTAGGCGCGTTGCAGGCCGAGTTGGCCGACCAGCTCCAGCCGCCGCCGCTTGTCATTCCAGAAGCGATAGCCAGGCCCGGAGGCATAGCTCAGGTTCAGGTAGTTGGTCTCTATCATGTCGTAATCGGCGTCGATGGAGGAGCGCAGGAACCAGTTGGCATCGAAGAAGAAGTCCAGCTTGGGGCTGAGCTTGTACTCATGGCTGTCGGTGACGCTGTTCGAGGTCTCGTAGATGTACTCCCCATCCAGGCTGTAACGCCAATCCAGGTTGGCCACCTCGGTGGAGGCCTTGAGATTGACATTGTTGGTCTTCTTGTCGCTCTCCTTCAGCTTGACGTTGAGGTCGCTGGTGCCGGTCCAGAGCCAGGCATTGAGCTCATCCGGGGAGTCCAGCAAGGGAATACCCGTCTTGGTCAGGGGTTTGGGCTGCTCCTGCTTGTCCAGGCGCCAGCGCTTGATGGCATCGCGCCGGACGGTCAGGGCCTGACTGTAGGGCAGGCTGATGGTCACCTCGTCGTCGCCTATCTCCTCTATGGTGCCGGTCAGGCGATCGCCGTTGTGCATCCAGAGGATGTCCGCGCGCACCTGGACGGTGGCGAGCAGGAGAAGCAGGCCGAGCCCGTAGTGGGTCACCTTCATATGGACGTCAGCACTTCGCCGCTGATGGGCTGGGGCAGTCCGTTCTTGTCATTGAGCAGGGTCATGACCCGCACACTGTCCACCTCGGGATCCGCGATGAACTGCTCGACCTCGGCCGACAACACCAAAGGGGCGCCCTCGGCCAGCTCTTCCTCGGTGCGAGACAGGGGGGAGTGCACCTCCAGCCAGCGCGTGCCATCGGGCTCCAGCGCCGTCTTGACGGGCTGATTGATCACCCGCACCGGCGTACCGACAGGGACCAGTTTGAACAGGGTCTCTATATCGTCGGGACGCAGACGGATGCAGCCGGCGCTGACCCGCAGGCCGACCCCGAAATCCTTGTTGGTGCCGTGGATCAGATAGTCCCTGTTGCCATAGCCGAGGCGCATGGCGAACTTGCCGAGGGGGTTGTCCGGGCCCGGGGGCACAACGGCGGGCAGGTCGATGCCTTTTTGTTCCAGCCAGGATTTGCGCACCATGGGGCCGGGCACCCAGGTCGGGTTGGGGTTCTTGGCGATGACAGTAGTCGTCATCTCAGGCGTCTCGCGGCCTATGTCGCCTATGCCGATGGGTAGCACCATCACCTCCTGCTTGTCCTTGGGGAAGTAATAGAGCCGCAGCTCGGGCAGGTTGATGACGATCCCCTCTCTGGGCACATCGGGCAGCAGCATCTGGGTCGGCAGGGTCAGGCGAGTGCCGGGAGTGGGCAAATAGGGGTCTACGCCAGGATTTGCCTCGAGCAGCGCCAAAAAGCCAATCTGGGTGTGTTTTCCCACCAGCTCCAGGTGGTCACCCTCTTGTACTATGTAATCTTCCAGCTCGCCGATGAGGCGGCTGTCAGCCGGTGGGAGGGGATAGGTTTTGGACCAGACCGGCGCGGCCCAGAGGCTGGCGGCGACCAGCAGCAGTGAGGCGATACGTGTATACAACATGGCTTTTCCTATCTTCATGTATCGAGGGAAGCGCTTCCCTCCCAAAAACGAACGGGGATTGTTAACCAATCGCCCCGTGATTACCAGCGCAAGGCCATGCCACCCTTGAGTCTGACTAATGGGGTACTGGCCCCAATTTCAGAGTGAAGGCCCAGGTTTAGCGGGGTTTGGGTGGTCAGGGGTTTTCACGCGAGGGGTCGGGGCAATAGATGGGGATGGCGTGGGCCATCGTCAAGTCTCGACACTTGGTACAGGTACAGGTACAGGTATGCTACAAGTATGCGTAGTAGTGACATTGGACTGGAAGGCTCAGTCTGTGTGCTGATTTAATAGGCAGTTGTCTGATCTTCAACGATATTTACGTTGATTTCCCGACTCGGGTTGGGTCAATATGAGGGCCCGTGGAGAGATGCCGGAGTGGCCGAACGGGATTGACTCGAAATCAATTGTGGTAGCAATACCACCCAGGGTTCGAATCCCTGTCTCTCCGCCATTTATTGAACCCATCCTGTTATCCTGGATGGGTTTTTTATTGCCTGTTTGGCGCCGGCAATGCGGTGTCACGGCGTTATCTTCTCGCTCCTCCTTTCCCCAACCTCCAGACGTGAGCTCCTCTCCTTTATTTTTTATCAGGCCTGGCCAACGCGCTGGATCAGCCAGCCCTGCTTGATGACGGCTAGTTGCCGATAAACCAGCGGTAGTAAGGGTTGGCCCGCTCCGCCGGGGTCATCTGGCCGACACCGTGGGCCCAAGCGTTGCGATTGCCCTGATAGGCGTAGAAGGCCACCGAGTAGAAGTGATCCAGGGATTGCCATTCGGTTTCCACGGCGGCCTTGAACGCCCCATCCGCATTAACGAGTGGCGGCGGGGTGCGCAGGGAGAGCAGCTCGGGCAGTACCCGGGTGATCTCGTTGTGTCTGACCCAGGGCGCGTATTCGATGCGGGGCCAATCGTCGGTCACCGGCAGGGCATCGCCGGCAAAGCGCTGTAAACCGTCTCGATCCGTGACCCAGGTGGCCAGCATGGCGGCCGGGCTGTCGATACCAACCTCGGCCAGGGTGGCCGCAACCTCGGGCCGGGCGAAGCGTTGGTGTATCCGCGGCGCATCCAGCACCAGCGGCTCGAGGGAGCCAATCAGCAGCATCTCATGAAATTCCGTGGTCCAGAGAGTGGCGTGGGGGAACACCTCTATAAAGCTGCGCACCAGGGCGCGGCTCTCTTCGATGTTCTGGGTGGGCAGCGGCAGCCACTGGGCCAGCAGGCCGCCCTGATGCAGGCGGCGAGCGGCCAGCTGATAGAAGTCACGGGAGTAGAGATTCACCACCCCGGCCGCAGAAGGGGGCGGCGGCTCCAATGTGATGAGATCGTATTGCTCGTCGCTTCGCAGCAACTCCCGCCGTCCGTCGCGCAGGCGAATGTCGAGGCGCGGATCCCGCAGCGCATCGTAATTGCCCTTGAACAGGGGGGCGGCTTCCAGCACTTCCGGCAGCAGCTCGGCCACCACGGGACGGGTCAGGCCTGGGTCACGCAGCATGGCGCCGGCGGTGATGCCGGTGCCAAAGCCGATCACCAGGGCGGATTCCGGCTGCTTGTCATGGATGAGCAGGGGCAGCAGCGCCTGCAGCCGCATGTAGCGCAGTGAGGGCATGGCATCACCGGTATTGGACACCCCCTGGATATAGAGACGATTGAAGCTTTTCTCTGCACTGCTCTGGGTGACGACGGCGACGGTGCCGCCCTTGCCCTCGTGGTAGTAAGCCAGCTGCCCGTTTCGTGCTCCCGGCAGCAACTCTGCCAGTCGCTGGGGCGGGGTCAGCACGCCGATAACCAGGGTCGCGAGCGTCATGGCGAGGACGACACCACGGTAGCGGCGCTGGGCCGAGCTCTGCCAGGCCGCGACACAGCCCACCAGGGCCGCCAGCATGGCCAGCAGCGCCAGGGTACGAACCAGACCGAGCTGCGGGATCAGCACAAACCCGGTCAGAGCCACTCCGATGATGCCGCCGAGGGTGTTGAGGGCCACCACAGTGCCCACATCCCGACCCACCCGTTGACTGCTGGCCGCCAGCCTCAGCGCCAACGGGAAGGCGGCGCCGAGCAGGGTGGTGGGGAGGAAGACGGTAGACAGCGCCACCGTGAGGAAACGAACGCACATGCCAGCCAGCTCATTGCCGGTCAGTTGCAGGGTCCAGGCCTCCAGTTGGGATTGGGCCATGACGAGCCAGCGACCGAGATTCGCCACCTGCAACAGCGCCAGCAGCCCGGCCAGGGTGATCAGCAGGCCGAACAGCCCCCAGGGATGCTGGATACGCTCGGCGCGGCGCGCGTAGAGGGCGCTGCCCAGCATCAGGCCGGTCAGGTAGGTGGCCAGCACCATGGCAAAGGCGAAGGTGCGGGTACTCATGAACTGCACTATGGACTGGCTCCAGACCACCTCATAGCCGAGGGCGATGCCACCGGCCACGCAATAAAGCAGCACGGCGAGGCGTGCCGAGGCAGTCCTGGGCTCAGGGGCAGAGATTGTCGGCAGGGGGAGTTGCGCGCGGCGATACCACAGCCAGGCACCGAGGGCCGCCAGCAGGTTCAGGGCGGCGGCGCTGAAGGAGCTGCCCTTGACCCCCAGTTGCGGCAGCAATACGAAGGCGGTGAGCAGGGTGCCGACGATGGCGCCGGCGGTATTGGCCGCATAGAGGCTGCCCCCCGCTCGCGCCACCTGATGGCTGGCGGGGGTCAGGGCGCGCACCAGCACAGGCAGGGTGCCTCCCATCAAGAAGGCAGGCAGGCCGACCAGCAAAAATGGCAACACCCAGGCGAGCAGACCCAGAGTGCTTTCCAGACGGGCAAAGAGCTCCGCCACATTGGCCAGCGCCAGGGTGGCGCCGACCCCCAGCAGGGCCACGGCCAGTTCCAGCCCGGCGTAGAGACGCACCGGCTGAGCCAGCCGATCGGACTTGCGACCAAAATAGAGTCCGCCGAGGGCGAGACCGGCAAAAAAGGCACTGATACCCGTGGTGACGGCATAAACCTCTACCCCCACCACCAAAGACAGTTGTTTTACCCAGAGCACTTGATAGATAAGCGCAGCTCCCCCTGATGCGAACAAGAGCGAAGCTGGCAGCAGCATATGCAGAGAGGGTCGATTGCGGGAGGCCGAGTCCACCTTGTGACGGCGGGAAGCGGAAGGGGAGCGGGCGGCTGTAGACATCGAGAACGCCTTATCGGATCGGGTGATCCGTACGAGCAGAAGAGAGAAAAAGGCGCCCGCCATGGGAGGGCGCCTTGGCGATACTTATTGTTTTTGGCTCATCTTGGCGTCGATCTGCTTGTGCACATCGGCCTGGATCTGGTCGATGCTGAAGCTGGCCGGACGCTGGCTGGGCGGGTAGTCGACGAAGGTCTGCAGGAAGGTCGCCGCCTTGCGGGTCGCTTGCATCAGCAGATAGTCGTTCTTGGCCAGCCAGTCGTAGTACTGGTCGGAGACCACATCGGCCCGCTCGTATGGATCCATACGCAGATTGAACAGCTTGGGGGTGCGCAGGCAGACGAAGGGTTCGCTCCAGACCTGCATGCCACCGGGGGCGCGCTGCTCACAGTAGACAATCTTCCAGTTGCCCATGCGCATGCCCACCAGGTCACCGTCATCGCTGAAGTAGTAGAACTCGTCACGGGCGCTCTTGTCGCTCTTGCCGGTCAGATAGTCCAGCTGGTTGTAGCCGTCGAGATGCACCTTGAAGTTCTTGCCACCCACGTCGGCTCCCTTGAGCAGGCGCTCCTTGATGTCGGTGTCACCCACCGCGGCCAGCAGGGTCGGGAACCAGTCAAGACCAGAGAACAGCTGGGTGGAGATGGAGTCCGGCTTGATGTGGCCAGGCCAGCGGACCAGCGCAGGAACCCGGAACGCCCCTTCCCAGTTGGAGTTCTTCTCGTTGCGGAACGGCGTGGTGGCCGCATCCGGCCAGGACCACTGGTTCGGACCGTTGTCCGTGGTGTACACCACTATGGTGTTGTCCGCGATCTTCAGGTCGTCCACCGCCTTGAGCAGCTTGCCGACGTCGCCGTCGTGCTCGAGCATGCCATCGGCGTACTCGTTACCCGGCATGCCGCTCTGGCCCTGCATGGACTCACGCACATGGGTGAAGGCGTGCATGCGGGTGGTGTTCATCCAGACGAAGAAGGGTTTCTCCGCCTTGACCTGCTTCTCCATGAAGTTGATGGCCGCCTGGGTGGTGTCATCGTCAATGGTTTCCATCCGCTTCCTGTTCAGCGGGCCTGTGTCTTCGATCTTGCCGTCGGCGGTGGAATGGATCACCCCGCGGGGGGTGGCTGCCTTGACGAACTCGGCATCATCCTTGGGCCAGTAGGGGCGCTCTGGCTCCTCTTCCGCATTCAGGTGGTAGAGGTTGCCGAAGAACTCGTCGAAGCCGTGATTGGTGGGCAGGTATTCATCCTTGTCCCCCAGGTGGTTCTTGCCGAACTGGCCGGTGGCATAGCCGTGAGACTTCAGCGCCTGGGCTATGGTCACGTCACGGGCCTGCAGGCCGACCGGCACCCCGGGCATGCCCACCTTGGAGAGGCCGGTACGCAGGGCGGACTGGCCTGTGATGAAGGTGGAACGACCGGCGGTACAGCTGTTTTCCGCGTAGTAGTCGGTGAACATCACCCCTTCCTTGGCGATGCGGTCTATGTTCGGTGTCTGGTAACCGACGACCCCCTTGCCATAAGCACTGATGTTGGTCTGGCCGACGTCATCGCCGAAGATCACCAATATGTTGGGTTTCTCCGCCGCGGCGGCGGCCGAGGCCGCCAGGGCTGTCACTATGGAAAGTGCCAGCCCGGGCATCCACTTTCTTGCAAATGTCATAGTCACTTCTCCGTATCACGCTACTGTCCTTGTCCGCGACTACGTACACCGTAAGGCTCATGACAGAGCATCATGCCGGCGGATCCTGCGGTCCTTCTTCTACCTGAGTTACTCGAACGGATAGATACGGCGCCACTCTTTCGCCATGTCCACGACGGTCCAGTGACCCCTGCTCGCGGCATCCAGTGCCTTGTCCAGATGCCCAATGTCGCTCTTTCTATCGTAGGCCCACTCCCGCTTGGCATCGGTATGGTGCACCAGGCCGGCAAAGCGCTTGCCCTCCCCGGCCATGGTCCATTGCAGCATCTGCAGGTCGCCATCCGAGTTGCCGAAGGCGAGGATGGGACGACGGCCTATGATGCTGTCGATGCTCTCAGGCTTGCCTGGGCCATCGTCGTTGTGGGCGACCTTGGGCAGCCGTTGGATTGACAGCTTGCCCTCCTTGTCCTCGAAGCGGCTGCCGAAGGTGGTACCTATCACCTGCTCGGGCGGTATGCCATAGACCTCTTCGGCGAAGGCGCGCATGAAGGCTACTTCACCACCCGAGACGATATAAGTCTTGAAGCCATGGGCGCGCAGGTAGGTGAGCAGCTCCAGCATGGGTTGGAACACCATCTCTGTGTAGGGCTTGTTGCTGCGGGGATGTTTGGCACTGGCGAGCCAGCGCTTGGCGTTGTCACGGAAGGTGTCGCCGTCCATGCCGGTGTGGGTCGCCAGGACTATCTCCACCAGCCCCTTGAGGCCGCTGGCCATCAGGGCCTTGTGGTCATCCTCGAGCACCGCCTTGAACGGCTGCTTCTCTTTCCATTCCGGGTGTTGCGGCGCCTGCCTTTTGACCTCAGAGAGGGCGAACAGCAGTTGGAAATACATAGGCTGCTCGCTCCACAGGGTGCCGTCGTTGTCGAACACGGCGATGCGCTCGGCGGGTGACACATAATCCTTGCCCCCCTCGGTGGTCACAGCAATGACGAAGCCCTCGATGGCCTGGCGTGATGGCCCCTCATTCCAGGAGGGAAGGGGATCGGCGGCGCGCACCAGCAGTGGCAGCGCGAGCAACAAAAAGGCGCACCAGCGCAGCTGTGACAAGATTCGGGTGTGACGCATCATGGCTTCCTTGTCTGATGAAGAGGGGGTGGCTCGCCTTGCCCCGGGTTCAAGGGCTGCAAGCCATGGGGCTGACCTGTCGGGCGATGTTGCTCGGTCATCACGCCATCGAGCGAAGCGACGATCTGGTTGGCGGCATCTTGCCCCTGTGGCTGCTGATCAGTGCCATAGATAAGTCTGAAAAAGGCTAGCACAGGCTGTGTGACACTCTCTGTACTTCCTTGAAATAAGGGCGATATCGCGAGCCGCCCCGTGCGCCGCCGCACCCAGAGATAGAGTCCGCCGAGCTCCATGGGGTGCTGCCTGAGCTGGGTGCGCGCCAGGCGCAGGGCATAAGCGGGGGAGTTGAGTCTGGCCAATCGGCGCTCTTCCCGCCACTGCAGTGCGCGGCGCCACAGCCCGCGCAGTCGGGTGCGTACCAGCCAGACCAGCACTATGATCAGTGCCGCTGCGCAGGTGAGTATCAGCCAGTGGCCGGCCAGGGTGATGCGAGCCTGTTGCCCCAGGACGTGCAGATCCTCGCTGATGGAGAAGGGCGCCTGATAGCTGCTTGCCTCGGCCGTCAGGTCGATGTCGGGAACCGTCACCACCTGCGATTGACCGCTGTTGGCATCCCACCAGGTCAGCTCAATGGCGGGCAGCCGGTATTGACCCGCTTGCTCGACCACATAGGTCGCCACGTCTTCGCGCATGCCCCCCGTGGTGGTGCCGCGACCATCGTCAAGGGCCTTGACCATCGGGGTCTGCACGTAGCGCTTGAGCCCATCGACTACCGCAAAGTCCGGCACGGGCAGCAGCATAGCCTGGGCCCCGTCGGCTTCAATGCGCAGGTGACGGGTTACGCTGTCACCGACGCGCAGGGGCTGGTGGGAGCCCTGGATCTGCTGGGTGAAGCGCACGGCATTGGCCACCAGCTGAGGGGTCTTTCCCCCATGGGGCAGGGCCTTGGCGTCGAAGCTGAACGCGGGGCTGCTGAGCGTGACCGGACCGCTGGCCTGCCCGGGCTGAAGCTGGAAGCTCAGGGCCGGGATCTCGAAGCGCTGGGCAAGCTGGGGGGTGATGCGATAGGTGAAGCGCATGCCGAAGAAGGTCTTGCCATCGAGCTGCAAGGTGAGGTGACTGGCCTCGCTGCTCGGGGGGGCGACTACGGCCCCGGCCAGGCTCAGGGGGGGCAGCACGGGGGCCGCGGTAAACCAGGTATCCACCAGCAGATCCACCTCGAGCCGCAGGGTGCCGCCCACGCTCACCCCATCGGCAGGCACCAGTCGGCTCTGGATGCGCACATCCGGCTCGGCGGCCAGTGCTGGCAGGGAGAGGCAGAGCCACAGGATGGTGAGCAGGATCCTCATGGCGACGGCTCCTCGGCGGTGAGGCTGGCGGCATCCTGCAACAGGAACTTGCGCTTGAGGAACTGGGCCGGCGAGGTGTTGAGATTCTTGAGCCAGAGCTCATCCGAGCTGGCTTGCGGGGTCTGCTGCTGTTCTGCCTTGCCGCCCTTGGAAGAGGTGTTGTCCTCCACGGTTTTATCGGCCTTCTCATCCGGGGGGCCGGCCTCTTGCTGGGCCTCGTGATCTTTTAGCAGCGCCTGGGCCAGGGCCAGGTTGGCGCTCGCCTCGGGGAACTTGGGCTGCTTCTTGAGAGCCTGCTGGTAGGCCAGGATCGCCTCGGAGAACTTGAACCGCTTCACATAGCTGTTGCCGAGGTAGAAATAGGCGTTGGCCGTGTCCAGCCGCGCCAGGCTGGCCTCGGCGAGATCGTAATCGGCGGCCAGGTAGGCCGAGACCCCTTTCCAGTAAGGATCGCTGAAGTGAGCCGCTGCCGCCGGGTAGTGGCCATGCTCGAAGGCCCAGCGCCCCTGCTGCGCCTGGGTGAAGAAGGCATCGACAAATGGATTGGCCTGCACCCGCGTCGGGGCTGCGGTCAGCAGCAGCGCCAGCAGGGCGCCCCCCAGCCAGTGCACCTGCCAGCCTCGCCGCACGCAGCACAGGGCCAGCAGCGCCAGGGGCCAGCACAGCCAGTAACCGGCATCTTTCCAGTGGATCTGCTGATCGTCCCCTTGCGCCGCCTGGAAGTGTTGTTGGGCGTGGAGCTCAATCCAGTCGAGATCGTCATCATTCAGGGTGAGGCTGCCCAGAGGCGCATCGGCGGCCTTGGCGAGCCCCTTTAGCCCCGCCTCATCGAAGCTGCCCAGGACCGGGCGGCCATCCGGGCCAATCAGGGGCTGCCCCTTGGCATCGCGGATCAGGGTGCCGTCCTGGCTGCCGACCGCCAGGACGAGCACCTGCAACTGGTTGCCGCTTAGGCGTTTGCCGATGGCGTCGAACTGGCTGGGATCGGCGCCATCGGTCAGCAGCACCAGGGTGCCGGGGGACCGTTCGGCCGCCAGCAGCTTGTGGGCCTCATCGATGACGCCGAGCACATCCTTGCCGGGGCGCGGCATCAGATCCGTGGCCAGCACCTGGACGAAGGAGTCGAGCAAGGCCGGATCCTCGGTCGCGGGCAACACCAGGTGCGCGCTGCCCGCATAGGCGATGAGGGCCGTCTTGGTGCCGGCGCGGCGCAGGATGAGATCGTGCAACTTGTGGCGAATGGCGGCGAGCCGGGTGGGCGGCACGTCGTCGGCATCCATAGAGGCGGAGAGATCCACCGCCAGGATCAGGGGGGCCCGGTTATCGAGAAAGGACGGTGTATCCTGCTGCCAGGTAGGGCCTGCGGCAGCCAAAGCCCCCAAAATCAGCAGGGCGGCCAGCAGATGTATCGGCTGCAGGCTGCGCTCATGGGTGGGGGTGATGACCAGAGAAGCCATCAGATGGGGCGCTATGCTGCCGCCGAGCTGGCGCATCAGGTCATGACGGCGCAGCCAGAGCAGGGGCAGCAGGGCCCCCGGCAGGATCAGCAAGAGCCAGAGGGGGCGCAGGAAGTGGAAGGCAGCCAGATCAGTCATGAAGGTTCCTCCCCCTCTCTGGGCATGGGAGTGCGTCTGCCCAGCAGGGCGGCGACCAAGTGGCAGCCAAGCAACAGCAGCAGGCCAGCCCCGAGCGGCCACCAGAACAGATCCCGTTTGGGCTGATGGCTGAGGGTCTTCACCTTGTGGGGGGTCAGCTTGTCCAGGGTGTCATAGACGGCTTGCAGCGCCTGGCGGTCATCGGCCCGAAAGAAACGCCCGCCCGTGGTGCTGGCGATCTTCATCAGCACCTGCAGGTCGACCTTGGCCTCGCCGCTGGCGGCCGGATCGCCGATACCTATGGTGTGTATCT
This sequence comes from Aeromonas lusitana, assembly GCF_002812985.1. Taxonomy (GTDB): domain Bacteria; phylum Pseudomonadota; class Gammaproteobacteria; order Enterobacterales; family Aeromonadaceae; genus Aeromonas; species Aeromonas lusitana. The sequence continues at coordinate 36,876 of NZ_PGCP01000018.1, forward strand.
GGATCCCCCTGTCATGGGCCAGCTGGGCGGCGTGCTCCGGGGTGATGGCGCTGCCGGTGTCGTTGCCGTCGGTCAGCAGGATCAGCACCTTCTCCCGCTCTTTTGTCTTCGCCAGCAGCTTGATGGCCAGGCCGATGGCATCCCCGAGCGCCGTATTGGGCCCCGCCATGCCGATGCCGACCTCATCGAGCAGCAGTTGCAGGCTGGCATGATCCAGGGTCAGCGGGGCCTGGGGATAGGCACCCGTGCCGAAGACGATGAGGCCGAGCCGATCATCCTTGCGCTGCTTGATAAAGTCGCGCACCGCTTCTTTCACCACGCTCAGTCGATCCGTCAATTGCCCGTCCGGGTTGGTGTAATCCCGGGTCTCCATGGATTGGGAGATATCGATGGCCAGCATGATGTCGCGGGTGGGGGTGTCGTGGCGGATGGGTTGCTCGACCAGCACCGGGCGGGCGCAGGCCGTCACCAGCAGGCCCCAGACCAGCAGATTGAGGATGAGCTGCCAACGCCCGCTACTCAGGCTGCGGGGGGCCAGCCCCAGAGCCTGATCCATGGCGGCGAAGAAGGGCACCCGCAAGGCGCTGCGGGCGGCGCGGTATTCGGGCAGGTAGCGATAGGCCAGCCAGGGCAGCGGCAACAGGAGCAGCGCCCAGGGTGCATCAAACTGCCACATGGTGTTCTCCTATCCAGCGTCGGCTGAGCTGGATCAGCCCATCGGCGCGCTTGTCCGGCAGATTCAGTACCTGGTCGGATGGCGCGTAGGCGAGGGTGAACAGGTCATCGGCAAAATCGGCGGGCAGCGGGAAAGGGGCGCTCTTGGCCAAAAAGCCCTGCCAGGCCTCACCACCGAGCCTGGCCGCCGCAGCGCCTTCCGGCATGGAGAGGGCGACGCGCTTGAGCAATATTGGGAGCTCGCGCAGGGCGCCTAGCCTGGCGCCGTCGTCGCCAAGGGAATCTTGCAGCACATCGAGTCGGGCCAGCGCCTCCCGGCGATAGCGATCGCGGCGCCACTGCCACCAGCGCCGACCACCCCAGAGCAGGAGCAGGAGCAGCACCATGAGCAGCAGCACTGCCCAGCCCCAGGTCTGGGGCAGATAGCTGACGGGGGGGGTGGGGATGGACAGCTCCTTGAGCTGATCGATGGCGGGCACCTTGGCCGTCATCCGGCCCTCCTCGTCAGGCGGCCGAGTTCAAGGCGCAATTGGCCTATGACCTCCTCGCCTGTGCTGACCATCATCAGCGGCACCTGGCTGCGGCGCAGCAACTCGGCGACATCCCGCAGTCGCCCGGCGAGAAACTCCCCGAGTGGCTGCTGTACCTGCTTGCTACCCACTTGCAGCTCCCGCTGTACAGTCCCCTGGGTGATGGTGATCCTGCCCTTGTCGGGCAGTTGCAGGGCGATGGGATCATAGACCTGCATGGCGATCACATCGTTATGAGCACTGAGCTGGCGCAGCAGTTGCAGCGTCTGCGCCCCTGCGCCGGCAAAGTCGCTGATGATGCAGATGAGGTGGTCATGACCGGCGCTGGCGAGGCAGTGGCGCAACACGGTATCGAGTTGATTCTGTTGTTCGGTTTCCGGTCGGGTGGCGTGCAGTGCGTGGTTGGCCTTAATCACGGCTGCGCACAGGGCCTGGATGCGGGCGCGGCTGCGCTGGGGGCGGATGTGTTCAATCTTGTCGTCGCCAAACACCATGCCGCCGACTCGGTCACCGGCGTGGAAGGCTATCCAGGCCGAGAGGGAAGCCAGCTCGGCCGCCGTCACCGACTTGAAGCTGCGGCGGGAGCCGAAATACATGCTCATGCGCTGATCCACCAGCAGCAGGGTCGGGCGATCCCGCTCCTCGGTGAAGGTGCGCACGAAGGGTTTGCCGTAACGCAGGGTGGCGCGGGCGTCGAGGTGGCGCAGGTCATCCCCTGGGGTGTAGTTGCGCAGCTCGTCAAAGCTCAGACCGCGACCCCGCAGGCGAGAGGCGTGCGCCCCTGAGAGGATGCTGGACAGGGGTTGGCGAGAGAGAAAGCTGAGCCCGCGACTGCGCAGCTCCAGCGCCATCAGCTGGGGGAGGGAGGCATACACGAAACCATCCAGGGTGGCGAGACGCGTCTCTGTGGTCATGACGCCGCCTAGGCCGGGATGGCGACGTGGTCGAGCAGGCGATCGATGACGTCGTCCGTGCTCACCCCGTCGGCGACGGCGTCATAGGAGAGTTGCAGTCGATGGCGCAGCACGGGGTGCACCACGGCGCGCACATGGTCCGGCGTGACGAAGTCGTCACCGGCCAACCAGGCTTGCGCCCGCGCCACCCGATCCAGGCTGATGCCGCCCCGCGGGCTGGCACCTATGGCTATCCAGCGGGCGAGATCGGCGTCGTAATCGGCCGGGTGGCGGGTGGCGTTGATGAGGGCCATCAGATAGCTGTCGATGGCTTCCGAGACATAGATGGCGGCCACTTCGCGTCTGGCCGCGAAGATAACCTCCTGGGACAGATGATCCGGCTGTTGCTGCTCGCCCGCCTGCTGTTGCTGATCCTCGCCCCGAATAAGGCGCAGGATGCGGATCTCGTCCTCCACCTTGGGATAATCCAGGTGCAGCTTCATCAGGAAGCGATCCATCTGGGCTTCCGGCAGGGGGTAGGTGCCCTCCTGCTCTATGGGGTTCTGGGTCGCCAGCACCATGAACAGGGAAGACATGGGGTAGCTCTGGCCCGCCACCGTGATCTGGCGCTCCTCCATGGCTTCCAGCAAGGCGGCTTGCACCTTGGCCGGGGCGCGGTTGATCTCGTCGGCCAGGATGACGTTGCCAAACAGCGGGCCCTGCTGGAACTTGATCTGGCTGCCGCTGGGTGTCTGCTGCAGGATCTCGCCCCCCGTGATGTCCGAGGGCAGGAGATCCGGCGTGAACTGGATGCGGCTCATCTTGGCATCGAGGTGAACGGCCAGCGCCTTGACGGTGCGGGTCTTGGCGAGCCCGGGCAGGCTCTCCAGCAAGACATGGCCATTGGCCAAGAGTCCCAGCAGCACGTGGCGGATGGTATCGGCCTGGCCAAATACCATGGCGGCGACGTTCGCCTCCAACTGGGTGATCTGTTCGCGTATCGTCACAATTCCATTCCTTGGTAAGGTGAGTCGAATGAGGATCACAAGCCGGGCATCGCAACAGGCGATACCCCCATGACTGTCTCCCTCAAGATGATAGGCGTCGATGATTTGATGTATGAAGAGTACACAATATGACCGTTTTCGGGGGCTGACAATAGACCCGTTTGATTTCTTTTTGCCTTATATATGATGCATCTAGGACGCATCATTGGTCGTCGTCCGGGTCACGGCAGGGGGTCATCCCCTGCCGTGACCTCAGGTGCACTCATTTGGTCCAGTAGGGTTCGATGGCCAGCAGGCGGGGATCCTGCGGGGCGGCTTTGCGCATCCGTTTGACGTAGCCGAACGCCTCCTCCTGCTCGCCAGCGATGGCATGCAGATAGATGAGGGTGTAGAGCAGGTCGGGATCTTCTGGTGCCTGCTCCAGCCCGGCCCGCAAGGCGGCCAGCGCCTCGTCACGGCGGTTCAGCTGGGAGAGCAGCAGCCCCTGGTTGTAGCGGATCCGCACGTTGCCCGGCAGCTCGCTGGCCGCCTTGTCCAGCCAGTTCACGGCTTCCTCCGTTTTGCCACGTTCCACCAGCAGCAGCGCCAGCATATAGGCGAGGTTCCCATGATCTGGTGTGGGCATCTTATCTAGCGCCAGGCCTTCTCGTAGCAGAGCCTCTGCCTCGTCCAGCTGCTGGGCCGCGCTGGCCAGGGTCACCAGGTTGACCCGGGCCGGCACGAAGTAAGGATCCATTCTCAGGGCCTCACGATACTCGGCCATGGCCTCCTGCTGGCGGCCCTGACGGGTCAGCAGCACCGCCAGATTGAGCCGTCCCCCCGGCAGATCCGCATTGCCACGCAGGCGCCGTTCATAGTCGGCAAGCAAGGTCTGGAAACGGGCCCGCTCGGCCTCGGGCAAGCTGTCCGGCGGCATGTCGGCGAGGGCCCGGATGGCTTCGTCCCGCACCGCCAGGCTCGGGTCCTGCAACAGAGGCAGCAGATCGTCCTGCCGCGCCATGGGCGGCGTGTTGGCGAAGCCCGAGATGGCATAGGCCCGCACCAGGGCGCTCTCATCCTTGAGGGCGAGACGCAGGCTTGGCAGCGCAGGCAGACCGAGATCCGCCAACTGCTCGGCCGCGGTGGCACGCACTATGGCGGCCTTTTCCTTATCCGTCAGCAGGGCGCCGAGCAGCTCGAGGGCATTGCCCTGGCCGGTGCGCACCACCTGGAAACTCTCGCCGTAGTGCGCGGGTCGCTGCGGTTTCTCATACCAGATGTCGATGGCCTTGGCCGCCCACTCGGGCTGATTGCCCTGATGGCAACTGGTGCAGGCATCCGGGCTGGCGGTCTTGGCCGCCAGATCCGGGCGCGGGATGCGCAGGCTGTGGTCCCGGCGTGGATCCACCACCATGTAGGTCTTGGTCGGCATGTGGCAATTGACGCACTGGGCCCCGGCGCTGCCCGGCTCATGATGGTGGTGTGCCTGGCTGTCATACTCCTTGGCCTGCAGGCTGGGGAAGCGACTGGTTGGCGGTTGGGGATTGTGGCATTGCACACAGAGGCCGTTGCCCTCCAGCTTGATCTTGGTGCTATGGGGGTTGTGGCAGTCGCTGCACCCCACCCCGGCGGCAAACATTTTGCTCTGGGTGAAGGAGTCGAATTCGTAGACTTCGCCGTCGATCTGGCCATCGGCATGATAGAGAGAGGCCCGCAGCGTGGTAGGCAGGCTCTGATCCAGCTGTGGGTGGCCCGGTTGCTGGCCGGTGCCGAGCCCTTGCCGGCGGCTGTGGCAGAAGGCGCACTGCTCTACCTGTCCCTTGCTGCCGAGCGCCTTGGTATCGACACCAAGGCCATAGTGGTCATCCGGCGCCTTGGCGGTGCCGCCCGCCTTGCGCTGGTTGGCCCAGGTCACATGGCTCTGGCTCGGGCCGTGACAGGCCTGACAGCCGACGGTTTGCTCGTGCCAGCTGGTGCTGAAGCTGTCGCTCTTGTCGTCGTAGCCTTTGCTCAGGGCGGTGGAGTGACAGTCGGCGCACATGGCGTTCCAGTTCTGGTAGCGACCGGTCCAGTGCAAGGGATCGCTGGTGGCAAAGCGTTGACCGGGGTAGAGGGAGAACCAGCGCTGCCCGCCTTCCTCCTTAGGGCGGCTATCCCAGGCCAGGGTCAGGGCCTGCAGGCGGCCACGGGAGAGTTCGACCAGGTATTGTTGCAGCGGGTAGTGGCCAAAGGTGTAGAGGATCTTGACGTCGGCGGGCTTGCCATCCTCTCCTTCCAGGTTGGCGAAGAACGCATCCCCCTTGCGAAAGAAGCTGGCCTTGACGCCGGCCTCATCGAAGCTGGCGTCCTTGAAGTCGCCAAGCACGTTGTCCGGGGTGGCGTGGCGCATGGCCCAGGCGTGATCGGACTGCTTCCATTGGGCTACCTGGCTCTCATGGCAGTCGAGGCAGCTCGCCTCGGGGGCATAGCCGCTTGGCTCGGTGGCGAGGGCGGGGGACTGGCCGGGTTCGGCAAGGGCCGGGGTGGCGACAAACAACAGCCAGCCCCAGAGGCCAGCCAACAACATGGCCATGATCCGGCGCGGCAACCCGCCTCTACTAGGTCTATCTCTCACAGCGGCTCCTTGCCGATCCCTGCTCATTGTCAGTACCTCGTCAGTGGGTACTCTGTGGCCGCCTCTGTGCCGGCATCCTGCCAGTCAGCGGTGTGGTCTGGGCCCGGTCATGTGACCGACGCGCCTGATTTTATTGATTATTTAAGTATCACTAAGGCGGGATTCTCTCAAGGGCTAAATGGAAACCGGGTGGAAAGAGCCGCCCGACCATGGTCAGAGCGGCTCAAGGGGAGCAGGGGATCTGGGAGAGAGGGGCACTCAGAGCTCGAGCTGCACCCCCAGCTCCACCACCCTGTTGGTCGGGATCTGGAAGAAGTCGGTGGCCCGCAGCGAGTTGCGGTTCATCCAGATGAACAGCTTCTCACGCCAGCGCGCCATGCCCGGTATGTCCGTGCTGATGAGGTACTCGTAGGAGAGGAAGAAGGAGGTGGTATTGAGCCTGACATTCAGCGCCTGCTTGGCGCAAGACTGGAAGATCTCCTCCATAGATGGCGTCTCCTGATAGCCGAAATTGGCTACCACCTGCCAGAATCCATCGCCGATCTGGGTCAGCTCCAGGCGTTCCTCCCTCAGCAACCAGGGCTCATCCTTCACCTTGATGGTCAGGAAGATGACCCGCTCGTGGATCACCTTGTTGTGCTTGAGGTTGTGCAGGATCGCATTGGGGACGACCTTGATGGACTTGGACAGGAAGACCGCCGTTCCGGGCACCCGCAGCGGTGGACGGATCTGGATATTGTCGACGAAGCCTTGCAAGGATAAGGCCTGGCTCTCTAGCTTCTCGAGTACCAGCTCACGGCCACGTTTCCAGGTGGTCATCACGAGGATGATCAGCAGGGCAAACAGCACGGGCAGCCAGCCACCTGCGAGGAACTTGGTGGTATTGGCGCTGAAGAAGGCCAGATCCATCACCAGCAGCGGCGTTCCCACCAGGGCGATCAGCCAGATCGGCTGTTTCCAGCGGTGGAAGGCGACCACCATCAGCAGCAGCGTGGTGATCACCATGGTGCCGGTCACGGCGATGCCGTAGGCGGCCGCCAGGTTGCTCGAACTCTTGAACCAGAAAATCACCAGCACTATGCCCCCGAGCAGCAGCCAGTTGACCAGTGGCAGGTAGATCTGTCCCTGCTCGTGCTCGGAGGTGTGGCGGATCTCCTGGCGCGGGAGAAACCCCAGCAAGATGGCCTGGCGCATCACGGAATAGGTACCTGAGATGACCGCCTGAGACGCTATCACGGTCGCCAGGGTGGCCAGCACGATCAGCGGCAGCGTCATCCAGCCCGGGGCCAGCAGATAGAAAGGGTTCTCGATGGCCTCGGGGCGGCGCAGCAGCAAGGCCCCCTGGCCGAAGTAGTTGAGCAGCAGCGCCGGCATCACCCAGCTGTTCCACGCGAATTGGATCGGGCCCCGCCCGAAGTGCCCCATGTCGGCGTAGAGCGCCTCGGCTCCGGTCACGCACAGCACCACGGCGCCCAGCACCACGAAGGCGGTTCCCGGTCTCGTCAGCAGGAAATCCAGGGCGTAGAGGGGGTTGATGGCGCCGAGGATGGCGGGCGTCTTGGCGATCTCGAGCACCCCGAGTAGCGCCAGGGTGGTGAACCAGAGCAGCATGATGGGCCCGAACCAGCGTCCGATCCCGGCGGTGCCGTAGTGCTGGACGCCGAACAGCACAACCAGCACGACCAGGGCGATGGGGAGCACGAAGGGCGCAAGATCCGGGGCCATGATCTCCAGCCCCTCGACGGCGGAGAGCACTGAGATGGCCGGGGTGATCACCGCATCCCCGACAAACAGTCCCACCCCGGCCAGCCCCAGCAGCATGACGGCGGTGTGGGCGCGGGGGGAGAGGCGCCGGGCGGCGAGGGAGGCCAGGGTCAGTATGCCCCCTTCGCCCTTGTTGTCGGCCTTGAGCACCAGCAGCACATATTTGAGGGACACGACGAGCATCAGGGTCCAGAAGAAGAGGGAGACTATGGCATAGATCTCGTCTTTCCCCGGTTGCAGCCCCATATTGCCGGCAAAGCTCTGCTTCAAGGCGTAGAGCGGACTGGTGCCTATGTCGCCGTAGACGACGCCCAATGCAGCCAACGTGATGGCCATACGACCTTGCCCCGCGCCATTGCTCATCATGAAATCCCATTTCAATTCATTATGTTAACCATAGTATGGCTCGCTATCTCGAAAGTGAAGTGACGACCTTGGGCGGGCTTGTGTCATCTCCAAAAGAGGCGGACACGGCTGTGCTTTGACCTACTCGCACAGTTCCGAGCGAGCCGACCGGTCCAAAGCGGCCGGATCCGAAGGAGAGTCGAAGGATTCAGGCCGAGTTCAGTGCTGCTCAGGTATCGTTTTGCGGCGTTTTATAGGGTGTAGCGAGTGACAGGCAGAGAGGGCTGCTAGTGCAGGAACCTGGATTGCTCACTCATCCCGCGCCGACGCAAAGTGGGAGCGCCGAGGGACTGAGCAAGGTGCTGCCTGAGCGGGTTTCGTTCGTTACGGGGGAGATCTCCTACCTATATCCGCTGATGCTGGCGATGCCTTTCTGTGGCCACCATGGCCCCTAACCATGTTCATGACGTCCTGGAGGACATGATGACCGAATGCCATCTGCGCAAGTGCAATACCCTCTCTCTCGTTCGCCAGATAGTGCTCGGACTGGTCGCCGGCATCCTGTGCTTCCTGGTGTTGAGTTATGTCGACTCCTCTGATCGAAAGGTCGAACCCGAGGCGGAGGTGGCCGCGCCTGCACCGGCGAGCGTCACCTTGCCTGAGACGGGCCCGGGCCAGACCAGTGGCGCCACCGCAAGCCTGATCCCGCCGACGGATGCCGGGCTCCCTCTGCCAGAATCCGACTCCGGCGCTATTGAAAGCAAGGCCGATGGCATGGCCGACAAGGCTCCCCCCATGCTGGAGATGCCGGTCAGCGGCGCCTTGCCGGTCGCGCCTGAAGAGGTCGTTGTGCCTGAACTGCCTATGCCATTATCCGCGGCACAGTCTGCCTCCCTGGCTAAGGCCAAGCCTGCCGTGCCCCCCGAGCCAGTGTCCAGGCCTGCCCCGACATCTGTGCCCAAGGCATCCGCTCCCAAGTCGTCAGGCCGGGCGCCCGGCAAGCTCAGCCTGACCCCCGTCAGCGTCCTGAAACAGAAGAACATCAACCACCTCAGCGTCCAGCTGATGGGGGCAAGCAGCCTGGATGCCGTCGAGCAGTTTGTGCACACCAATCGGCTCGCCGGCAAGGTGTGGGTCTATCAAACCAGCCGCAATGGCGACCCCTGGTATGTGGTGCTGCAAGGGGATCATGCCGGCATGAGCCAGGCGCAAGCGGCCATTCGTCAGTTGCCGCCTGCCCTGCAAAAAGCGGAGCCCTGGCCCAAATCCTTTGCCCAGGTGAATAGAGAATTGACGCCATAAGCCACGTGATAGGGGATAGGCCTGAGTAAACGTGCCTCATCCTGTGGGTGTTGGGTTGCCGGCGCTCTTGGGAGATAGGGTAAGGGTCGGCTGGTATGAGATGGGCTGTATTGCCCTCGTTCGGGATCTGGCTGGCCGCTTGCTGAGTCGCATTGCAGGAGCAGCCCCTTCGCCCTCATGGCACAACTTCAAAAACAGCACACCCGCGTCATTCGCGGGTGTGCTGTTTTTGGCATGTCATCTGCTCAATCTCCCTGGCTCACTCCGTCAACGGGAGACAGGCCGCCCGAGATCGCGCCGGATTATCAACCTTTGCGGTTGGCGAGCTGGCGCAGCAGCTGGGTGCTTTGGTGCAGGCTCTGCTGCTGCAGCTCGTTGAGCGGGCACTGCTTGAGCACATACTCGGCGCTGGCCACCACCGTCTTCCAGCGCGGTGCCTTGGGCAGGGTATCCAGGCTCAGGTACTTGTCGAGGGTGCGGGTCTGGGGGCTGGATCTGTCCATGTAGACGCGCCACAGCTTGCTCTTCTCCGCCAGCACTATCTTGCCCTTGCCGGTGCTCTGCTGCCAGGCATCCAGGGTGAGGCGCATGGTGTCCACCAAGGCCTGGCGCAGCGGCTCGTCATCCTGCTGGCGGATAAGGTTGTCGGCCAGGGAGCGGAATTCGCCGCCGAGCCGGCTGAGTTCACCCAGCAACTGGCCATCCTCGATGATGGCCTGGCGCGACAGGCTCTTGAGGGCATTCTCCAGCGCCATCACCCGGTTGTCATCTTGGCGAGACTCGGTGCTGAGGGTGAGGGCGAAGGCATTTTGTCCGCCGAGGCTGATGGGCAGGGCGCGGGCATTGAGCTCGTCTTTCTGTCCGGCCACCAGAAACTCCAGCGGCTGCTCCTGGCGCGCCTTCAGATCGGGCCACTGGCTCGCCAGCGGCGTCGCCAGCCACTCATCCAGCGGCAGCCCCTCCATGGCCTCTGGCTCTTGCCCGAGCAGCCGTGCCAGCACCCGGGAGGCGAACAGCACTGTGCCCTGCTCGTCGATGAAGACCATGGGATCGGCCCCTTCCCCGAGCAGGGCCAGCAGGCGCTCCTGATCCTGATGCAGTTGCCCTTGCAGGCGCAGGCGATGCTCTATCTCCTGCTTGAGCAGCCGGTTCTCCACCAGGGAGGCGCGGCCGGCGCTCGCTTCCAGCAGGGCCCTGACCCGGGCAAACAGCTCCTCCTTGCAGAACGGCTTGACCAGGTAGTCGTTGGCGCCGGCGTTGAAACCTTCCTCTATGTCTTTTGGCTGGTTGAGGGCGGTGAGCAGCAGCACAGGCAGCTGATCCTTGGGATGTTGTTCCCGCAGGCGGCGACACACATCGAAGCCGGATAGCGTCGGCATCATCACGTCCAGCAAGATGAGGGAGACCGGCTCCTGGGCCAGCTTGGCGAGCGCATCGTGGCCATCGCTGCTCGGCAGTATGCGGTAGCCGCAGGGCTGCAGCAGGTGTCGCAGTATGTGCAGGTTGATGGGCTCGTCATCCACCACCAGGATGAGGGGCGCATCGGCCGGGGGGACGGGCAGATCGTCGCTCTCCCAGTCCGGCAGGATCAGGGGCTGCTGGCGCACCAGCTGGTGCTCCATCTGGCGACTGTCCAGGGTCAGGCTACCCGCCTTGCCGCTGGCCAGCGGCAGGGTGAAGGCGAAGGTGGAGCCGACGCTCGGCTCGCTCTCCACACTGAGCTCGCCCCCCATGAGGTGCACCAGCTGGCGGGTGATGGAGAGCCCCAGCCCTGCCCCCTGCTTGCCGAGCTCCGGGTTCATCTGCACCAGAGGCTCGAAGATGTGTTCCAGATGCTCTCTGGGGATGCCGATGCCGGTGTCGGTCACCTTGATGCGCAGGAACTGGCCCTCGACCTGTGCGCTCAGCACCACCTTGCCCTGGGGGGTGTACTTGATGGCATTGCCCACCAGGTTGTAGAGCACCTGCTCCAGCCGTTGCTCGTCCGCCAGCACAGGGGGCAGCTCGGCCGGGCTTATGTCCACCAGGGTGAGGGGCTTGGCCTGCACCAGGTGCTGGCAGAGATCCAGCACCAGCCGGATGACGCCCTTGGAGGAGACGGGCTGGGGGTGGATCTCCAGCTGGCCGTAGCGCATCTGGTGATAGTCGAGCAAGTCGTCCACCAGCCGGGCCAGGCCGTCGGCACTCTTGATGATGAGGCCGAGCTGTTTTTGCTGGCCCTCGGTCAGGTCCTGCTGGCTGGCGAGCATGGATTCGGCCATCCCCTTGATGCCGTGGATGGGGGTGCGCAGCTCGTGGGAGGTGTTGGCGAGCAGCTCATCCTTGAGTTTGTCCGCCTGTTGCAGGCTCAGGTTCTGCTTGTGGGTCAGCTTGACCTGCTGTTGCAGCTCCTGGGTCTGGCGCTCGATGAGCTCTATCTTGTCTTTTACCGAGCGCTGCATGTGGCGAAACGCCTGGGCCAGCCGGTCGATGTCGTCGTCGGTGCGGGGTATGGTGATGGGGTGATCCAGGGCGCCATCGGCCACCTGCTCGGCGGCGGCGGTGAGGGATCGCAGGGGCGCCGTGATGGAGTGGGAGAGCCAGCGGGAGAACAGAATGAGCAGCAGCAGAGAGCCGGCCCCCAGCAGTATGACCAGGGTTTCCAGTTGGCGAATAGGCGCATAGGCCTCGCTGGTGGAGATCTCGGCGATAAAGGCCCATTCGGTATCGAACACCTTGACCTGGGTATAGGCGGCCAGCACCTCGTCATCGTGATAGGAGAGGAAGGGGCCGACCCCTTGCTCGCCCGACAGGGCCTTGATGACCAGCGGGGTCTGCAGCGGCCGGAAGTTGGGGCTGAAGCTGTTCTCCACGCTGAACTCGGGGGCGAGCCAGGCATTGGCCCGCATCCGCTTGTCCGGGCCGATGAGGATGGTCTCGCCGGTCTCGCCGAGCCCCTCCCGCTCCGCCATGATCTGGTTCAGCTTGTCCGGCAGCAGCTCGAAGATCACCACACCGCGCACATAGTCGTACTGCATGACCGGGGCCGCGAGATAGGCCACCACCTGGCCGGTCAGCTCGTTGCGGCCAAAGTCGGTGAACTCAAAGATCTGCTGGGGCTTCTGGCCGCCGTCGAGGCGGCGTTTGATCTTGGCGAAGGTGTTGCCGAGCCCGCTGGATTGATAGGGGCCCGAGAGCAGGTTGCTGGCAAAGTTGGCGTGCTTGGTGACCGAATAGACCACGTCCCCGTTGAGATCCACCAGGAAGATGTCGCTGTAGTTGGACTTGCGCACCATGTCGGCATAGCCGCGGTGGAAACGCTGATGGACCCGGCCATACATCTCATCCGCCAGGATCAGGGCGCTGATGGAGGGCTCTATGTCCACCTTGCTGTCGGGTTGTTGCAGCTTGTCCCAGGAGCCCGGCACATAGCGGGCCTGGGCGCGGGCGCGGGCCTCCTGCGGTGTGGTGCCGAGCTTTTCGAAGGCGCCGGTGAAGCCGTAGAAGCGACCGATACTGTTGCCGGCGAAATCCTGCTGGGAGAAGTTGATGATCTGCTCTTTGAGGTTGCCGAAGTAATCTTCCAGCTGGTTTTTCTTGATGTTGCGTGCCGACACCAGGTGATTGGAGGTCTGGGTGGTGAGATCTTTGCCGTGGCTATAGAGGAAAAACAGGGTGACGACCAGGAAGGGCACCATGGCCAACATGAAAAAAGCCAGCATCAGCTGCGGTCTGAGCCCACGAGGCTTGAAGGTCCATTTCATCGTGTGATTTTCAATTGAGAATCCAGTTACTAAGCAAGGTGAGTTTCTGACTAAAGACTAATTATTTCAATGACTTTATCTTGGATTCGCCTGCCAGATCACAAGGAATGGAGGGAATTTCGAGCAAGGCGTTTAAAGCCTGAGCAAACAGTCGGGAAAAGCGTGGAAAGTCACAAAAAAGGGTTGTGCCCAAGCTCGGGGTACGTATAATGCGCCTCGTTGTCAGGTAACTGGCACACGGCAATAAAGCGGGAATAGCTCAGTTGGTAGAGCACGACCTTGCCAAGGTCGGGGTCGCGAGTTCGAGTCTCGTTTCCCGCTCCAATCTTTCATGGCACCAACCATGAACATCACTCTCAAGGCTCATTGCCTTGTCAGCATGGCGCGTTAGCAAAGCGGTTATGCAGCGGATTGCAAATCCGTTTAGTCCGGTTCGACTCCGGAACGTGCCTCCATCTTCTTGTTTCTTTCCATTTCCATCTCGTTATGCCACGTAGTTGCCATACGGCATCATTGCGGCGTGATCAGCTGATCGCACCCTTGCAGGCGCCACTCCTTGTGCAGATAGCGATCCAGATCGGTCAATGCCTGGCCCCTGAACTGGTACTGCATTTCGGTCGAATGTTCGGCCAGCTGCGCCATCTTCTGTTTCAGCTGACCGCATTGCCACAGACCGACGGTGGGCGCCCCCTGATAGGCGAGTTCGATGGCATCCCCCTGATTGAGTCGCCACTCCTGCCATTGTGACCAGCCAAGCAGGCCCAATACGCTCAGGATTGCCACTTCTGCCAGCTTCATCGTCTCATCCCCTTGCCAATGTGTGCCTACCCGTTAACTCTGACCCAGCCTCCGCCTTTTGCCACATTTGTTGTTTTTTGGTTAATTAATGTAACCCGTTTTCACTTTCTGGTTTTAATGGCATTTTTTTATAAAAAAATGGCCTCATTGATGTAGTAATCCTACAATTTGTGGAGTAATCTTTGTTCAGTGGTCTTACCAGTGAGGTGCCGTATCATGTTTCATCCCTTCTCTCTGACTCAGATAATCCTTCGTCGCACCTTCGTGCTGCTGGTGGGCGTGCTCGCCTTCCCTGTGATGCTGTTTCGCAGCGACCGCGCGCGTTTCTACAGCTACCTGCACCGCATCTGGAACAAGACCAGCACCAAGCCGGTGTGGTTGAAGATGAGCGAACGAGGTGAGCGGATCTTCTACTGATCCCGCTCCTTGCATAAAAAAGACAGCCCAGACCTTCTTGGGCGTCACCCTGACCGGAAACCCCATTGTCTTGTCGAACGGGGCCGAGCTGCACTTTTGCTCCACTAGCTCCAACAGCGCCCAGTCCCGCTCGGGCAACGTCTACATCGATGAGTATTTCTGGATCCCCAACTTCGAGAAGCTCTCGGACGTGGCCAGCGCTATGGCGACCCAAAGCCGCTGGCGCAAGACCTACTTCTCGACCCCATCGAGCAAGGTCCATGAGGCTTACCGGTTCTGGACTGGGGATCGCTGGAAGGGGCAGCGGCCGAGCCGGGTGGCTATCGACTTTCCTGGGGAAGATGACCTGCGCGATGGCGGCCGCATCTGCCCGGATCGGCAGTGGCGCTACGTCATCACCATTGAGGACGCCATACGTCTTGGCTGCAACCTCATCGACATCGAGGAGCTCAAAGATGAGTACCCGGAGGAGGTGTTCGATCGCCTCTACATGTGCCGGTTTATCGATGACGCGCTGTCGGTGTTCAAGTTCCAGGATATGGAGCGGGCAGGGGTGGACCCGACCCGGTGGGAGGACTACAAGCCCGGGCGCCCCGACCCGTTCGGGCGGCGGGAAGTGTGGATGGGCTACGACCCGAGCCGCACCCGCGACAACGCCACCCTGGTGGTGGTTGCCCCGCCCACGGTCGCCGGTGAGCGCTTCCGGGTGTTGGAGAAGCACTACTGGCGCGGGCTCAACTTTCAGTTCCAGGCACAGGAGATCACCCGCATCGCCAACAAGTTCAGGGTCACCTATCTCGGTGTCGATGTCTCCGGCATCGGCGCCGGGGTGTTTGACCTCTTGAAGCCCACCTTCAAAGGGGTATGTCACCCCATCAACTACAGCATCGAGAGCAAGTCACGGCTGGTCCTCAAGATGATCGACGTGGTGGAGGCGAACCGCATCGAGTGGGACAGCTCGGACAGGGACATCCCGCTCGCTTTCCTCGCTATCAAACGCAGCACCACCGGCGGCGGCCAGATGACGTTTCGGGCCGCCCGGGACAATGTGACCGGACACGCCGACGTGTTCTTTGCCATCGCCCACGCCGTGGCCAACGAGCCGCTCGATACCCACCGCAAACGCAAATCCCAATCGGCCCAGGTGGCCACCCCATCCAGCCGCGGCGCCGTGGCGTTCAGCATGCCGGAGGCCATCGACCCCACGGCCTGGATGACCGACTACACCGGGGTGTTCTACAACCCCTATGGCGAGTATTACCAGCCGCCTATCGACCGTAAGGGGCTGGCCAAGGTGGCCCGGGCGAATGCCCATCACGGGGCCATCCTAATGGCGCGCCGCAATATGGTCGCCGGCCGTTTCACCCATCAGCGCGCCACCATCACGGCGTTCGTGCACAACTACCTGCAGTTTGGGGATGCTGGCCTGCTTAAAATTCGCAACGGCTTTGGCCAAGTGGTGGGGTTGCACCCACTCTCCAGCGTCTATCTGCGCCGGCGCGAGGACGGCTGTTTTGTCTACCTGCAGCAGCAGGGTAAGCCGAACCCGACTTACCGGCCGGAGGATGTAATTTGGTTGGCCCAATACGACCAGGAGCAACAGGTCTACGGCATGCCCGATTACCTGGGTGGCCTACAGTCGGCCCTGCTCAACCAGGATGCTACCCTGTTTCGGCGCAAATACTTCCTCAACGGCGCCCACATGGGCTTCATCTTCTATGCCACCGACCCGAACATGGACGACGACACCGAGGACGAGATGAAGGAGATGATCGCCAACTCCAAGGGGGTGGGGAACTTTCGCTCGATGTTTGTGAACATCCCCGATGGCGAGCCGGACGGCATCAAGCTCATTCCGGTGGGGGACATTGCGACCAAGGACGAGTTCGCGGCCATCAAGGGGATCACCGCCCAGGACGTACTTACTTCTCACCGCTTTCCGGCAGCGCTGGCCGGTATCATCCCGACCAATGGTGGGGGCGGGCTCGGGGATCCCGAGAAGTACGATGCCACCTATGCCAGGGACGAGGTGCTGCCGCTCTGCGAACTGGTGCAGGACGCCATCAACAGCTCGGGACTCCCTCGCTCCCTCTGGGTCGAGTTTCGGGAAACCATCGGAGTGACTGTATAAAAAAACAGGGACGATTGGCGTATAATATTCCATTCTGAAAACGGTATGGCAGGGGGATAAATATGCGGGTTTATTGCAAAGAGTGTGGCGTTCGGGGTCGTATCACCAAGACCAACCACCTGAGCGATGCTGTGGCCGATCTCTACTGCCAATGCACCGATGCCGAATGTGGCCATACTTGGGTGGCGGCACTTTCATTTACCTACACCCTGAGTCCCTCGGCTAGAACGGTCAATCAAATGGCACTGGCCTTAGTTAGGGGGTTGACCCCGGAGGGGAAGCAGATGGTACTGGAAGGATTGGAGATGCAATAACGCCCCCAATTATTCTTCCTCTCTTCGAATATGGTGTGATATCCAGGTGCTGTTCGGCTTCGGCTTATCCTTCGTCGTCCCTTCTGTTTTGCGGGCCTTCGTCAAAAAATCAATCAAAACTCAACGTAATAAATAATTTCCCTCTCACTAAGCTGGTTCGCGTCTGATACCCTATTCATCCATTATACAGTTCAAACTGGTTGATATGGTGTATTTAAATGTAGTTTTGTTACTTAATGTATTGGAAGCTATATTGAAAAAATACGAAGTAAATTTGATATTTTAAATTTAAAGTTTTTAGATGAAAACTGTTAGGTGTCTAAAACATAAGTGAGGACAATAAATGAAACCGAGATTGTTTATAGGTTCGTCAGTTGAAGGATTAGGGGTAGCTTACGCCATACAACAGAATTTGATGCATGATGTAGAAGCAACTGTCTGGGATCAAGGAGTTTTTGGCCTTTCTCAAACGTCTATAGACTCGCTAGAACAAACGTTGGCAGCTTCAGACTTCGGGGTTTTTGTCTTTAGTCCTGATGATATTACACTGATGCGGAATGAAAAAAATAAAACCGTACGAGATAATGTACTTTTTGAGTTTGGTTTATTTGTTGGCAAGCTAGGGAGAGAGAGGGTTTTTTTTATAATTCCTGATGGAAGTGATACTCATGTTCCGACAGATCTTCTAGGTGTAACGCCTGGAAAATATGATCCAAAGAGACAGGATAATAGTCTTCAAGCGGCAACAGGGGCCGCATGCAATCAGATAAGAATAGTTGTTAATAAAATTGGTTTTTTAAATGCCCCTAAGGTAGACAATGAGTCCGCTGAAGACAATGCTTTATCTATTGAAAAAAATCTTGAGTGGATGCATGATTTAATAGATAAAAAATTTGATGAAGCAAGAGTTAAACTAGCCAAATTGACTGAAGGTTTGGATGGAGCAGAGTTGTTAAGAAATGAAATGTGGTTAAGCTTTATAGATCTCAAGCAAAACGACTACAACGGTATACAGCCATTAATTGAGAAAATAAAAGATCATGCTGAAAACATAGAAATTCAAGTGCTAGGTCTCGAAATGTTAATGTGGGAGAAATATGAAGATAAGGCGTTGAGTTTAATCCATGAACTTTATGGTGAACACCCACAAGACATAAAAATTTTAATTATTAAATCTGAATGCTTGAGCAGTATAGGAGAAGAGAGTCAAGCAATTGACACATTAATATCTAAAAGCGATGACCCAGATGTTGGTCTCAAGCTGTCTGAGTTATACTCGTCGTCAGGCGACAGTGAAAACGCATTGAAGTCAATTGCTAAAGCATATCGCGAAAGCCAGAATAACAAAGAAATAATGTTCAGATACTCAAAGTTGCTAATTGATGCTGACAAAAACAAAGAGGCTTTATATTTATTAAATCGTCTGGCGAATGATTGTCCAGATGTTCCTGGGTATTATGGTTATTTAAGCAATGCATGTTTAAAGTTGGGTTTGTACGATAAGGCAATGGTTGCTTGCAGGAAAGCATTTGAGTTATCAAATGGAAAAGAACCTTGGATTATAAATAATATAGGGAATATGCTAAACAACAAAGGGTTTTATGCTGACGCCGTTGAATGGTTAGAGAAAGGAAGTAAATTAGATAGCTCATCAGAGTATGCGCACGATCGTCTTGCAAGCGCAATTAAGAATCGCTTTGGTGAGAATGAGAAGTTCACTAATGTATGCAAAGAAGGTCGAATATTATTGAGGACTGCATATCAGCCTGAAAATTTGGACTAACTGAACGCTATCCAGATAGATCGTCAACAAATAGCGTTTCCAATCCAAACTGTGGTTGTCAGCCATTATTTGGTGCTATCCAGAGAATGCGGGTACTGACGGGCTTTTGATGATGCCTCTATGTTTGATGGCCACCGGGGGTTAGGGTGGTCATCTGCTAAGTACACCGTATTGTGTGACTGTTGGCTCTGAGTTGGATACATCAGCGGCCATGGCCAGCAGATCCTGCAGCAGGTTTGGGTAAAACGGATCTTATTTATACGAATCTTTAAATTATATAATTTGTATTATTAGTAACTGTCAATGAAGATAGTTGCAACATTGCTTTATGTCATCTGATTAAGGTCTATGACGACTGGCTAGCTATTTTTACAGAGAGAATCTTTCATTTGAAATGGAAATCGTTTTTATCCCATTCACAACAGCATTTATCCATGATTGAGTGTCGGCTGGTATCCAGACTGCTTGTGAAGGTATCTGCTCATTCCATGTTAGTATCTGTTTGTTCTTTGAAGCCCATTTTTTCATTTTTGCCTCAAATTGCTGACAATAATACGGAGCCTCACAGAAAATTCCTGCCCAGGGATCAATAACCCAGCAGCCATTGTAATCTGACATTTTTATATGGTCAGTTGCACCTAGTGGTGGTTTCCCAGATAAAGCAAAGGCATGAGATCCCTTGTTATCTACACAGTACTGTGTGGCATAACCACCTGATTTATTAACTATTTGTGCCGCAGCTCCGGACATTTCGCCACAGTTTCCAACTCCTTTTTCCATACTGGTGGTAAAATCGTAAAAACCATTACTACTGGCACTGAAGTAGATGTTTTTCTGTGTTTCACAAACTAATGTGGCGGTATCATTCTGGCGTAATATATCCGTTGCATCACTTTTTTTTACTTTGTTTCCAGATTTTTTTCCTAAGTCTGAAAATCTATCTCTAACTGCTTTATATGCACGCAATGATAAAAGTAAATTATCATGTTCTATTTTTTCAAATATTGGTAGTTGGTATTCATCTCCCGAAGATTGTGAGAGGTTATATGGTTCTGGTTGGCTATGTTGAGCAAAAAAATCATTGAGATCAAAACCCAGTTGCTGAAAAAAATCCGGGGAAGATACGACAGGTGTTTCTTGGCTTTTTTGAGCAAAATAATCATTGAGATCAAAACCCAATTGCTGAAATAAATCTGGAGAGGATATGGCAGGTGTTTCTTGATGGTTTTGAGCAAAAAAGTCATTGAGGTTAAAATCTTCATGCTGGAAGAAATCTGGAGTAAAAATAAAGGGTTCACTGTTGGTATTCATCGTAGTGTGATTTTCAGATGATATTTTATCGGTAAAATAATCAGGTATGTCACTCTGTTGCTGAGTTGGGAACGTAGAGTTGTCTAACAACTCACTAAACTTGCGTTTATTTTGGTTGCTATGAGCTGTGTCTTCATTTGTTGTTAAGTTATCATCCCCACCTGGTGGTCCGTTAACCCAGACTCCCTGGCATTGCCTGATCAACTCAGAACTACCTGCGTCATTCAGGTTCGCATATGATATCGGCTCTCCAGTAAGCTGCTCGTCGTCTCGCCAATGCCCTCGTGATTTCATCAGTTTTATAAATTTTTGACGTTCCATCTTGCTAAGAACCTTTTTGTGGTTTTGATCATCACTTTGCTTAAAGTAAGTAATGATTCCATGAGTAGCTTTCTATGAATTACGCACCAGACCTACCAGTTGAAGAGTCCAACAATACGGATTTGTTACTACTGCATGAGTAGGAAGGGCCGCGATAACAGAGCAATTGACACTGCTGTACTTGGTCTTATCAATAAGCATAGCTGCTCCAGCATTGGTTGCTTGTCCGGCAATGCCATGAATAGGGTGCGCAGGTTCTATTCATTTTACTCTCCGAAAAACTGGGCATTGCTGATGAACTCTCTTCTAAGGCTGACGGAGGGTTGTGGCCGTGTGTGCAGGTCGATGGCATTACGTAGTCGCTCAAGTTGAGTATGAGCTTGTTCAGTGTTCCCATCCTCAAGGGCACCTAGTAGCACCAGAGCATCATTGGAACAAGCGGGCGTCATGCTGGCCAACCAGGCTGCTAGATCCCCGGATTGGGCCAGCAGACCCCGTACATCATCTAGTTCAGCTTGGCGTTTTGCCTCTCGGCGTCTGGCCTCTGCTTCAACTTGATACGGGGATGGTTCGTTTGATGATGCAAATGGGTGTCGTTCGGTTACTTTTAGGTCACCATTTCGGATATACACGAACCTGTCTCCAGCTCTGACTACTGAGCCGCGCCGGATCATGGCTACTTCTTCTGTATCAAGTCCCAAATGGAATGCGTTTCTGCCACCCAATGGATCCTCTTTCGAGCCTCCAAGATCGTCCCGTACAGTTGTTGCCAGAGCTCCAAGGGGTAAACCCCCTTCGCTGCGCTCGGCACACCCTAACTCACTACGTTCGCCCACAGACCAAAACCCGCTGCCCTGGGCCTCGGTGGTGTTCTGTGACCCACACTTGCGCAGCACCCATTCCCCCACACGAGTTTGCTGGATGAGGCCGTCAGCGGCCCGCACGCCCACAAGCTTGGTTTGCGGTTCGCCGTACTGGTTGGCGTCGGTAAAGGCGGTGCGGTAGATACTCAAAGGGCGTTCGTCCCGCCGGCAGCAGGGGCCGCCCATGGCCTGGGTGAAGTTCTTCCAGTCCACCGCGTCGGCATAACGGCGGCACTCTTCCATGATGGGGCTGGCCAGCGGAGCAACGGGGATCCCCTTGGCCTCTTGCAGGCGACCAGGTAGCCGGCGCAGTTCGCGCCAGATCCCGACCGGCGGACCCTTCAAGGGCTGGAACTGGCGCAGGCCCCAAAGCGAGGCCCAGGCCCGCACCCGGCGGGCGCCTTCGGTAGCTGCGGTCTCGGCTTCTAGATCGCCTTCGTCACCGACCCGGTACCCGTCGATGTTCTTGGCGATGTATTTGACGATGTAGCCCACGGCGCCGCCCTTCTCCTTGTCCATCACCTTCCAGTCAAAGCGGGGCGTGATGTCGCTATAGGGCTGTTTGCTGTCTGGGTGACGTTTGCGTTCCAGGTCGCCTTTGTCATGGCTCAGGGCATAGCGTTGCAGGATACCGATCAGCCGGTGCTGGTGCTCGGGTTTGACCCAGATAAGCAGGTGCCAGTGGGGCGTGCCATCGTGGTGGGGTTCGACTACCCGAAAGCCGAAATAGTCGATGGGGTCTGCCACCAGGAACTCTCCCCGCCGTGTCAGGTTGCGGTCGAGGGCTGAGCGGCAGCGCTTCCACAGCTCGCTAGTGTAGTGCTGTGAATCTCGGGGGGAAGAGCCGTCGTGTTTGGGGTTTTCTCTCGTGCTGTCTGGCCCGCCAGCCTGGGGGGCCCTGATGGTCTTCCAGGGGTGGAAACGGCTCGGTGCCGTCCAAGTAAAGAACAGGCCGACATAGCCCAGCTCGTCGGCAACGTCAGAAAAGCCCCGTGCCCGCACCACCAGTTCATGACGGCGGTTCTCTGGGTTGGCGATGGAGGCTTTTACCGCATCCTCCAGACTGACGATGATGTCATCCTGAGCGTTGTAGGCTTCCATGTCCTTGAGCCAGGCTGCTGCCATCCGCTGACGTTCGATAAAGGCTTGCAAGCCCTGGCTGGACACGTAGGCGGACACCCCCTTACGCACCTTGCCAAGTAGGATGGCGCAATGCTCGTTGTACTGATCCCAGATCTTGCGCATACGCCTGGCCCACCATTTGGGATCGAGCCAGCGGATAAGGTGGTGGGCGATGAAGTCATCACGACTCTCGGCCGTTCTGAATTTGGGCAGGCGGGGCAGCATGCCCCAGGCGGCCAGCGGTTGGCTGCACGCGTTCCACAAGCGGATCGCCGACACCAGCTCTGTGCCGAAATCAGTGGTGGCATTAAACAGCCGGGTGACCCGCTCTACATAGTTGACGGCCAGGCGCTCGCGGCTCTCCTTGGTCCTAAGCTGCTCGAGTGGTTCGGGGATCACGTTTTGCACCTGGCGCAGGGTAGTGATGCGGCTTGATAGCCAGCGATTGGCCTCTTTGCAGATGGCCACCCCCTTAAGCACATCAGGGGCACGACGGGTGCAGTACCCAACAAACAGATCGGCGATCAATTCACTGGGCAGTTGTACCCCTGGCCCACCGTTCTCGCGAGGGATCGGCCGCTCCAACAGGTCAAGTGCCCAGTCCAGATCGTAGGTGCCAGGGATGCCGACAAAATAGCTCTTGATAGCGTTGATCCGGGTATCGATATCACCGCCGGCGAGTTCTCTGCATCGAGCCGCTGGGAGGCGGGATGCTTCGAGTGGATAGAGTGATACATGACGACAAGCCATGATGCGGCGCGCCATGGCTTTAGTGGATGCTGCCAATTTCCAGGCAGCAGGCTGCCTGGGGGATATGGGTTTGGCGTCGAACAGTTCGGCGTAATAGTCCCGCATCAGAAGGACCGGGGCTCGTCACCGGGCAGAGCTGCGATCAGGCGTTCCAGATAGGAAAAACTAGGATAGTGCGGTGAGGCGGCCATCGTTATTTGGCACCTCCTGACAGTGTTTGAAGCTCAAGCCGACAATTCGCCAGTGCTCCGGCAGCCATGCCTCTCATCTTGCGCGCTGCTGCACACTGTCGAAGGGTGAGGGATATGCTGATCCGTGGACGTGGGGAGAGTGAGCGCATGGTCAGCAAGTCCCGCTGATAGCCGCGTAAGCGAGCGGTATCGTCGAGCATGATTGTCCGCCAACTGGCGATGGTTTCTTCCTGGGCGATTCTTAAGCGAGAGCTCATTGGATCACCTCACCCTGACCATGCAGTGGCGCACATTCTTTCCACCAGTCGCCGATCTCCCCGGCCAGTGCAGTATCTCCTTGGCCCAGAGCCAGCCAATAGACCGAGCGCATAGCACCAAGCGCCAACAGTTCCTGGGAGATGTCTCGATCTCCTCTGGCTTCACCACCTGCAGCGATAAACTCGGCGCGGGCTGCTAGCCAGTGGCTGGCCAGCCTACTGCGCGGATGGGGCTCGCTCTTGCCGATGAACTCCTCATCGACATAATCTTCATCCATGAGTGCGGCTGGGCTGCAGGTAGCGACCAGCTGGATCTGGATGTATTGTTGGCCGGAGTACACGCCACCCAAACAGATCCGGTTATCTTCGGCATGGGCCGCAAACATATCAGCCAATAGCCCCTCGATTAGCTTGGGAGCCTGGCGGGCGATCTTGATAGCGTCGCTCATATCATCCTCAGCGCTTCTTCTTAGAAGTCAGTTTGTTGTAGCGTTCGTGGGTCATCAGCTGAAAACCGCTAGCCCCACAGGGTCGAAATAGGCGGTATCTGTACCCCACCGCAATGACATCCCCACACCCTGAGTGCAGCCGGCGAGGACGTTTACAGGACAGCATCACAGCTGCTTTTGCCTGTATCTGAGCCGGTATCCGGCCAATGCTCTTGAATCCTTCCATGTGCATAGCTCCAGGGGCTGCCGAAGCAGCCCCTTGTGGGATTAGTTGGGGTGGGCCGGACGGACTTGCTCGGGGATGATCAGTGAGCCTTTCATGAGCCAAACGGCGTAATCAGACAGGCCGGGAGTGTTGATGATGCGCAGCAACAAGCCACCCCCAATCTCGCGATAGCCCAGCTCGTAGTTCTTGAGCGTGGTGGGGGGGATATCCAGTTGTGCAGCAAACTTGGGGCGACTCAGTCCCAAGGCCTCACGCAGTTGGCGCAGGCGCTGGCGGGTGCTGTCGTTGAGGGCCGTCATGGATGGCATTTCGGTGTTTGGCATAGGCATGGTTAGGCTCCTTGGTGGGTACTGATGCGATTGATGTGACCGAACAGGGATGCCCAAACCAGTGCATTTGCACGTTGGGTCAGAATTGTCAGGTCTTGAGCTGAATAGTGCTGACCATAAGGGCCAGCTAGGCGGCGGTGCTGGATCTTGCGGTTGCGCAGCGCGCAGGGGATTGCTAAAGTTGTCATGTCAACTTTCCTTGCTAGGTTGTTGATAAGAGCCCCGTTAGGTGTTTGCGGCACCGTTGATCGGGGTTTTCTTTTGCCCGCTATTTGCGGTGTTCTGCCCAGTAACAATCTCAGTCAGCAGGGCTTTCTTCCTGTCCAGCCGATCAGCTGATCTTGTTTCCTCTTCTCGTTGCAGTTCCGGTAAACAGCCGGTATGCCACTCGTATTCCGACATGCGCCCATGAAACAGATGCTGTAACCCGAGCGCTATCACTGCCTGGCGGATCGACTCTCTGTCAGCTCTGCCGATGGGCAATGCCTGACCCGCTAACGCAATTGATAACTGAGCGATGTAACAGACGGCCTCACGTTGTTTCTGATTGGCCTCGCGCCAGTAGCGCGGTACTTGGGATTTGCTTTGAAGACGCTGGGCTCTAAGCAGGGCTGGGTAATTCTCTGCAGCACTCATGTGTGACCCCTTACATCGCCAATACAGTAAGCGGAGACATTACCTGGAATCGCTGCTCGACATCGTTGATGAGAAGAGCAACAGATCCCATCGCCGCTGTAGCGATGCTCATAAAAGAGCGGTGTTCGTTGCAGGTGATGCGGCCTCGTTCGGTGAGCTCCAGGGTGCGCTGGCCGATATTCGCTATCTGTGAGTTCAGCTGGATCACCTGGTGAGTCAATGACGGGGCGCGCTCGGCACTGGGGATCGCGACAGCTGTCAAGCCGCATTCCAACAACAGAGCATCCAGCAGAGTTTCGTCATGGGTGGCGTGGTAGAGCGCGATCAGGTCTTCGCCTGAAAGCTTGTGTTTTTGTGCCTGATTGAACTTGTTACGCAGTACATGGGAAGACATGCCAATACTGGCCGCCACTCGCTCTACGTTGTGATCCTTCGCGAAGCTGGCACAGGCACCGCGATAGTGGGGGTGTAGGTTCTTGGTGATATTCGACACTCTGATATCCCTCTTGAGTCCGGTACAACAATCAACGAGCTACAGTCATGGTGACGAAACGCTCGGCTTGATAACGGGCCTGCATGTAGAGGGCGTAGAGATTGACGCTGCGATGACCCCGCTTGCCGTCTTGTAAAACCGGCAGTTGGCCACGGTCGGCGCGCTTGCGGATGGTGTTGATTGCGACACCTTGGCGTGCGGCATATTCCACGAGTGATTCGCTGACGATGGCCTTGCCAGTCTCCCGGCTGAAGAAGGGGTAATCTGTCGGTAACTGACTGACATCATTGGGAATAAGGATGCGTTTGGATTTAGAGGCCATTGTGATACCCTCTGGCTGTTTGTGTGTTTTGTGGCTGTGTGTGGCAGCCCGTGTTCAAAGTAACCAGTTAATCCTGTCATCCAAATGGATTACTGTCAATGGTTGATAATTCAAATGAATGACTTTCATGATCGACTTCGTGAGGAAAGAGAGCGGCTTGGCCTAACGCAAGCCGCTTTTGGCGCGATAGGTGGTGTCCAAAAACAGGCCCAGTTTAAGTATGAAAAGGGAGAACGCTTCCCTGATGCTGGCTATCTCATCGAGCTTTCGAAGGTAGGGGTGGACACTCAGTACCTTCTAAGAGGCGCGCATTCCACAGAGAAGTTGACCCCAGATGAAGATCAGTTACTGACGCTATTTCGTGCTGCACCATTGTCTGTAAAAGCCGCCACTATGGCAGGCCTGGCAGCCGGAGGTGCAACGGTGGCTGGAAACGTTACGAACACCAACAGCGGTGATGGTGCTCAGCTGAATTTTAATGGTCCTGTCGGAACTGCGTTTTCTGGTGATGCCACCATCATGAAGGGTTCTAAGAAGCCGTGACCGAGTTGCTTGACACTCCAAGTAGTAAGGTGAGCCTGAATTTCCATGCCCCGGTCGAGTATGCTGCCGGTGGGGATGTGAAGATCATCAACGAGTTGGGAGGGCGGCTACTCACCAAAAGAGAGCGAAAAGAGCTCCATAACTTGGTGCTCCAGCTGGATCGGGAGTTTGGCCAGAAGGGCTGGGATACCTGGACGTATCTGCATGAGAAGATCGGGGTCAACGAGGTTGGAGAGATGCGTCTCGATCACCTGAAGGCCGCCCAGGCTTTGTTGCAACTGATGATCGAAGCAAAACAGGCGGCTTTTGGAACTTCACTCGAAGAGGCCTGGCGGCAAGAATACCAGTCCGTGTGTTGCGATCTACTGGAACAGAGTGAAATAGAGGTCAATCTTAGGGCCGAACTTCGTCACTATCAGCAAGCATATTCAGTACTAAAGTGTGACCACGATAGGTTACAGCAAGTGTTGGCCCAGCATCGAGTTGCAGCAGCCCAGTTCGAGAGAGAAAAGCACTCTCTGGGCAGTGGTGTTACGGAGCTACAGCAGCGTCTTTCGAGTGAGGTCCAATCACACCGCCATTCAGAAGCTGAGTTAAAACGAGCTGCCAACCGAGCGGTAGGGCTGGAACACCAAATTGATAGCCTCATTGCAGGAAGGCTTGTTGATTCCGAAGCGCTTGCCCAGGCACAGAAAAAGGCTGAGCAAGCTCAACGGGTAGTCCGGCGACTACGTGGCAGTTTGATATGTGGCGGAGTGTTGGCTGTGCTGGCCACTGGTGCTGCGGTGTATAAACCGCTCTTCCAGGCAGAGCTTCGCGCTGAGCAAAGCAAGGCAGTGATGCTCAAACGCAAGGATATCTGCTTATTCGATGGCGAGCCGTTTAGCTGGGGTACCAGGATTAATACACCTACAGGGATACAGAAGTGTGTGAAGAGCCGTACTGGACAGTATCTTTGGCAGTTTGGTAAATAACGTTACAAAAAGGGAGTAACAATGTTGGATAATCATTTTTACATTAAAAGTTCAGAGCTGAATAGAGTAATAGAATTCATGCGCGGGCATCCTGGTTATTTTTTCGAAAATCTTCCTAATAATCCCGATACATATATTAATTCAGTCCCAACCATGTATAACCATAGTGTTGGCGAAATTAAAATAGCTATATTGTTTGATGATGGTAGTTCAGGCTACATTTGTTTGTCATACAGTGTAGACAATGGAAATAAGCCTATGAATGAAGCGCTCATGTGTAATTTCGTTGAGAATTTCGAAGTGCTTTATGATTTAGAATAAGTCCTGATATTCTAGAGAATGAGAACTACTAAATATTTAAACTAGAAAGCTTTACATTGGTATTGTGATGAAATGAGCATTAAATCTGTCCCAGAAGGATACTTGGTCGATATTCGTCCCCAAGGTCGTGACGGTAAACGGATCCGTAAGCGCTTCAAGACCAAGTCAGAGGCCCAGCAGTTCGAGCGCTGGGTGATTGCCACCGAACACAATAAAGAATGGGTTGATCGTCCGGCAGATAACCGGCCGCTCTCTGAGCTTATCGATCTCTGGTGGCGCTACCATGGTCAGACTCTGAAGTCAGGAGAGGTTGCGCGTAAGAAGCTCCAGAAAATGGATGCGAGAATGGGTTACCCAATAGCGAGGCAGGTGACCAAGGCGCTGTTTTCTGAGTACCGGGCGATGCGGCTACAAGCGGGTCGTTTACCAAACACCGTTAACCATGAACACGACTTGTTAGGCGGGGTATTTTCGGTACTCATTGAACTTGGGCATTATCATCATGCGCACCCGCTCAAGGATATTAAGAAGATCAAATTGGTTGAGAGAGCAATGGGTTACCTCACCCAGGCAGAAATTAGCGACGTTTTGACTGCGCTATCAAATGACAATCTCAAGGTTGTAAAGCTCTGTTTGGCAACAGGCGCACGATGGAGTGAAGCGGCCAATCTGCGCCGAGAGGATGTACTGGCCAGCCGGGTGACCTACATCAACACCAAGAATGGCAAGAATCGCACCGTGCCGATCTCGGCTGAGCTGTGCCGGCAGCTCACTAATGGGGTGAATAGAGGTCCATTGTTTCGTGACCTTGATTATCTGCTGGTGCGCGATGTGATCAAGTCAGTGGCGCCGGACCTACCAACAGGGCAGGCTGTGCATGTGTTCCGACACACGTTTGCATCACATTTTATGATGTCAGGTGGGAACATTCTCGCGCTGCAAAAAATTTTGGGCCATTACAACATCCAGCAGACAATGACCTATGCCCACTTCGCCCCGGACTACCTGAGTGATGCAGTGCGCTTTAATCCCCTAGAAAACCTGCTATCAGCCGCTTGATAAAGTGTCCACAAATTGCCCCAATCGTTGTCGCTTCGAGTCTTAAACGGTCTCAGCTCATGGCAGCTAACTACCTGTTCTATAAGTAAGTCATTGATTTTGTTGAGCAGTAAAAGGGGGCCTCGGCTGTCTTTTTTTATTGGTGTCGCAGTACGGGGCTGCAGGTCAGGGCCACCCAGATTGCCGATATGCCTGCCAAGTCTTGGCAGGGGCGTTTCTCTGGGCCTGTGCTGTTGAGTGGCCCTGAAACCCGCTCTTATGGTGCCCGATCCCCTATCCCCGCCAGCGCCATGCGCAGCTGGCTGAGGCCTATGGGCTTGAACAGGCACTCGTCCATGCCGGCGGCCAGGCAGAGCTCCCGCTCCCGGGGCAGGGCATGGGCGGTGAAGCCCCACACCGGCAGGCCATGGCCACGGGCCCGCAACCTGCGGGTGAATTCGAAGCCGTCCATCACCGGCATCTGGCAATCTGTGATGACGAGATCGAACTCGTGGCTGGCGACGGCCCGTAGCGCCTCCAGCCCGTTGCCGCGCACGCTGACGTCGTGGCCCAGGTGCTTGAGCTGCTGACGCAGCAGGGTCTGGTTGGCCGGATTGTCATCCACCACCAGGACGCGCAGTGGCAGTTGCTCCCCTGTGGCCTTGGGATCGACCAGGGGCGTGGCAGAGCGCCCCATCTCCTGACCGGCCAGCGTCAGCGGGAGCCGGATCTCAAGGCGGGTGCCTACCCCGACCACGCTGTTGACGCCTATATCTCCCCCCATCATCTGACACAGGATGCGGGAGATGTTGAGGCCAAGCCCTGTGCCTGCGTACTGATAAGTCGCGTGGGCGCGGTAGAAGGGGGTGAACAGCAAGGGCAGCTTGTCGGCTGGTATGCCCACCCCGCTGTCCGTGATGGTCAGCCGCAGCTGAGGGGCACTCGTCTGCTCCCCGGTTAACCTGGCCTGGATGCTGATCTCCCCACGCTCGGTGAACTTGATGGCGTTACCGAGCAGGTTGAACAGGATCTGGCGCAGGCGCAGCGGGTCTATCAACACCGGCGGCAGGTTGTGGGTGGCCAGTTCGACCACGTAGCCCAGTCGCTTCTGCTCGGCCATGCCCTTGAACACCTGGGTGACCGACTGCAACAGGGGGGTGAGCTCGCAGGGGACGGGAGCGAGGGTCATCTGACCCGCTTCTATGCTGGAGATGTCCAGGGTATCCCCGAGTAAATCCAGCAGACCGTGTGCCGAATCAGAGGCTATACGCAACATTTCACTGCTGCGCTGGCTCATGGCGGGATCTTCGATGGCCAGCTCCAGCATGCCGAGGATGGCATTCATGGGGGTGCGGATCTCGTGGCTCATGGTGGCGAGGAAGTCGCTCTTGGCGCGACTGGCGGTGTCGGCCTGCTCCTTGGCCAGGCGCAGCGCCTCCTCCAGCGCCTTGCGCTCAGTGATATCGATCCAGCCGTTGATCACCCCGCTAATGGCACCCTGGGCGTCGAAATAGGGCACCATCCAGTGGTAGATATGGGTGCTGCCGGCCCCCTGAGTGAAGACGCGATCGGCGAAGATGGGCTGCCCCTTTTCCAGCACCCTGGCGAAATCCTGCTCCAGGATGGCGATGTCCTCGGGGTTGACCAGCCCGGCGAGCCCCAGCCCCAGCGGCTTGCCCAGCAGGGTGTCCGGCCTGGCATCGAGCTGCGCCAGGTATTTGCTGTTGCACAGCAACACCTTGTCACTCTTGTCCCGCACCACCATGGGGTGGGGCAGACTCTCCCCCAATGCCTCGATGAAGCGCACATGGGCCTCCAGCTGCTGGCGCGAGCTCTGCTCCGAGCGCGCCAGCCGCCTGAGCATGCGATTGCGGTAGAGCAGCAAGAGAGCTGCGCCGAACAGGACGGCAAACAGCAGGTAGACATAGTGAGCATGGCGCTCCATGAAGCTTGGGATCGGCAATTTGCGGTTGCGCCACTCGTAATTCATCATGGCCAGCTCGTTGGGGGGGATGGAGAGGATGGTCTTGTCGAGGATCCCCATCAGCATGCGGTTGCCCGGCATGCTGGCAAAGCCCATCCGGATGGGCTCGTCATCGGCGGGCCCGGCGATGCGCAGCTTGAGTTGACCGCGATCCAGGGCATGCTGGGCGAAGTAGAGCGGCACTATGGCGGCGTCGAGCCGCCCTCTGTCGACCGCCGCGATCGCCTCGGCGGCACTCTCCATGATCTTGAGCCTGCTGTCACCGAACTGGCTTGTGAGGGGGTTGTAACGGGTCATGCCCACCGTCTTGCCAGCCAGATCCTGCGGCGACTCGATGAGCTCGTCCCCTTGCTGGGTGAGGATCACATAGAGATCGTCGGTGGCGTAGGGCGCAGAGGCACGAAGGCCATATCGCTCGGCCACGGGCCGGGAGATGGCGCCGACGAGATCGAGCCGACCCTCCCGCATGGCATCCCCTCCCTGCTGCTCCGAGGCATAGCTCTTGAACTCGAATCGCAAGCCGGTGCGTTTGCTGACCTTGGCCAGCATGTCGACCGTCATGCCGATCAGCTGGCCGTCGTGGTCCTTGACCCCATAGGGATAGAGGTTGTCCATCAGCCAGACCCTGATGGGGGGCGCTTGCTGCAGCCAGGCGAGCTCGTTGGCGTCATAGAGGGAGGCCGGGTTGTCGAGCGTGTCACGAATGGGGCCATTCCACTGGCTGAAGATGGCGTTGCGGGTGGTGTCGCTGACTGCTTGCAGGCTGTGGTTGATGAGGCT
The DNA here is from genome assembly GCF_002812985.1 of Aeromonas lusitana. Taxonomy (GTDB): domain Bacteria; phylum Pseudomonadota; class Gammaproteobacteria; order Enterobacterales; family Aeromonadaceae; genus Aeromonas; species Aeromonas lusitana. The sequence continues at coordinate 68,081 of NZ_PGCP01000018.1, forward strand.
CAGCAGCTGGGGTGTACGGGCCGAGACCGCGAAGCGAAAGCCCGTGGGGGCCAGCTCGGGTTGGGCCTCGCCACGCAGTCTCAGCTGGTCGAAACGCTCGCTGTTGAGGTAATGGGTGGCGTGGGCGTCGCCGAGCAGTATCTCCTGGCGCCCGAAGAAGACGGCATCGAAGGCCGCCATGTTGGTGGGGTAGGTGACCAGGCTCAAGGTCGGGTAGTAGCGCCGGAACATCTTCGGATCCACCAGTCCCGCCACAGTGGCGACACTCTGGCCCGGCGTCAGCAATGGGCCTTGGTGCTGCTTTGGCGCCGCGAAGACCAGGGTATTGCTGAAGTAGGCTTGGCTCAGGCGCACGCCGGGCGTCTTGCCATCGGCCAGGGTCAGGTTGCCTATGTTGGCTATGTCTATCTCCCCCCGGCGCAGGGCGGCGAGGGCACTCTGCTTGTCGGGGAAGGGGCGCAGCACCAGCGGCTTGTGCAGGCGTTTGGCCAGGAGGTTGAGATAATCGGCGGAGATCCCCTCGAAGCGGGCATCCGAGACAATCATGCTGAAGGGGCGATAGTCGTGGTGCAAGATGCCGACGCGCAACTGCCGGGTCTGCTGCAACCAGTGTTGCTCGGCAGGCTGCCAGCGGGTCTCCTGGATGCCAGGGTCGTAGCGGCTGTGCAGGGTCAGCGCCAGTGCGGGCTGGGCGAGCAGCACGCATAGCAGGATCAGTGATCGAAAAAGGTTCATCGTGCCACCCGGAACGCGACAGCCATCCTTGTCGGTCAATTTCACCAGAAAGCCGTCATTCTACCGGAAATTGGGGGTAACGAGTCCCTTATTTAGGCTTTTATCAGCATAAATGAGCCAAAAAGAGGGCGGGACTGGCCCGCCTTCTGCGTCAATGGTTAGCCGTCCATGACAGGCTTGTTAACCGAAGCGGTAGGATCCCATGTAGAGGCTGCCGTAATCCCAGCTGTCGTGCAGCTTGCGGGGCTTGTCGGCCCCGGCCGCCCCCAGCGCCACGAACAGCGGGCGCAGGTGATCGTCGTGGGGGTGAGACTCCACCGCCCCCGGCGCCCGGGCCCGGTAATCTTCCAGCGCGGGGCGATCCCCTTCGGCCATGGCCTGCTCAAGCCAGCGGGCAAAATCGCTCGCCCAGTTCGGTACGGGGGAGCCGTCCGGCCCGAGTGCCCTCAGGTTGTGGGTGATGGCGCCGGAGGCGAGAATGCCAATACCTTGCTCGCGCAGGGCCTGCAGGGCTTCTCCCAGTTGCCACAGCTGGCTCGGGCTGAAGGTGGCCGGGATGGAGAGCTGCACCAAGGGGATCTCGCTGTTGGGATCCATCAGGGAGAGGGGCGACCAGACGCCGTGATCCAGCTCGCGCTTGACCGGGGTGGCGGCCAGACCCGCCAGCAGCAGCTGATCGCTCACCGCCTCCTGCAGCCAGGCCGGGCTCTTGGCGGGCCAGCGGATGCTGTAGAGGGGCTCAGGGAAGCCGTAGAAGTCATACATCAGCGCCGGGCTAGGCTCGACGTTGAGCTGCAGATCCGTGCGGCTGAACCAGTGGGCGGAGATCACCACCAGGCCCTTGATATCCTCAAGGCGCAGGCTTTTCAGAAACTGGGTCGCTGGCTGATCACGCAAGACCAGATCCGGGGCGCCGTGGGAGATGAACCAAACGGGAGCGATAGTCATGACAAGACTCCTTGTTGGCGGCATCGACACAGCTGGCCGGCACCGCGTTAAACGGGATCAGGGCACTGGGCCACTGACATTGAAGTCATTATCCACTCAAGGTTTATGGTTAACAATCCAACGCCATGTATAAGCACTGTTCACTTATGGTTGATAGTGGCGGCGCTGACCGTTGAGTCATACGACATAAAAAAACCAGGCCAGCGGGTTGTGCTGGCCTGGTCGTCACTGCCTGGTGTTGCTGGCTGCATCGGCGATGCCACCTAGAAGACAAACGCCGTGCTTGGCGGGCGTTTGTCGAGGCGTCTTGATACCCGGCTGCTCCACGTCGAAGCCAAGCACAGTATTTTGTGGGGCTCGCTGGAGCTTACTTGATGCCCAACAGCTCCACGTCGAAGATAAGCACGGATCCCGGCGGGATCTTGCCGGCGGCGCGATCGCCATAGGCCAGGTTGGCAGGGATGTAGAAGCGGGTCTTCTCCCCTTCCACCATCAGCTGTACCCCTTCGGTCCAGCCGGCGATGACCTGATTTAGGCCAAATTCGATGGGCTCGCCGCGGGCGACCGAGCTGTCAAAGACGGTGCCATCCAGCAGCTTGCCCTCGTAGTGCACCTTCACCTTGCTGGTGGCGGTCGGGTGAACCGTGCCCGTGCCCGGGGTCAGCACCTCGTATTGCAGGCCGGAGGCCGTGGTGGTGATCAGGGGCTTGTCCTTGTTGCTGGCGAGGAACTCGGCCCCGAGGCGCACGTTTTCCACGGCCTGCTTCTTGTTGTTGGCGCTGGAGTAGAAGTAGTAGGCGATCCCGGCAACCAGCAGTGCTATCAGAATGAATTTCATCAGTTTTCCCTATTCCCTGTCATACAAAGAGAGCCATGAGAGCGGCATCTTATCCCAGCCGGCGAGCGAGGGCGAGCGGGAGCGGATGTGAGCGGGCAGACAAGTGACGAGGGGCAACTCGCATGTCGCCCCTCGCCGCACTGCATCCTTACTTGACCGCCACCATCATGAGGGCGGGCAGGGCGAAGAAGAGCCCACCGACGTAACCCAGCGCCAGCAGCTTGTTCTCGCTGCCGACCCGGGCCAGAGTCTCGGCGGCCTTGATGGGCAATTCCCGCAGGAAGGGGACGCCATAGATGAGTGCCACGGCGAAGACGTTGAACAGCACGTGCACCAGGGCGATGGTCAGTGCCAGCTGGGCACCGGCGCCGCTGATGGCGGTGGCCGCCAGCAGGGCCGTGATGGTGGTGCCGATATTGGCCCCCAGGGTGAAGGGGTAGAGCTGACGGGTGGTGAACACGCCGCCACCCGCCAGCGGGATCATCAGGCTGGTGGTGGTGGAGGAGGACTGCACCATGACGGTGACCAGGGTGCCGGAGGCTATACCGGTCAGGGGACCACGGCCGAGTGCCTTGTGCAGCAGCTCCTTGGCGCGGCCCACCATCACCCGTTGCAGCACCTTGCCGAGGGCGGTGACGCAGCCGAGGATCAGCAGGATACCGATGGCGATGGTGGCGATGGCGGGGCCCTTGCCCGGCAGGAAGGCGACTAGGCTGTCGATGAGATCCAGGGACGGGGAGATGATGGGCTTCATGAAGTCCATGCCCTTCATGGACATGTCGGCTGAGCCCATCAGCAGGCCGGACAGCCACTCGGCGCTCTGTTGCAGCAGGCCGAACATCAGCTCCAGCGGCAGGAAGATGAAGACGGCCAACAGGTTGAAGAAGTCATGCACGGTGGCGGCGGCGAAGGCGCGGCGGAACTCACCCCTGTCCCGGATGTGGCCGAGGGAGACTATGGTGTTGGTGATGGTGGTGCCGAGGTTGGCCCCCATCACCATGGGGATGGCCATGCCCATGGGCAGGCCGCCCGCTACCAGGCCGACGATGACGGAGGTGACGGTACTGGAGGATTGCACCAGGGCGGTGGCCAGGATGCCGAGCAGCAGGGCGACGAAGGGGTTATTGGCGAAGGCGAAGATCTGGGCCGCACCCTCGGCGCCGCCGGAGAAGCCTTTGAAACCGTGGGAGACGGCCCCGACGGCGACCAGGATCAGGTAGATCAGGGTGATGACAGCGAGCCAGTTGAACAGTGGGCCGGCACTTTGGGTCTGCTGTTGTGGGGAAGAGGGGGTGCTGTGCATGGTGCCTCTGGGCAGTCTGTGAAAAATGGACGGGCGCATTACAGCAAGGCTCCATGACAGAAATATGACAAAGTGACATTTTTATGATGGTTTGATGACAGCGGTCTCATTGCCTCTCAGCGGTGAGGTTGTTGCGACACATAATGTCGACAATGTTTAATTTTAAAGAGACTTAGACTGCTTATGTCGATGGATGCGTTAGAAACTGACGGAGGTCGTGCGAAATGGAGAGCAAGCCGGTAACGTCTCCTGTCCCCAGGGGGTAGACTGACCCGTCTTTTATCTGCAATTGCGAGTCTGTCATGAAATATTGGTCTCTTCTGCTTCTTCCTCTGGCCCTGGCCTCCCTCTCTTCCCACGCCGGCATCGTCTCATCGGGTTGCGACGCCAAGGACGTGGCGATCGGATCCGCCGTCAACAGTGCGACCGGGGTCAACAGCCGCTGCTCGGCCCAGAGTACCAAGCAGCGGGTAGACAATGTGGCCAACGACCCCGCGGGCTACGCCAAGCGCAAGGCGGCTCAGGCCACCGGCGTGGACGAGGCCTACAACAAGGCGAAGAACACCCAGCAGAGAGTGGAGAATGCGGTGGACAATCCTGCCGATTACGCCAAGCGCAAGGCGGCCCAGGCCACCGGGGTGGACGAGGCCTACAACAAGGCGAAGAACACCCAGCAGAGAGTCGAGAACGCGGTGGACAATCCGGCAGAGGCGGCAGGCCGGGCCGTGCTGCGCAAGACGGGCGCATACTGAGCGCCCGCTGAGTTGTGTGAAGGCGGTGCCCAGCTGGGCGCCAACGAAAGAGGGGAGCCCATGGGCTCCCCTCTTTGCATCACACGGATGACTTATTGGCCGTCGGCCGCTTCCTCGTACTGACGGAAGGGGATACGGAACACCGCCAGGCGCAGGAACAGGTAGGTCACCCCGATCCCAGCCCAGATGAGGCCAAGCTCCAAAGAGCTGCGCTCCAGGTTGATCCACAGCGCCCCTATGGTGGCGGCGCCCAGCAGCGGCAGCACCAGGAACAGCAAGTGATCCTTCAGGGTCTTGTTGCGCTTCTCGCGCACCCAGAACTGGCCGATGACCGACAGGTTGACGAAGGTGAAAGCCACCAGGGCGCCGAAGTTCACCAGGGCCAGCGCCATGTCCAGATCGAACGACACGGCGGAGAGGGCCAGGGCCCCCACCAGCAGCACGTTGATGGCCGGGGTGCGGTATTTCGGGTGGATATAGCCAAACACCCGCTCCGGGATCATGCGATCGCGCCCCATCACGTAGAGGATGCGCGACACCCCGGCGTGGGCCGCCATGCCGGAGGCCAGCACCGCCACCGTGGTGCACACCAGCACCACGCTCTGGAACAGGGTGCCACCCACGTAGAGGGCGATCTCCGGCAGTACGGCGTCCGGCTCCTTGAAGCGGGCCAGATCCGGGAAGAACAGCTGCAGGCTGTAGGAGACGGTGACGAAGATGATGCCGCCGATGAGCGCGGTCAGCACGATGGCGCGGGGGATCACCTTGCCGGCGTTCGGGGTCTCTTCCGACAGGGAGCTCAGACCGTCGAAGCCGAGGAAGGAGAAGCACAGAATGGTCGCGCCGGTGAACAGCGGCAGCATGCTGGCAGACTCCACATGGAAGGGACGGCTGCTGAGCAGGGTGCCGGCCCCTTCACCATGGGTCAGGCCCCAGCCGATGAGGCCGAGGAAGGTGAGGATGATGGCGACCTGGATGAACACGATGACGCCGTTGAAGTTCGCCACCAGGTTGATGCCGCGCAGGTTCAGGAAGGTCATCACGGTCACCAGACCGAAGATGAAGATCCAGGGCTCGACGCCGGGGAACATGGCGGTCAGGTAGATCTTGGCCAGGAGGATGTTGATCATCGGCATGAACATATAGTCCAGCAGGGAAGACCAGCCGACCATGAAACCGATGTAGGGGTTGAACACCTTCTGGGCATAGGTATAGGCAGAGCCCGCCGAGGGGAAGCGGCGCACCAGATGGCCGTAGCTGAACGCGGTCAGCAGGATGCCGCCGAGGGCCAGCAGGTAGGCGGTGGCCACGCGACCTTCGGTGATATCGCCGACGATGGCAAAGGTATCGAATACCGCCATGGGAGTGAGGTAAGCCAGACCCATCACCACTACCTGGAACAGGGTGAGCGTCTTGAGCAGCTTGGCACCGGCCATCACGCTTGCTCCTCTGCACACGCCCGGGAGGCGAAGGGGGACGGGATCAGGGACGCGGCGGCGCGTGCCTGGACACAGGGGGCGCCAGTCTGGGATACAGACGGGTGGCGCACGCCAGCGGGGACCGGCAGGAAAGCAATGAAATGCCCCATGTATTTCCTCACAATGTCGGGAGATTGTTTGGCAATCTCGGTATCAATTCCGGCGCAAAGTCCGGCCTCTTGGTGAATGGTGGTTTGCCCCTAAAAAGCAAAGAACCGATGTTGCAAAAACATCGGCTCTCAAGGGGCGGCGTATTGTGCCCCCAAGGGGGGGGGGTGACAAGCAAAAAAGGCCGCTATTGGGCATTTTGTTGACTGGGGTCAGGGTTGTGCGGCTGCCGGGCTCGGACACCCCGGAAGCGGGGCGCACAAAGGGCTGCAGGAGAGTGGCGGATGGCGCCGGTTCGGGAGAGGGGGTATCAAAACAAGAGCCCGCACTGGGCGGGCTCTTCGGCGACATCCTGGTTAAGAGGCGTCGGTTTCTGGCTGGCGCAACTGGACCCGGAACACGGTCAGGCGCAGCAACAGATAGAGGGCGCCTAGGGCGGCCCAGATCAGCCCCAGCTCGAAGGAGGCGGGTTCCAGGTTGAGCCAGAGCACCCCGATACAGGCGGCGCCGCACAGGGGCAGCAACAGGAACAGCAGGTGATCCCGCAACGTCTTGTTGTGGCCGAGCTTGACGTAGAAGTGGGCGATCACCGCCAGGTTGACGAAGGTGAAGGCCACCAGGGCGCCGAAGTTGATGAGCGCCAGCGCCATCTCCAGATCGAACGACACGGCGGAGAGGGCCAGCACCCCCACCAGCAGCACGTTCAGGGCCGGGGTCTGCCACTTGGGGTGGACGTAGGCGAAGAAGCGGCTCGGCAGGGCCCGATCCCGTCCCATCACGTAGAGCAGGCGCGACACCCCGGCGTGGGAGGCGAGCCCGGAGGCGAGCACCGCCACGGTCGTGCACACCAGTACCACCGCCTGGAACAGCTTGCCGCCGACATAGAGCGCTATCTCCGGCAGCACCGCATCCGGCTGCTGGAAGCGGGAGATGTCCGGGAAGAACAGCTGCAGGAAGTAGGAGACAGAGATGAAGAGCACGCCGCCGATGAGCGCCGTCAGCAGGATGGCGCGGGGGATCACCTTGTCTGCGTTGGGGGTCTCCTCGCACAGGGTGCTGATGGCATCGAAGCCCAGGAACGACAGGCAGAGGATGGAGGCGCCGGTCAGCAGGGGCACCATGTTCATGTGCTCGGAGAAGAAGGGACGGCTGCTCGCGACCGTGCCGAGCCCCTCGCCATGGTAAACCCCCCAGGCGATGAGACCGACGAAGATGGCGATGATGCTGAACTGCATGATGACGATCAGGCTGTTGAAGTTCGCCACTAGCTTGATGCCGCGCAGGTTCAGGAAGGTCATCACGGCGGCCAGGGCCAGGATGTAGGTCCAGGGGGCCACGCCCGGGAACAGGGCCTCCATGTAGATCTTGGCCAGCAGCATGTTGATCATCGGCATGAACATGTAGTCGAGCAGGGAGACCCAGCCCACCATGAAGCCCACATAGGGGTGGAACACCTTCTGGGCATAGGTGTAGGCGGAACCCGCCGAGGGGAACTTGCGTACCAGGTGGCCGTAGCTCATGGCGGTGAACAGCATGCCGATGAGGGCGAACAGGTAGGCGGTCGGCACATGGCCTTCGGTGATCTCGGTGACGATGCCGAAGGTGTCAAACACGGCCATGGGCGTCAGATAGGCCAGGCCCATGATGACCACGTGCCAGAGCTTGAGGCTTTTTTTCAGACCTGTGGGTTGGGCATTCATCATGCTTTCCCCCCTGTCTTGGCCGAGGGGATCAGGGCGACGCATCGGTCATCCTGGTTCTTGGGGGCGCCAATGTGTTGCACAGACGGCAGGCGCAGACCGGCGCAGGCCGGCAGGAAAGCGGTGAAATACCCCATGGTGTTCCTCACTTGAGAAGCGGGTGTCGTGAGATGGCTATCCATCTCGCTATCATTTCCGGTCGGTTCCGGCCTCGTTATGGATTTGGTTGCCGCAAAAAAAGACCGGGCTGCGATGAGCGGGCGGTCCTTGAAAGCGGAGGCGCATTGTGCATTCGTGATGCCCCCCTGACAAGCATATCAAGGGGGAAAAAACGCATTTTTTAGCACAAATGCGATGCGCTGGTGCGCACCTTAGGGTCTGGCGGCTGCCAGCGCCTGTTCGAGCAGGTTTAACCCCTCATCGACGATGGCCGGCGAGGCGGTCAGGGGGGCCAGGAAGCGGATCACGTTCGCTCGCACCCCGCAGGCCAGCAGCACCAGGCCACGCTTGCCGGCCTCGGCCACCAGGCGTTTGGTGAGATCCGGGTCGGGTTGGCTGGCATCGCGTCCCTTGACCAGCTCCATGGCCACCATGGCGCCGGGGCCGCGGATGTCGCCGATGCAGTCGAAGCGCTCCGCCAGCTGATGCAGGCGCGCCTTGATCTGCTCCCCCTGGGCCAGGGCCCGTTGGTTGAGCTTCTCCTCCTCGATCACCTCCAGCACCGCCAAGGCGGCGGCGCAGGCGATGGGGGAGCCGGCATAGGTGCCGCCGAGGCCGCCCGGCTTGGCGGCGTTCATGATCTCGCTCTTGCCCACTACGGCGGACAACGGGAAGCCACCCGCCAGGCTTTTCGCCAGGGTCATGATGTCCGGCTCGACGCCGCTGTACTCGGTGGCGAAGGTCTTGCCGGTGCGACAGAACCCGGTCTGGATCTCGTCGCAGATGAGGACGATGCCGTGCTGGTCGCAGATCTTGCGAAGGGCCTGCATGAAGCTTGGGCTGGCGACATAGAAGCCACCCTCACCCTGCACAGGTTCGAGGATGATGGCCGCGACCCGGGCCGGCTCTATGTCGGCGCTGAAGCAGAGATCCAGCGCGGCCAGCGCATCGGCCTCGCTCACCCCCAGGTAGTCGGCGGGGAAGGGCAGGTGATAGACCTCTCCCGGGAAGGGGCCGAAACCTGTCTTGTAGGGGACCACCTTGCCGGTGAGCGCCATGCCCATCATGGTGCGGCCGTGGAAGCCCCCCTTGAAGGCGATGGTGCCGCTGCGCCCGGTGTGGGCGCGGGCTATCTTGATGGCGTTTTCCACCGCCTCGGCGCCGGTGGAGAGGAACAGGGTGCGCTTGGGGGTCGGTCCCGGTACCAGGGCGTTCAATTTTTCCGCCAGCTCGATATAGCCGGGGTAGGGGGTGACCTGGAAGCAGGTGTGGCTGAACTTCTCCAGCTGCTCGCGCACGGCGGCGATCACCTTGGGATGGTTGTGGCCCGTGTTGAGCACGGCGATGCCGGAGGCGAAATCGATGTAGCGATTGCCCTCCACGTCCCACAGCTCGGCGTTTTGCGCCTTGTCGATAAAGACCGGCAGCAGGGTGCCCACACCCTGTACCACGGCCGCTTCACGGCGGGCTTGCCACCCCTGGTTTGAATGCTGTTCTGACTGACTCATGTTTCCTCCCTGAGGGGCGGTTGCCCCGGATATTCCTGTGCCGTCTGGCTATCAATTGACGTCGCCTGCCGTCAGTCGGCGGGCGACATGTCGGGTGTGGGGCGCTGGCGGTGCTGTGGCGGGCCGCTCTGGCCCTGTGTGGCGGTCGCTGCGCCCCGATCTCTATCTATAAAAGCGATGGATGGACGTTAAAGGCATCTCTTCTGACGATGCCTTTGTGCGTCACCGGCCTTAGCGAATGCCGCCAAAGCAGAGGTATTTGGTCTCGAGGTACTCCTCCAGCCCCTCGGCTGCCCCTTCCCGGCCGAGCCCCGACTCCTTGATGCCGCCAAAGGGCGCCAGCTCGGTGGAGATGAGTCCCTCGTTGATGCCCACCATGCCGTATTCCAGCTGCTCGGCCACCCGCCATACCCGGGCGATGTCGCGGCCATAGAAGTAGGCGGCGAGCCCATAGGGGGTGTCGTTGGCCAGCGCAATGGCCTCGGCCTCGGTCTCGAAGCGCACCAGGGGCGCGACCGGCCCGAAGATCTCCTCGTCCAGGATGGGGTTGCCCTTGGCCACCCCGGTCAGGATGGTGGGGCTGTAGAACAGCGGGCCGGCGGGGTGGGGTTCGCCCCCCACCAGCACCTTGGCACCGGCGGCCTCGGCCTGCTTGACCAGGCTCGCCACCTTGTCGGCGGCGGCCGGGTTGATGAGAGGACCGATCTGCACCCCCTCGCCGAGGCCGTCGCCCACCTTGAAGGCGCGCACGGCGGCGGCCAGCTTGTCGGCGAAGGCGTCATAGATGCTGGCCTGCACCAGGATGCGGTTGGCGCAGACGCAGGTCTGGCCCGCGTTGCGGTACTTGGAGGCGAGCGCACCTGTGACGGCGGCATCGAGATCCGCATCGTCAAACACGATGAAGGGGGCGTTGCCACCGAGTTCTAGGGACAAGCGCTTCATGGTGTCGGCGCACTGGCGCATCAGCAGCTTGCCGATGCGGGTGGAGCCGGTGAAGGAGAGCTTGCGCACCTTGGGGTTGGCACACAGCTCGTTGCCCACGGCGGAGGCCTGGTGGGAGGTGATGATGTTGATGACCCCGGCCGGGATCCCCGCAGCTTCCGCCAGGGCCGCCAGCGCCAGCGCGCAGAGCGGGGTCTCGGCGGCGGGTTTGATGACTATGGTGCAACCGGCCGCGAGCGCCGGGCCCGCCTTGCGGGTGATCATGGCGATGGGGAAGTTCCAGGGAGTGATGGCGGCGACCACGCCCACCGGCTGCTTGATGGTGGCCAGGCGCCTGTCCCCGGAGAAGCCCGGAATGGTGCGGCCATAGGCGCGCTTGCCTTCTTCCGCGAACCACTGGATGAAGCTGGCGCCGTAGGCGACCTCGCCCTTGGCTTCGGCAAGCGGCTTGCCCTGCTCGCGAGTCATGATGCGGGCGAGCTCGTCCTGATTGGCCAGGATGAGCTCGAACCAGGCCTGGAGCCGGCTGCTGCGCTCCTTGGCGGTGAGAGCGGCCCAGGGGGCCTGTGCCCGGTGGGCGGCCTCGATGGCGCGGCGGGTATCCGCCTCGCCCATGTCCGGCACCCGGGTGATGACCTGGCCGTCAGCCGGATTGAGCACCTCGAACTGACGCCCGTCACCGGCCTCGCACCAGTGGCCATCTATATAAGCAAGGGACTTGAGCAAGGCGTGAGCCTGAACGGATTCTGATGTTGACGCTGCTGACATGGGAAGCCTCGATTGTGGGTCTGGGTGGCCAACTCATCCTAGGGTGCCACCGTATAGAATAATAAGCACGATAAGACCATAAATTGAGCCGAAATGTTTTTCAAGTGTTAAATATATTTGAGTAAATGGGGTGCTGCATGCTAGAAATGGAGCTGTCAGGACGATTCTATCGGTTTTTATCGGATGCGGTGTGCAAAATAATGAACAGCGTCCACTGTGCAGGATAACGAACACAGGTATGAGTCTGGTCCACTATTTTAACCAGATGCCACAAGGTACTCGAACAGGCACACAAGGAGGTGAGGGATGCAGCAACCACGAGGAGAGGTCCAGTGGCAGACCATGACGGACAACCCCCTGGCCGAGCAAGAGGCCGAGCCCGAGCCCAACAAGAGAACCGATGAGGGGAGTGAGCGCAGCATGGGGGAGCGGCTGGCCGCCACCCGTCGCCGGCTTGGACTCTCCCAGCGCCGGGTAGCCGAGCTGAGCGGGCTGACCCACGGCGCCATCTGCATGATAGAGCAGAACAAGGTGAGCCCGTCGGTCGCCTCCCTGCAAAAGCTGCTGAGCGTCTATGAGCTGCCGCTGTCGCGCTTCTTCGCCGAAGAGGAGGTGCGGGCACCGAGTGTGGTGATCAAGTCCGACCAACTCATCGAACTGGGCAGCCAGGGGGTCTCCATGAAGCTGGTACACAACGGCAACAACCGCCGCCAGCTCGGTTTCATGCTGGAAACCTATGCCCCGGGCACGGACACCGGGGGTCAGGTCAAGCACCTGGGGGAGGAGGTGGGGACAGTGCTGGAGGGATCCGTGCTGCTGACCCTGGCCGGGCATACCTACCAGCTCAGCGCCGGGGACAGCTATGTGATAGACACAGGCGAGCCCCACAGTTTCAGCAATCCGTCGGGGCAGACCTGTCGCATCGTCAGCGCCCATACCCCGGCCAGTTTTTAATGTTTTGCCACCTCTGATTTGGAAAAGAACCGGTAAGGAAACAGGGATCATGACCGAACATGTAAACAGTTACTACGCAGCCAGCGCCAATCAGCACGCGCCTTATCCGACCCTGACCGAGCAACTGGAGTGCGATGTCTGCGTGATAGGCGCGGGTTACACCGGCCTCTCCAGTGCCCTGCATCTGGTGGAGAAGGGCTATTCCGTGGTGGTGCTGGAGGCGGCCCGCGTCGGCTTTGGCGCCAGTGGCCGCAACGGCGGCCAGATAGTGAACTCCTACAGCCGCGACATCGACACCATAGAAGCGAACTGCCCGCCGGATCAGGCCAGGCTGCTCGGCTCCATGCTGTTTGAGGGGGGCGACATCATTCGCGAGCGGATCAAGCGCTACAACATCCAGTGCGATCTGCAGCAGGGCGGTGTCTTCGTCGCCGAGACCGAGAAGCAACTCCACGAGCTCAAGGCGCAGCAGGCACGCTGGCAGAAGTGGGGCAACGAGGATCTGACGCTACTCGACGCCGACGGGGTGCGCGAGGTGGTAGCGAGCGATCGCTACGTCGGTGGCCTGCTCGACAAGCGGGGCGGCCACATCCATCCCCTCAACCTGGCGCTGGGGGAGGCCGAAGCCATCCGCATGCAGGGGGGCAAAATTTTCGAGCAATCCGCGGTGACCTCCATCACTCCGGGTCAACCGGCTCTGGTGAAAACCGCCAAGGGGGCGGTGAAGGCGCGCTTCGTGGTGGTGGCCGGCAACGCCTACCTCGGCAACCTGGTGCCTGAGCTCGCGGGCAAGAGCATGCCCTGTGGCACTCAGGTGATCGCCACCGAGGTGCTGGGGGAGGAGCGGGCCCGCTCCCTGTTGCCGCAAAACTACTGCCTGGAGGATTGCAACTACCTGCTCGACTACTACCGCACGACCGGGGATCACCGTCTGCTCTACGGTGGCGGCGTGGTGTACGGGGCGCGGGATCCGGCGGATATCGAGCGGCTGATCATCCCCAAGATGCTCAAAACCTTCCCTCAGCTGGCGGGGGTCAAGGTGGAGTACACCTGGACTGGCAACTTCCTGTTGACCCTGTCGCGCCTGCCGCAGTTTGGCCGCATCGGCCACAACATCTACTACATGCAGGGCTACAGCGGCCACGGCGTTACCTGTACCCATCTGGCAGGCAAGCTGCTGTCCGAGGTGTTGAGCGGTCAGGCGGAGCGCTTCGATGCCTTCGCCAAGCTGCCGCACTACCCCTTCCCGGGTGGCCGTCTGTTCCGTATCCCCTTCACCGCTGCCGGTGCGACCTGGTACACATTGCGGGATCGGTTGGGGGTATAAAGTCTTAAATGATGAGTGGTCGACAATGTGCAGTGGTTTATTTCATGCTGATGCTTATTTTCAGCTAAACGATTCGCGCAATAAGGGCGAACACGTACTGCACTGTCGAGTCGACCATCTGATGTTGCTGTGACGGGATGAAAAAGAGAGGGAGGCATCATGCCCCCCTCTCTTGTTATGTGCTCTTGCATGTCCAATCTGCTTCATGGCGGGGAAATGGCAATTTCCCCTGAAGGCATGGCGGCCATGCCGTTCACCCATCAGAAGCGATAGGGGAAACGGATCCCTATGTTGTAATCCGGTGCGTCCGTGGTGAGACCCGCCGACCAGTTGACGGCCATGGAAAGGTTGTCGGTGACGGCCCAGGTGGACCCCATGCCGAAGCTGGCGGCGTTGGCATCCGAACCGGTGACTTTCTCCATATCAAAGCCTTCTGCCCCCTGTTCGGATTCGAGGGTGATGCGCTGGTTGATGTTGAAGGAGAGGCTGAAGCGCTCGTTGAGGGCAAACGCGACCCCCAGACCGTATTCATACCAGTCCCCTAGCTGTATGCTGCCGGGTTGATCCCCCGGTTGGTAGGAGACGTCGTCAAAGTCCTGCTTGAGACTGTGGCCATAGTTGAGGTTGGCGAACAGGATGGCGGGATCCAGCGTCTTGACCAGTGAGAAGCCGGTCGACAGCTGCCAGAGCCCGTTGCCAGTGGCAAGCTCCTTGGGGGTCATGAGATTACCGGAGTCCGATGTCTCTATCTCTATGCCGTACGGGTCCTTGCCGGTGGGGGCCTTGGCCCGCACATTCCACACCAGATCCGGCCAGTCTTCGGTCTCTGCCATGACCCTGTAGTAGACGGCGAGGCTCATATCGCCGAGTCCGCCATCGCTGACACTCTGCTCTTCAAACTCGCGACTGGAGTTTTCCTTGCCTGTGCTCTGGTAGTTGGTGCTGCGATACATGTAGGGAATGGCGAGTTCGAGCTGCCAGCGGTCATTGAGGGTATAGCGGGTGACGAGATCCGCGGTCCATTGATCGGATCGGATCCGATCGAGATTGATTTCACCCAGGAAGATGGCGTCGAGCGCCAAGAAACCCCGCAGGGCGAGATCCTTGCGATTGTAGTGCTGATAGGAGAGGCCAAAGTCCAGGGTCAGGGCGCGGTCGAACACGTTGTGCTGCTCGAGCATCAGGTCTTCGGTACTGCGGCCCACTTCGGGGGCGCGGCGAGCCGGATCTGACTGGGTGGTTGCGGCAGCAGCACCTGCACCCGCTGTCGCCGCTGTGGCGGTGGTCGCGTCCGCGGCCTTGACGGCCTCCAATCTAGCCTGCAGCTGATGGAGGGCCTGATTTTGCTGGATCAATTGCTGACGTAATTGATCCAGCTGTTTTTGTAGCGCTTCTTCCTCGGCGGTTGCACCCCAGCAGGTGAGGGGGGCCAATGCAATCAACAGCAGGGTAGACTGTTTCATCGAATCACGTCCTTGTTGTTTATTATCCTTTTATTGCGTCACTCCACTGGGCGGATCCGGCTCAATGAGAGAACCAGATCCTTGTCTGATTCAGGGTCTGAAAACCATCACCCCTGACTCGATTGAGTTGCAGCAGACCTCGGCTGAAGTCGGCACCTCTCAGACTCTGTTCCAATTGGACGCGTCCATCGGACGAGTTTAGCTGCAGCCCCGCATAATTGCCTGAAACCCGATAGTTGGCGGTGCCAAGGCTTCCTTGGCTCTCATAATTGCCGGGCACCACGCTTTGTCCTGACACGGCCGGTGGCGTCACAACGACGCCAGCCTGGTTAACCGAGCTGTTGCCGCTCCCCTCCAATTGCACTACCTGCACCAAACCTGAGCCTTGGATGGCGGCGCTCTGGAGGGATGCAACCGTGCTCTTCACCTCATCCTGGATGCGAATGTCCAGCTTGGGTTGGTTTTGCACCACGCTCAGCGCCAGATTCATGGCCGCAGTTTGCTGGGCCTGAGCCGTGGCCAGGGTTGAAATGAACTCGATACCGAAATAGCTGATCCCCTGGGGACTGACGTAGCGGCCACGCAGATTGGCCAGCTCTCCATCAGCCATTTCGGGCGCAAACTGGTCTGACAGGAGTGCCAGGGGATCCTGGGCTGCCAGCAGTGGGCAAGCAACGCCACCCAGGCTGCAGATGAGGCAGATGGCGGGTCGGGTATTCATGATGACCTCACATTAGCTCTCTGTGCTGGAAACCAAATTCCAGCAGGGATGTTTCGTTGATAGGGGCAAAAAGCCCATCTTTCCCTCTGACCGATAACGGTGGGGAGGGGTTGGCAAGGGGAGCATCCGGGCGGTAGCCGGAACCGATAACGGCCAGCAGGATCCCGTTCCAGCTCTTCTTGAACTCTTTGAATGTGATGATGCGATTGCCCAAAGCGGGGTCTGCCAAATAGACACGATCATGTTTATCGATGGCTCGCAGCACGGCAAAGTGCTGATACCCACGAATATTGAGCAGTACTATGGTGGGGACTCTCACTTGGCGAAGTTTTTCATCACCCAAGCGGTAGCCTCTGGCTCGCATGCCGAGCATCTGCACATATTGCTTCATGTCGAGCATGGAAAAACCGTAACGTTTGACCTGTGCCGGATCGGCCATGGCCATCATCCCGTCCATGACCCAACGCTCGTTGGTGGTTTGGCCATAGGCGTAGCGCAGTATGGTCGCCACTGCGGCGGCCCCACAGCTGAAATCAGTATGCTGACGCTCGATATTGGCGTACTTTCGCTCCAAAAGGCTCTGTACCGGCTTGTTGAGATCCCCCAATCCCGAGAGATGTTCTCCCATGGGCAGAGTGGCAGTCCAAGCCATTGGGCAAAATAGCAACAGCAGTAGCCAGCGCATCTGTCTGTCTCCTCATCCTTGGAAAAAAGGGGGCCATAAAGGCCCCCTGTTTGGATTACTTGGCGAATCCAGCTGCCAGCGAGAGGTTGTTCGCTTGCAGGTTGTTGCTACCCGAAGCCACGTTCACCCCGATATTGCCGACGGCACCGTTGAAGGAGCCGCCATCAATGGTGGCGTGGTTGAAGGTCTCACGACTGGTATAAGTGTTGACCACAGGGATATAGCCGGTGGCGTAACCACTGAGCTTGATATCCCCCTCTTCCTTGAACTCGAACTTGCCGTCGTTTTTACCTTGGTTGTCATAGTCGATATGACCCCACATGCTGCCACCATTCGGGTGATCCCCATCTTTCCAGATTTCCGGATAGACGTTGTTGGACTGCTTGCTGGTCCCCTCATACTCACCTTCAGCCTTGAGCTTGAGGAAGATGGGGTTGTAGTCGACCGTCTTGGTGGCACTCAGGCTCTTGTTCTCGGTCATGTTATGGGAGACGCTCTGGCTGTTGGCCACGGTAGCGACCGCCATGTTGCCGGTGGAGACGGAGGCCGCCATGTTGTTGGCCTGCACGTTACCCGAGCCGGACACCACGTTGGCACCTATGTTGCCTGCCGCATCTTCGAAGGCTCCGTCACCAATACTAGCCTTGTTCTGATGGCCCTGGTTGCTGGTCATGTTGTGGCTGGCGCTTTGGTCGGAGAAGATCTCTGCATCCGAGGAACCGCCTGGGGTCCCTTGTTGCTGGCCCCGTCCCATGACAAATTCGGCATCGACTTCGTCATAGGCGGCCAAGGCGCCGCTGTTGCCCTGGACGTTGGAGTCCCCGGCCGCGACGTTGGCGCCGACGTTACCGGATGCACCCTGGAACGAGCCATCGATCTTGCTAGTGTTGTCGGTTCTGGTATTGGAAGTGCCGATCATGGTGCTGGATTGCTGGTTGTCCACCACCGCCATGCCGAGTTTGTTGACATTGATGTAGCCGCCGACTCTCACGTTGCCTTCGTACTCCACATCGACTTCTGCCTTGACCTTCTTGGTCAAGGTTGCCCCTGTCTCATCTCTGTCGCGATTATTGGCGGATGCGGTACCCGACATTGCCATGACGACCGCGACGGCTAATGAGCTATAAATAAGTCCACGCATAATGAGTCTCTCCATTGAACTTTCTGTGGAAGATTTGCCCATCGGCTAACCCAACACCTCCGGACTCCGCTTCCGATCCCTGCGGCATCATGGTGATGCCGTTACTGCGCCTGCCAGAGGCAGGGAAACCATGTTGACTGCCTGGTTTCCCTGTCCCGTGACCTGGTTCACCTGGATGACCCCTTTGCTGCCGGTCAAGGCGTTGTCATCCAGATAGATGCTGGTAGTTGTGGCTGTGGGGGCCTTGCCCGAAGGGGTCTTTGCGACGCTGGTGCTGAGATTGATATCTGTCACGACTCCCATGCCGCTGTTGTCATCTAGTGACAAGGCAAAGGCATTGAGTTGTTGGTTGGCTTCACCAGCCCCTTGATTTATACCGATGAGCCCCTGGTTATTGCTGAGGGCCGATCCGAGAATGGCAACGCTCTGGTTGCCACTGAGATGAGTAGTTGATTGATTTTGTTGATTAAATTGAATAACGGCCGGGCCAGATATGGCGATGGCAGAGAGGTTGCCTTGTTGGTTGTTATTACCCGACACCATATTGACACCCATACTTCCCCGGATATTGCTCAGCGCCTGTGAGGCGAGATCAACGCGGTTCTCTGCACGAGCCTGATGCGTAAATATCGAAAGGGAACAAACTGCCATTGCAATATAAATTTTCATGCTCTTTCTCCATAAGCTGCGAGAGCTATTTAGAGAAAGCAACGAGTGTGCCAAGTGGTAAGTGACTGATTTTATTGTATTTTTATGTTGACTTGTTTGTTGTTAAGTCTCTTTTTTGAGACGAACTTTTTATCAGTTCATTAACATATTGTTTATCAATGCTTTTATGCGTTCTCAGTCATAAAGTGACGTTCTCATTATTGTGGTGCCATTAGTCTATATCCGAGATGGTTTATAGTTATCATCGTCTGGTGGCCTTGAAAGGGGGTCATTTGATGACAGACATCTTCTCTCTAAATGGAAGCATGAACCTCAACGAGCCGTGGCCGGGTTCCATCGTCTCGAAGGCATAACAAGGAGGTTTCCATATGGCAGAAACGGCATTGTTACTCATCAACTCATGTGTCGTGCTGGAAAGTCTGCTGGTTGAAGGCGAGTGGCGAATTGAGCAGGCAAATTCCTTGGCGGCGGCCGAGAAGAAATTGCAGGAGCAGGATTATCCCTTGGTGCTGGTGGTGATCGAGCCTGGGCAGCATGAGACATTGCATGCCCTGATTGCGCAGCATGCCAACAGTCTGTGGATTGGTTTGATCCAGCGCGACTGCCTCGCCAGTGAGGTGCTGCGTAACCTACTCGCCGCCTGCTTCCATGACTTCCATACCTTCCCCCTTGATCCGGACCGGCTCTCCCACAGCCTGGGGCATGCTTTGGGCATGGCGCAGCTTATCCGGCGCCATCGTCCCAAGATGCCGGCCCAACTTCGATTCATTCAGGGGGAGAGCAGCCCCATTCGCCAGTTGCGGGATCAAATCATGCGTTTGCAGCACTGCCGTCTGCCGGTATTGGTGACAGGGCCGAGTGGTACGGGCAAGGAGCTGGTGGCCAGAGAGCTGCACTACAGCACTTTCGGTGAGGAGAGCCCCTTCGTTGCGGTCAATTGCGGCGCCATCTCTCACCAGCTGATCCAGTCCGAGCTGTTCGGGCACGTGAAGGGGGCCTTTACCGGTGCCCAGAGTCGCAAGATAGGCAAGATTGAGGCGGCCGATGGGGGCACACTCTTTCTCGACGAGATTGGCGAGCTGCCGCTGGAGGATCAGGCGACCCTGCTGCGTTTCTTGCAAGAGCAGAGCATAGAGGCTGTGGGCAGCCACATGCCCCGCAACGTCGATGTGCGAGTTATCGCCGCCACCAATATCGATGTGGAGCAGGCAGTGGCAAATGGCGGCTTCAGGATGGATCTCTACTATCGGCTCAACGTGGTGCGGCTGCGCACCCCCGCCTTGCGCGAGCGAAGCGAAGACATCCAGCTGTTGGCGGACGATATTCTGGCGGAGGTGAGGGGAGGACGAGTGCTCAGCTTTACCCACAAGGCGCGCCAGGCCATGCAATCTTATGGCTGGCCTGGCAACGTCAGGGAGCTGCGCAACCGGGTACAAAGAGCGGCGGTGATGTGTTCGAGCTCTTTTATCGAAGCCCATGACATGGAGCTGACCAACATGGATTCACTGCTGCTGGATGGCTCGCTTCGAGCCGTGCGGGAAGCTGCTGAGCGCCAGGCACTGCTCCAGACTCTGGCTCGTTTCCCGGATCAGCTTGAGGAGGTGGCGCGCCACCTCGCCATCTCCAGGGCCACCCTCTACCGTCTGCTGGATAAGCATGATCTGCTGTGAGCTGCCTTTGTCCCTGATGCGGCTGCCATCAGGGACAACCCTCTATCTATCCCGACCTTATTGAGCGAAAGCGATCTCCATACATCCGCGCCATGCAGCCCAGTGCGACCAAGCCTGGGATGTGATCCCCTCTAGGCAGACCCGTCGGGTTCGGCTCTTTCTTCCAATAAGTCAGGCCGATCTTGGCTCGGCGGGCGCGCTCTGCATCGCCAGCTGACACAGCCGACGTGCGGCCTCCTCCTGATGCTGGATCACCAGATTGACCCCGCGAACCCGCAGGTGATGCACCTCCTCGGCCTGTTGGCCGCAGGCGGCTATGCGCAGCAAGGCACCCTGCTCACGTGCTGCCGCCGCAACCTCGCCCGCCAGCAGGCTGTCCTCCAAGGTGATCAGCAGCCAGCTGGCATCGGGCAGCGCCACCGAGAGCAGATCATTCTGGATGGGATGACCGGCCAGGCAGGTGATGCCCTGGGCGCGCCAGGGGGCGAGCAGGCGCTCATCCGAGTCGATGACCACCATGGCCTGCCCTTTTTCATGCAGTTGCCGGATCAGGTGGCTGCCGATGCCGTCGGCTCCCACGACCACCACGTGCCCCTGCAAGGGACACTGAGGAGGGCTCTCTTCTGGGTGTGATTCTGGATGACGCCTTAGCCAGCGCTCGGCCTGGTTGAACACCAAGGGGTTGAGCATGATGGAGAAGCAGGCGCCGACCAGCACCAGATCGCGCGCCACGTTCGGCACCAGATCCAGCATGACCCCCAGCCCCATCAGGATGAAGGAAAACTCGCCTACCTGGGCCAGGCTGGCGGAGATGGTGAGCGCGGTACGCTGGCTGTGGCCGAACAGCCGCACGATAGCGAAGGCGGCCACCGACTTGCCGATGACGATGACGAAGATGGTGGCCAGCACCGCCAGCGGCTCGCGCAGCAAGATGGTGGGGTCGAACAGCATGCCCACCGACACGAAGAAGAGCACCGCGAAGGCATCTTGCAACGGCAGGGTGTCGTTGGCCGCCTTGTGGCTCAGGTGTGAGCTGTTCATCACCACACCGGCGAAGAAGGCGCCGAGGGCGAAGGAGACCCCGAACAGCTTGACAGCGCCAAAGGCGATACCGAGGGAACAGGAGAGTACCGACAGGGTAAACAGCTCCCGTGAGCCGGTGGCCGCGGTGCGGGCCAGCAGCCAGGGTATGAGGCGGCGACCGCCGATGGCCATCAGGGCGATGAAGGCGGCCACCTTGGCCAGGGTGAAGCCGAGATCCCACAGCACGTGTGCCAGGGTCAGAGTCTCATCTCCCTGCTGCAGGTTGGCGAGGATGGGCAGCAGCACCAGCGCCAGCACCATCACCAGATCCTCGACGATGAGCCAGCCGATGGCGATGCGCCCCTCCTTGGTATCGACCTGACCCCGGCTCTCCAGCGCTCGCAGCAGCACGACTGTACTGGCGGTGGAGAGGGCCAGCCCGAACACGATCCCGGCAGTGATGCTCCAGCCGAGCAGCTGGGAGAGGCCGAGCCCGAGCAGGGTCGCCAGGGTTATCTGGACGATGGCCCCCGGGATGGCGATGTGTTTGACCGAGAGCAGATCTTTCACTGAGAAGTGCAGACCGACGCCAAACATCAGCAAGATGACCCCGATCTCGGCGAGCTCGGGCGCCAGCTGCAGGTCGGCGACATAGCCTGGGGTGAAGGGGCCGCACACCACCCCGGCGGCGAGATAGCCCACCATGGGGGAGATACGCAGCCGGCTTGCCAGCATGCCGAAGATATAGGCCAGCACAAGGCCGCCTACCAGGGTCGTGATCAGGGGGAGTGAGTGGTCCATGTCGTCACCTCGCTAATGGCAGTCAGGGGCTACCAGATCACCGCGATGGCGAAGAGGGCAGCTGTCAATGAGCAGGGGGCGAAAGAGACAGTGTTGGCCGTGGCAAGCACAATATCTTGGGGACAACAGTTGCCGTTTCTATTGAAAAATAATGTATTTTTATATCCAGAGCAACATTTATCCATGTTTGATGCTTTATTTGGGATTAAGTGCTCACAAATCATAGAATTAAGGAGAGAGGATGAAGCTTGCGTGTATTTTTTGGCAGATCCAATCAATCCGTGATGAGTTTTCGGCATACGATTGGCGTCTGCTCATCCCATGACAAAGGCGGCCCTCGGGCCGCCTTTGTTGACGCAGTGACGCGGGCCTTCACTCGCCCCTGGCAATCCCTTCACGTCTGGGGTCGGCGGCGCCGAACCAGCCGCCGGCGTTGCGCTGCACCCCTTGCAGGCCTGAGGTCTGCTCATTGAGCAGCACCTCGTGCCCCCTGGCCTTGAGCCCCTCGATCACCACCTGAGGCGTGCGTCCCGACTCCAGCTCGGTGGGGCCGTTGCGGCTACCGAAGTTCGGCAGATTGATGGCCTGCTGCAGATTGAGCCCCCAATCCTGGGTGCCCAGCAGAGTCTTGCCCACGTAGTTGATGATGGCCGAGCCGCCCGGTGACCCCAGGCTCATCTCGAGCTCCCCATTCCGTTTATCGAACACCAGCAAGGGGGACATGGAGGAGCGAGGCCGCTTGCCCGGCTCAACCTTATTCGCCACCGGCAGGCCGGCAGCATCCAGCGAGGTGAAGGAGAAATCGGTGAGCTGGTTGTTGAGCAGGTAACCGTTGACCATCAGCCGTGAGCCGAAACCATCCTCGATGGAGCTGGTCATGGAGACCGCCATGCCGGCCTGGTCGACGATGGAGACATGGCTGGTGGAGGGAAGCTCGGGGGTGGCGTCCCGGCCCCTGGCCAGCGCCTGGGGCGGTGTGCCCGCCTTGGCGATGCCCATGGAGCGGTTGCCGATAAGCTTGCCGCGCTCGGCGAGGTAGCCTTTGTCGAGCAGGCCTGCCACCGGTACGCTGACGAAGTCACCGTCGGCTACATACTGGTTGCGATCGGCAAAGGCCAGGCGCGCCGCCTCGCTGTAGAGGTGGATGGCGTCGCTTGAGGCGGCCAGTCGGCCATCCGGCCCTGATACCGGTTTGAGGGACGCCATATCCCGGCTCTCCAGCATGCCGAATATCTGGCCGAGGGCCAGGGTGCCGGACGAGGGGGTCGGGAAGCCGCAGATCTCGCTCTGGCGATAGTCAAAGCAGAGCCCGTCTCGCAGCTTGGCGCGATAGCTGGCGAGATCGGCGGCCGCCAGCACGCCGGGGTTGGTGGGGTGTTGGCGCACCTTGGCCACCATGGCCTCGGCGAGCGGCCCCTGATAGAAGGCATCAGCCCCCTCTTGGGCCAGGGTTTTCAGCACCCCGGCCAAGGCCGGGTTGGTGAGCCGGGTACCCGCGCGCTTGGGAGAGCCATCCGGCAGGTAGAAATAGGCGCGGGCCTCTGGGTCCCTGGCGAGGTAGGGATCCTTGGCGATCAGGGTGGCGAGCCGCGGGCTTATCACAAAACCCTGTTCCGCGAGCGTGATGGCTGGCTCGAACAGGCTGGCCCAGGGCAGCTTGCCATAGCGCTGATGGGCCAACGCCAGCGCACGCAGCGTGCCAGGGGCCCCGACCGAGCGACCGCCCACCACGCCATCGTAGAAGGCCATGGGCTTGCCATCCTTCATGAACAGCTGATCCGTGGCAGCCATCGGCGCCGTCTCCCGGCCATCCACAGCGCTCACCTTGCTGCCATCCCACACCAGCAGCAGGGAGCCACCGCCGATGCCGGAGGATTGCGGCTCCACCAGGGTCAGCACCAGCTGGACCGCGATGGCGGCATCCACCGCGCTGCCGCCGGCCTTGATGATTTGATAGCCTGCATCCACCGCCAGCGGATTAGCCGCCGCCACCATGAAGTCGCGGCCTTGCCAGCCTTGCTTGTCGGTCCAGCCGCTGGCCGCCTCGGGGGCGATCAGGGCCTGGGGCGGGGGCACATAGTGAAAGCCGCTCTGGGGGGCGCAGCCAGCCAAGAGGCCAAGGGCTACCAGCAGGCTCGGGGGTTTGAGGGACATGACACTCTCCTTGTCGATTTATTGTGCAACCTCAGAAATCTGTCACAATTGAGGCTCAATTGAAAGATTGTCTTTCTACTCATATGGTTACAAATTTATCAATGATTGAGACTGGCCGGGGAGGGTGGATGAGACATGTGATGATGGGACTGTGCTGCCTGCTGCTGGCCGCCTGTGGTGAGCCAGGCCTCAAGCCCCTGGGGGCGGGGGCAACCATACTGGCCTTCGGCGACAGCCTGACCGAGGGGCGCGGCGTCAGTCCGGCCCAGAGCTATCCCAGCGTGTTGGCCAGCCTGAGCGGCCATACCGTCATCAATGGCGGGGTGTCGGGAGAGCTGAGTGAAGCGGGCAGGGCCCGTTTGCCGGCACTGCTGGCCGAGCACAAGCCGGCGCTGGTGATCCTGCTGGAGGGGGGCAATGACATCTTGCGCGGTAGCGGGGAGGGGGCGCTCAAGGCCAACCTGGCCGCCATGATAGAGGCGGTGCAGGGCAGCGGCGCTCAACTACTGCTGGTGGCTGTGCCGCGCAAGTCCCTGTTTGCCGACGGGGCGCCCCTCTACGAAGAGCTGGCGGATCAGTACCAACTGGTGCTGGACAACGACAGCATAGGGGAGCTGCTGCGCAGCCCGACCCTCAAGTCCGATGGAGTACATTTCAATGAGCAGGGCTATCGCGTCCTGGCGGAGCGACTGCATCGGCGGCTGCAGGAGAGTGGCGCACTCTGAACTGGGGGTGTGTAGCAAAACAAAAAACCGCCATCAGGCGGTTTTTTAACGTTAACGACTGCTTTTTTATCGCAGTTTAGATGGACTGCTCTTCGCCACCCAGCACAGCGAACAGCGCCGGGATGAACTGGGCCAGCTCGGCGGTCACCAGGGCGAAGTCGGCGTCCAGACGGGCGGCCGGATCCTCGCTGGTCACATCGTCGTTCTGCTCGCGCAGCTCTTCGCTGAACTTGAGGCGCTTGATGGAGAGATCGTCCCCCAGCACGAAGCTCAGGGTCTCGCCCCAGTTCAGGGCCAGCTTGGTCACCAGCTTGTCGTTGGCGAGGTGATTCTTGATCTCCTCGCTCATCAGATCCTGCTGCTTGCAGCGGATGATGCCGCCGTGCTCCATGGCACTGCGCAGCTCGGCCTCGTCTTCCAGGGTGAAGCTGGCGGGCAGGTTGCCCTCGTTCAGCCACTCGGTCATGGTGATCTCGGGCGGGTTCTTGAGGGCCACCGGCACCACCGGCAGGGTGCCTATGGATTTGCGCAGAAGCGCCAGCAGATCGTCCGCCTTCTTGGCGGAGCCTGCGTCCACCACCATGAGGTTGTCGGCCGGATTGATCCAGGCGAAGGTCTGGCTGGTGCGGCTGAAGGCGCGGGGCAGCAGGGTATGCATGATCTCCTCCTTCAGCGCCTCCTTCTCCTTCTTCTTGAGGGCGCGGCCCTGCTCGAATTCGATCGCTTCTACCTTCTCCGCCAGCATCTCCTTGACCACAGTGCCCGGCAGCATCTTCTCTTCCTTGCGGGCGCAAAGCAGGATGTGGCCCGAGGCGCTGTGAGTCAGGGTGGAGCCGAATTTGCCAAGGGGCTTGACCCAACCGAACCGGGAGATGTCCTGGCTACCGCAAGGGGTGAAGGCGCAGGCCTCGAGCTGGGTTTCCAGCTGTTCCACGGTCAGTTCGAAGGGGCGGGTAAAGCGATAAATCTGCAGGTTTTTAAACCACATGGCGTCCTCGGTCTCATAGATTGTCCGGCAGGCATTGTACTAGAGAGGCGCTTTGTGATCAGCCAATCATTCTCGCTAAATAAAGGACGATCGTGCTCACAGGGCACCATGTTTGTTCCCCATCCTGTCATCGAACTCCCCTAGACTGCTTGTGTTCAGCTTGTTAATAAGGATAAGAAAATGTTGAGACAGAGTCGGCCCCACGACATGGAAGAGATAGTCGAGATCTGGCTGCTGGCCTCCCTGCAGGCCCATGATTTCGTTGACGCTTCCTGTTGGTGGCAGGCTCAGGAGGAGCTGCGTACCCGCTATCTCGATCATGCCCGCATCTGGGTGTTCGAGGAGCGCGGCGAGCTGCTCGGCTTCATGGCCCTGGTGGACGATTTCCTCGCCGCCCTGTTCGTGCGTCCGGACCGGCAAGGGCGGGGGGTCGGTCATGCCCTGTTGCAGGAGGCCAAACAGCAGGGGGGTGAGCTGCATACCCGGGTGTTCGTGGAAAACGAGCCAGCGGTGCGTTTCTACCGCCGCCACGGCTTCACCGTCGGGGATGAAATCACGGATCCCCTGACCGGTCACATTCAATACCGGATGCATTATTCAGCCGCCTGAATCTGACGTACCCGCCTGTTTTCTCTGGGTTAATGCTGCTTGAAAAATGGAGGCGGGATCCGCATCCTGTCTGCATCGGGTGTCACTGGCACCCTCCTCTCTCTAGCCGAGCCGCTTTTTCATGAAGATCCTGCACACAGCCGACTGGCACCTTGGCCATCAACTCCATGGCCATGAGCGCCGTTTCGAACATGACGCCTTCCTCGACTGGCTGGCCGATACCATCAGGGAGCGCCAGATAGACGCCCTGCTGGTGGCGGGCGATCTGTTCGATACCGCCAATCCCCCCGCGAGCGCCTGGCAGCAGCTCTATCGCTTCCTGGCCAGGCTGCGCGCCGAGCTGCCCCGCCTCAACATGGTGCTGATCGGCGGCAATCACGACTCCCCCTCCAAGCTGGATGCCCCTCACGAGCTGCTGCGCGCCTTCGATCTGCATCTGGTGGGCAGCATCAGTCGGGACGAGGAGGGGAGGCTCGAAACCGAGCGCCTGCTGGTGCCGCTGCAAGACAAGGAAGGGAAGGTGGCCGCCTGGTGCGCCGCCGTGCCCTTCCTGCGCAGCAGCGATCTGCGAGTCGAGCAATTGGCCGAGGGGCAGGACAGATTGATTGAAGGGGTACGCCAGGTCTATGACACCGTGCTTGGCGCCGGCCGTGCGCGCTGCGAGCCGGACCAGGCGCTGATCGCCATGGGCCACGCCTATCTGGCGGCGGGCCAACTCTCCGAGCTCTCCGAGCGGCGGGTGCTTGGTGGCAATCAGCACGCCCTGCCTGCCGATATCTTCGCACAGGCCGATTACACTGCCCTGGGTCACCTGCATCTCGCCCAGAGTCCGGCCCCCGGAGTGCACTACAGCGGCTCGCCCCTGCCGCTGTCGCTCACCGAGGCGAACTACAACCATCAGGTGCTGGAGGTGACCTTCGAGGGCGGCAAGCTGACGGCGCTGGAGCGGATCCCCGTGCCCCGCGCGGTGCAGATGATCCGGCTGCCGGAGAGCTCGCTCGACGAGGCGCTGGCCGCCATCGCCGCGCTCGACTTGCCCGAGCTGCCTGTCGAGGCCCAGCCCTTCCTTGAGGTGCGACTGCTGCTGCCCAAACCCGAGGCGCGCATTCGTGAGCGTATCCTGGCGGCCCTGGCCGGCAAGCCGGTGCGCCTCGCCCGTATCAGCACCCGCTATCAGGGCTCGGGCCAGGGGCTGGCCGATGGGGCAAACCGGCGCAGGCTCGATGAGATCTCCCCGACCGAGGTGTTCAGGCTCTGCTATCAGCGCCAGTTCGAGGGGGAGCCGGCTGCCGAGCTGGTGACCTCGTTCGAAGAGATCCTGGTGCAGGTGAAGGAGGCCCAAGCATGAAGATCCTCTCTCTGCATGGCGAGAACCTGGCCAGCCTGACCGGCAGCTTCACCATCGACTTCGACCGTGGGGCCCTGGGCGCCGCCGGTCTGTTTGCCATCACAGGCAACACGGGGGCGGGCAAGAGCACCTTGCTCGACGCCATCTGCCTCGCGCTCTACGACGAGATGCCGCGCTTTATCGCCAATCGCAAGAACGTGGCCGAGGTGGGGCGCCTCGATGATGAGGAAAAGCTCAAGGCCAACGATGTGCGCGGCATCCTAAGCCGCGGTCACGCCAGCGGCTTCGCCGAGGTGCAGTTCCGTGGCTGCGACGGTCGCCCCTATCTCGCGCGCTGGGCGGTGCGCCGGGCTCGCAATCGCTCGGAAGGGCGCTTTCAGGCCCAGGAGCGCACCCTGACCGATGTCACCACAGGTCAGGTGTTCTCCGGCAGCAAGCGGGAGTTGCAGGAGCGTATCGACGAGCTGGTGGGCCTCTCCTGGGAGCAATTCCGCCGCGCCGTGATCCTGCCCCAGGGGGAGTTCGCCGCGTTTCTGAAATCCAGCGCCGACGAACGCTCCGCCCTGCTCGAGCGGATGACGGGCACCGAGCTCTACTCCGCCATCTCGATACAGACCCATGAGCGGGCTCGCACCGAGCAGCAGGCGCTGACCGCCATCGCACAGCGGCTCGGCGATGTGGCGCTGATGGACGAGGCGACCCGTGAACACTGGGTCGCCGAGCAGCACAGCCTGGCCACCCAGCTCAAGCACGAGCGCCAGCAGCACCAGTTGCTGCAGGATTTTCGCGATCTCAATGAGCGCATCGCCGCTCTGCGCCAGGGGAGCCTGGAAGGGCAGGCCGCGCTGGAGGCCGCCGAACTGGCCCACGGGCAGGCGGCCCCGGAGCGAGAAGAGTTCGCCCGCGCCGAGCAGGCCCAGGTGGCCCGCGCGGATCACGACGAGCTGGCCCGCCTGACTGCCGATCTGCAGCAGCAAGAGCTGCTTGTTAATCAGATAACTCCTGAGCTTGCCCAAATTGAGCTGGATCAGCAGCAGGCCCTGCTGCATGAGCAACAACTGGTAGCGGAAAAAACCAATGCAGAGCGGGAGTGGCGCGCGTTGCAACCGGCACTCAAGCAGGCGCAGGATCTCGATACCCGCATCCGGGAGAGGGCCGGTCTGCTGCAGGAGATCCAGCAGCAGGGTACCCAGGCGCGGGCCCTGCAACAGCAGTTGCAGCAGGAGTGGCAACGCCAGTCCAAGCGGATAGAGGAGCTGGAGGCCCGCCGTCAGCAGTGGGCCAGCAGGCTCGAGGAGCGCAAGACCCTGGCCGCCCTGGCGCCCCAATGGCAGCCCCTGCTGGCTGCCATGCAGGATTGGCGCGATGGCAAGGCACAGCTGCAGCGGGTGCAGCAGGAGCGTGAACACAAGAGCGAGGCGCTGCGCGCCTTGAGTGCGAACCTGGAGCAGGGTCAGCAGGAGCGCGACTACTGGCAGCATGAGCGCACGCGCCTGCAGCAACAGCACGATCAGTTGCAAGAGCAGGGGTGGGACAGCCAGGTCGCCCGTGCGCAGGATCGCCGCCAGCAGGACACGGAGCAACTGGCGCGGGTGCAGCAGTTGCTGGATCTGGCCCAGAACGGGCGCAATCACAGCGAGCAACAGCAGCGGCTGCAACAAGAGATAGCCAGCCTAGAGCAGCAGTTGGCCAGACTCACGACCCTGCATGGGGAGCGCGAGCCCGCCCTGACCCGTCTCGCCACCCAGCGTGACGAGGCGCGCCGTGCCCTGGAGCAGGCCCGCGCCGTGGCCGGTTTCGAGCAGCATCGCCACGAGTTGCAGGATGGCGAGCCCTGCCCGCTCTGCGGCTCGGCAGAGCATCCCTATCGCCAGCACCAGCCCCTGGTGGAGGGTATCCTGGCCCAGCAGGCCGAGCGCACTCGTCAGCTGGATCTGGAATGGGAGCAACTCAACCACCTGCATATTCAAGGGGAGGTCGAACGAGCCGAGCTGGCCCGTCAGCTGGCCGCTCACCAACAACATCAGCCTGAGCTGGCGGCAAACAGTGAGCGACTCGTCGCCCGCTGGGCCCAGCTGGCCGGTAGCAGTCTGCCCGAGCTTGCGCTGCGACAGGATCAGAGCCCGGCCGAGTGGGCCGAGCTGCAGGCCCGGCTGCTGGCGCAGGCCGAGGCTCTGACCCTGAGCCTGGCGGCCGGTCAGCAGCAGCTGCAACGGGCTTTGCAGGAACAACAGGTGCTGGCGGGGCTGCGCGATCAGCTGGCCAAACTCCATGGGGACCAGCAGCAGTTCGAGCAACGCTGGCATGAGGCCGAGCGCCAGAAGATAGCGCTGGAGGCCGAGCTGAACGCGCTGGTGGAGCAGGAGAGCACGCTGCGCCAGCGACTGGCCCAGGGGGAGGCAAGGCTCGATCGGCAGATGGGAGCAGAGCCATGGCGTGGCTGGGCCGAAGGGGAGCGCTGGCCCGAGTGGCAGCAGACCTGCGAGGCCTGCCTGCAGGGGCAGGGGGAGTGGGAGCGGCTCGGCGCCGAGGTGGCGAGTCTGACACCGCTTTTGAGCGCGCAGGCGGTGCGGGTGCAGGGCCAGGACGAGCTGATGCACAAGCTGGAGCGGGACTACAAGGAAGGGGAGCAGCAGAGGCAGAGCCTCATCGCCAGTCGGGAGGCGTGCCTCGGTGGTCGCGCCATTGCCGAAGTCGAGAGCGAATGGCAGGAGGCGCTGTTGCAGCTGGGCAACCGGCTCGATGAGGCCGTCACGGCCCTGCGTGCCTTGCGGGAGCGACAAACCGAGCTCAAGACCAGGTTGACCCATCTGGAGCAGGACAGGCAGGTGAACAGCCGCCGCCAGCGCGAGGTGCTCGGCCGCTGGGCGGCCCATGCCACCAGCCTCAGCATTGCCGAGTATGAGCTTCGTCGTCTGCTGGCCATCCCGGCAGAGGAACTCAAAGCCAGGCGCACCGCCCTGCAGCAGCTGGACGATGCCCTGGCCGAGGCGCGTACCCGGCTTGGGGAGCGCCAGCGGGCGCAGGCGCTGGAGGAGGCCAAGCTGGCGCGCTATCGCGAGCATCACGGCGAGCTGGCGGCGCTCTCCCCCGAAGCCCTCAGCCAGTCCCTCGCCGCGAGCGAGACCCGTTGCCGCGAGCTGGAGGAGCAGCTGTTCCAGTGCCGGAACGCCCTGGCCCAGGCCGATGCCGCGGCGCAGCAGGCGGGGAGCCTGCAACAGGCGCTGGCACAGCAGCAAGGGGTGGCGGATCACTGGCAGCAGCTGAACGAGCTCATCGGCTCCGCCAGCGGCGCCAAGTTCCGCACCTTCGCCCAGAGCCTTACCCTGGAGCGCTTGCTGCTGGAGGCCAATGCCCAGCTCGCCGAGTTGTCGCCGCGCTACCGGCTGGAGCGGGTGCCCGGCACGGATCTCGCGCTGCAGGTGGTGGATCTCGACATGGGGGACGAGGTGCGCTCGGTGGACTCGCTCTCTGGCGGCGAGAGCTTCCTGGTGTCGCTGGCGCTGGCGCTGGCGCTCTCCAGCCTGTCGTCGCGCCAGACCCAGGTCGAGTCGCTGTTTATCGACGAGGGCTTCGGTACCCTGGATCCGGACAGCCTGGATCTGGCGCTCTCCAGTCTGGATTCCCTGCAGGCGGCGGGTCGCCAGATCGGGGTCATCTCCCACGTCCAGACACTGGTGGAACGCATTGGCGTTCAGATCCGGGTCGATGCCCTCGGCGGCGGCGAGAGCCGGATACGCTTGCCCTGAGCTTGACGTTCATCCCTCTGAAAACCTGCCTGGCATCAAGCCGGCAGGTCTTTTATTGGTTAAACGAAGGGAATGCAGTTCGCCACACCATAGATACTATTGTTCATGGTGCTAAGTGCTGAAACAACTCGTTACGGCCGGCGAGCGGCCATAAAAAAACCGAAGCCCAGGGCTTCGGTTTTTTGTTGCAGCAGCTGGCGTGAGGCCAGCGGCGCCTTATTTCTTGATGCGGATCACCGGGGTCTCGCCCACGGTCACGGCGCCAGTCATCTTGATCAGCTCTTTGATCTCATCCATGTTGGAGATGACCACAGGCGTCAGGGTGGACTTGGCTTTCGCTTCCAGTACGGCCAGATCGAACTCGATGATGGTATCACCGCGCTTGACCTGTTGACCTTCCTGAGCGATACGGGTGAAGCCTTCGCCCTTCAGCTCGACGGTGTCGATACCGAAGTGAACGAACAGTTCGATACCAGAGTCGGATTCCAGAGAGAACGCATGGTTGGTCTCGAAGATCTTGCCGATGGTGCCGTCGCACGGAGCAACCATCTTGTTGCCAGCCGGCTTGATGGCGATACCGTCACCCACGATCTTCTCGGCGAAGACGACGTCGGGTACATCTTCGATCGGTACGATTTCGCCTGACAGGGGGGCAAAGATCTCGATGCCACCGGTGTCAGAGCTGTCATCGGAAACCAGTTTCTTCAGTTTATCAAACAGACCCATAGTAAAAGCTCCTAGAGATGATTGTCGCTGTTTGCAGCCGATCTTAGCAGACTGCCTTCTGCTTAATAAAGTTATCTACACAGGCTTCGATTTCGGCGGCGGTCGCATAGCTCAGAGCCTGGTCTGCCATTGCCTTCACATCTTCGAAGTTGGTGTTGCGGATAAGCTTCTTGATACGCGGTACAGAGATGGCGCTCATGGAGAACTCATCCAGACCCATACCCAGCAGCAGCAGGGTGGCACGTTCGTCACCAGCCAGTTCACCGCACATACCTGTCCACTTGCCATTGTCATGGGAAGCGTCGATCACCATCTTGATCAGGGTCAGGACGGAGGGTGACAGCGGGTTGTACATGGCGGAAATCATCTCGTTACCACGGTCGACGGCCAGGGTGTACTGGGTCAGGTCGTTGGTACCGATACTGAAGAAATCCACTTCCTTGGCAAGATGATGAGCCATCACGGCAGCGGCCGGGGTCTCGATCATGATACCCACTTCGATGGATTCATCAAAGGCTTTGCCGTCGGCGCGCAGTTCGGCCTTCAGCTGTTCCACAGTGGCCTTGAGGCTGCGGAACTCTTCGACTGAGATGATCATCGGGAACATGATGCGCAGCTTGCCAAAGGCAGAGGCACGCAAGATGGCCTTCAGCTGGGCGTGCATGATGTCTTCGCGATCGAAGAAAATGCGCACGGCACGCCAGCCCAGGAAGGGGTTCATCTCTTTCGGGAAATTCATGTAGGGCAGTTCTTTGTCGCCGCCGATGTCCATGGTGCGGACGATGATCGGCTGATCCGGCATCGCCTCTGCCACTTCTTTGTAGGCCTTGAACTGCTCGTCTTCGGTCGGCAGCGCATCACGGTCCATGAACAGGAACTCGGTGCGGTACAGACCCACGCCTTCGGCGCCATTACGGATGGCACCCTCGGTATCCTTGACGGTACCTATGTTGGCGCACACTTCGACCTGATGGCCATCGAGGGTGATGGCAGGCAGGTCTTTGAGTTTGGCCAGCTCATCTTTCTCAGCCTGGAACTGGGTCTGGAATTTCTTGGCTTCAGTCAGCTGATCGGCGCTCGGGTTGACGATGATCTGGTTGTTGATCCCATCCAGGATCAGCATGTCACCGTTGTTGACGCGCGCAGTGATGTCGTTGGTGCCAACGATGGCCGGCAGCTCCAGGGAGCGGGCCATGATGGAGGTGTGAGAGGTACGGCCACCGATGTCGGTGACAAAACCCAGCACGTATTTCAGGTTGATCTGAGCGGTTTCAGACGGGGTCAGGTCTTTGGCGACCAGGATCACCTCTTCGTCTATGGTGCTCAGGTTGACAACGGCAATGCCCAGCACGTTCTTCACCAGACGGGTGCCGATGTCACGGAAATCGGTTGCGCGTTCGCGCAGATAAGGGTCATCCAGCTCGGCCATCATCTTGGCGTATTGCTCGATCACCTCATAGATGGCTTTGTCGGCGGAAGCCTTGTTGTCTTTGATGAAGGATCTGATATCCCCTTCGAGCTCCTCATCTTCGAGCAGCATGATGTGGCCTTCGAAGATGGCCTCTTTTTCCTCGCCGAAGGTGCGACCTGCCATCTCTTTGATGGCTTCCAGCTGTGCGGCTGACTTGGTGCGGGCTTCGAGGAAGCGGTTGATTTCGGCGTCAATCTGGTCAACAGAAATCTTGCCCTGATTGATAACGATTTCATCTTCTTTCAGAAGAAGCGCCTTACCGAATGCGATACCGGGGGACGCAAGAATGCCAGATATCATAATCCTTCCTATTAAAACGACTGTGGGGGAGGAATAAAGCTGGATTACTCCAGCTCGTCCATCAGGGCAACCAGCTTCTCAACGGCTTTCTGAGCATCCGGACCGTCGGCCTGGATGGTGACGTTGGTACCCTTGGTCAGGCCCAGAGTCTGCAGCTTGAACAGGCTCTTGGCGCTGGCGGACTTGCCACCGGAGACCACAGTGATCTCGCTTTGGAATTCTTTGGCTTCTTTCACGAACTGAGCTGCGGGACGGGTGTGCAGGCCGTTTTCAGCAGTAATAACAACAGACTTCTCGTACATGGTTTCACCCCATATTATTGATATTGTGTGGTAGAGATGGTTGCTTATGAGGCCACCTGTCTCACCGTGTCAGTATGGATATGTTGTAAAGTAACGAAATCAGACCCGCAATGGTTTAATCCAGGTCAATTTTCTGTGCAGTATTCAGCGTCCGGGCTAAGTCTTTTTCGTTATCGGGCTACAAGCCGCGTCAGGACTGGCCTGAAATTAATTTATAACGAAAAATAACACTTTGTTACCTTGTGATACCTAGCCAGCAAACACCTCGTGACGCCGCACAGGATATGAGATTTATCACAGAATGTCTGCTTTTTTTGTCACGCCGAAATTTGTTATTTTACCCCAAAAAATAAGGGGTCGACTGAAACTAATGACGACTGAGTTTAGCTCATAAAGAAAAACGGCGCCCCGAAGAGCGCCGTTGTTTTGATGTAAGCCGATCAATTACTGCTGCAATTCCTGCTCGCTGAACACCCCGGCGAACAGGGCGCTGGAGAGGTAACGCTCGGCGGCGCTTGGCAGCACCACCACTATGGTCTTGCCTTCGAACTCCGGCAGCTCGGCCAGACGGGCGGCCGCGACGACGGCGGCGCCAGAGCTTATCCCCGCCAGAATGCCTTCCTCTTCCATCAGGCGACGAGCCATCTCGATGGACTCCTCGCTGCTCACCTGCTCGACGCGATCAAGCAGGGTCAGGTCCAGGTTGCCCGGGATGAAACCGGCGCCTATGCCCTGGATCTTGTGGGGACCGGGTTTGATCTCCTGGCCGGCCAGTTTCTGGCTGATGACCGGGGATTCTGACGGCTCGACTGCCACCGAGACGATGGCCTTGCCCTTGGTCTGCTTGATGAAGCGGGAGACGCCCGTGATGGTGCCGCCGGTGCCGACGCCCGCCACGAACACGTCGATGTCACCGTCGGTGGCTTCCCAGATCTCCGGGCCAGTTGTCTTCTCGTGGATCTCGGGGTTGGCGGGGTTTTCGAACTGTTGCAGCAACACATACTTGCCCGGCTCGGATTCCAGGATCTCATTGGCCTTGGCGATGGCGCCCTTCATGCCGAGCGGGCCTTCGGTCAGCACCAGGTTGGCACCCAGCGCCTTGAGCAGCTTGCGACGCTCCAGGCTCATGGTGGCCGGCATGGTCAAGGTGATGGGATAGCCACGAGCGGCCGCCACGAAAGCCAGAGCAATACCCGTGTTACCGCTGGTGGGCTCGATGATCTCCTTGCCCTTGGTCAGCACGCCGCGTTTTTCGGCATCCCAGATGAGGTTGGAACCGATCCGGCACTTGACGCTAAAGCTCGGGTTGCGGCTCTCGATCTTGGCCAGCACACGGCCCTTGGTAACACGGTTGAGACGAACCAGCGGGGTGTTGCCTATGGTCTGGCTGTTGTCCTCAAAAATTTTGCTCATGGTGCTATCCCTGTGTTTGTTAAGGCGATGAAACAAGATTACCCTGTGATTTCTGAATGAGAAGTGACGAATCGTTATAACAATATGTTATTAAAACATATAGAACTTATTCTTTATTACCTGGGCCCAGGGCGGGCCTTGTGCTACCAAGGGAACGAACGCCATGGGATTTGCAGGAAGCGATCGCTATCTCGCCTCAAAGGATCTGAGTATGGCCGTCAACGCGGCCGTGGTGCTGGAGAAGCCGCTGCTCATTAAGGGAGAGCCCGGCACCGGCAAGACGGTGCTGGCGGAGGCGGTGGCCGAGTCCCTCGGCGCCGAGCTCATCTCCTGGCACATCAAGTCCACCACCAAGGCCCAGCAGGGGCTCTATGAATATGACGCCGTGGCACGGCTGCGGGACTCCCAGCTCGGGGATCCCAGAGTGGGGGACATCAACCACTACATCCGCCGTGGCAAGCTGTGGCAGGCCTTCAGCGCCGAGCAGAGGCCCGTGCTGCTCATCGACGAGATAGACAAGGCGGATATAGAGTTCCCGAACGATCTGCTGCTGGAGCTGGATCGGATGGAGTTCGACGTCTACGAGACCGGCGAGCGGGTGAAAGCACGCCAGCGCCCCGTGGTCATCATCACCTCCAACAACGAGAAAGAGCTGCCGGATGCCTTCCTGCGCCGCTGCTTCTTCCACTACATCCGCTTCCCCGACAAGGCCGAGATGCAGGCCATCGTCCATTTGCACTACCCCAAGTTAAAAGAGGCGCTGCTGGACGAAGCCATGGCGCTGTTCTTCGAGCTAAGAGCGGTGGAGGGGCTGCGCAAGAAACCCTCCACTTCGGAGCTGCTTGACTGGATCCGGCTGCTGCTAGCCGACGGTATCTCCCCGGAGGCGATGCGCACCCGCGAGCCGGGCAAGCTGGTGCCGGCCCTCTATGGCGCCCTGCTCAAGACCGA
Source organism: Aeromonas lusitana (assembly GCF_002812985.1). GTDB lineage: Bacteria > Pseudomonadota > Gammaproteobacteria > Enterobacterales > Aeromonadaceae > Aeromonas > Aeromonas lusitana. The sequence goes on from NZ_PGCP01000018.1 coordinate 104,510, forward strand.
GCAGGATTTGCACCTGTTCGAGAAGCTGGCTTTCCTGGCCCGGCGCGGCGGCTGAATGCTCATCGACTTCTTCCTCCATCTGCGTCGCCACAAGTTGCCCTGCAGCCTGCGGGAATTGCTGGACCTGCACGGGGCGCTCGCCGCCAGGCTCGCCCGCCTCGACATGGATGAGTTCTACCTGCTCTCCCGTTGCCTGCTGGTGAAAGACGAGGCCCACTATGATCGCTTCGATCGCGCCTTCGCCGAGTATTACGACGGCCTGCAGGCCAGCCCCTTGTTGCCGGAGTCTCTGCCGGATGACTGGTTGCGCCAGGAGTTTGCGCGGCTGCTGAGCCCCGAAGAGAAGGCCCTGCTGCAATCCCTGGGGGGCCTGGACAAGTTGCTGGAGACCCTCAATCAGCGGCTGGCGGAGCAAAAAGAGCGCCACGCCGGCGGCAACAAGTGGGTGGGCACGGGGGGCAGCAGCCCCTTCGGCCACGGCGGTTTCCACCCGGAAGGGGTGCGCATGGGGGGCGAGGGCGAGCACGGCCGGGCAGCCAAGGTGTGGGAGGCGCGCCACTTTCGCAACTTCAGCGACGATGACGCGCCACTGGGGCAGCGCGCCATGCAGCTGGCCCTGCGCAAACTCAGGCGCTGGGTGCGCAAGGGGAGCCTCGACGAGCTGGATCTCGACGACACCATACGCAGCACGGCCCGTCAGGGCTGGCTCGATGTGAAGCTGCGGCCCGAGCGCCACAACGGGGTCAAGCTGCTGGTGTTCTTCGACGTGGGGGGCTCCATGGACAGCCATGTGGCCGAGGTGCAGCGACTGTTCTCGGCCCTGCGCCACGAGTTCAAGCACCTGGAGTTCTTCTATTTTCACAACTGCCTGTACGACTTCGTCTGGCAGGACAACAACCGTCGCTTCGAGGAAAAATTCGATACCTGGCGCCTGCTGCGCACCTATGGCAGCGACTATCGGGTGATTTTGGTGGGGGATGCCAAGATGGGCCCCTATGAAATCAGCTGGCCCGGCGGCAGCGTCGAGTACTGGAACGAGGAGGCGGGTCAGGTGTGGCTCGCCCGGCTGCAGCACCAATACCCCAAACTGGTGTGGATCAACCCCCTCCCCAGACGGGAGTGGCTCTGGCATCCTTCCATCAAACTGATGAATGACCTGATCGGCGGGCGCATGCACCCGCTGACCCTGGCCGGTCTCGCCGAGGCGATCGACCGGCTATAACCCTCTTACCCTACAAAACAGACAAGCCGGGATTGCACCCGGCCAGGAGCAAAGATGACTTCCATAGTAATCAGCGGCTCAGGCCTCTATACCCCTCCCTTTGCCGTCAGCAACGAAGAGCTGGTGGCCGCCTTCAACCAATATGTGGATCTCTACAACGAGGAGAACGCCTCCGCCATCGACGCCGGTCAGCTGGATGCCAAGCAGCACTCGAGCTGCGAGTTCATCGAGAAGGCGTCCGGCATCAAGAGCCGTTACCTGGTGAGCAAGGAGGGGGTGCTGGATCCGGATATCATGCAGCCGCTGCTGCCCGAGCGCCCGGATGACAAGCCCTCCATCATGGTGGAGATGGCGGTGGCCGCCGCCGAGCAGGCGCTGATCGCCGCCGGTCGCGAGCCGGGCGAGATCGATCTGGTGATAGTGGCGGCTTCCAATATGCCGCGCCCCTATCCGGCGCTCTCCATCGAGCTGCAGCACTATCTCGGCGCTGGCGGCATGGCGTTTGACATGAACGTGGCCTGCTCGTCGGCTACCTTCGGCATCAAGACGGCGGCGGATCTGCTGGCGACGGGCACCGCCAAACTGGCGCTGGTGGTGAACCCTGAGATCTGCTCGGGTCACCTCAACTTTAGAGATAGGGATAGCCACTTTATCTTCGGTGACGCTTGCACCGCCGTGCTGCTGGAGCGCGAAGCCGACTGCAAGGTGGTTAACCCCTGGCAACTGGTGGCCAGCAAGCTGGTGACCCAGTACTCCAACAACATCCGCAACAACTTCGGCTTCTTGAACCGCTTCAGCCCGCGCACCCGCTACGGGGATGACAAGCTGTTCCGCCAGCAGGGGCGCAAGGTGTTCAAGGAGGTGCTGCCCCTGGTGTGCGATCAGATTTCTGGCCAGCTGGCCGAGCAGGGCTGGGAGGCGGGGGAGCTGAACCGGCTCTGGCTGCATCAGGCCAACCTCACCATGAACCAGTTCATCGGCCGCAAGCTGCTGGGCCACGATGCCAGCCAGCAAGAAGCGCCCGTGATCCTCGACCGCTACGGCAACACCAGCTCGGCGGGCTCCATCATCGCCTTCCACCTGTTCAATCAGGACTTGCCGAGCGGCGCGCGCGGCGTGCTCTGCTCCTTCGGCGCCGGCTACTCCATCGGCAGCCTGCTGCTGCAGCGTCGCTAATCATTCCGACCTTGCTCTTGCAATGAAAAAACCACCCGTTTGGGTGGTTTTTTACACTGCGTTATTCGTGTTTTTCACGCCATTTCTATGGCAAGAATCACGCACTTTGGTTCAGTTATCTTAAATTTGACGTTCAACTCGAACAATCTGACGCCGTACTCTTTGTCGTCCGGCTTGCCCTGCTTGTAGGCCGGGCGCGGATCCTGGGCCAGCACCTCGCTCACCAGCTGGCGCAGCTCCGGGTGACGGGAGGCGAGTTGGCCGAGCTGCTGCTCCGCTTCAGGGCTGAAACTGACCGCCAGCGGCGGGGTGGGGGCATCCGGGGCGAAGCCGCCACGGGCGTCCGGCAGGCTGTCGGCGTAGGGGATGTAGGGCTTGATGTCGACAATCGGGGTGCCGTCCAGCAGGTCCACCGCGCCGAGTTCGAGCCACAGCTTGCCGCGCTCACGGCCCACACCGTGCAGCTCCACCACCGACAGTCCAAGCGGGTTGGGGCGGAAGGTGGAGCGGGTGGCGAAGACCCCGACCCGCTCGTTGCCGCCGAGGCGCGGCGGGCGTACCGTCGGGTGCCAGCCCTGGGCCATGGTCTGGTGGAACACGAAGCTGAGCCAGAGGTGGGAAAACTGCTCTATGCCGCGCAGCACATCCGGCTGATCGTAGGGAGGCAGCAGCTCGAGACGGGCACGGGCCGATTTGACCAGACCGGGCTGGCGGGGGATGGCGAACTTCTCCTTGTAGGGAGAGTGGATGATCCCGAGGGTGTCGATTTCGAACTTCATGGCAGACTCGTGGCTAAAAACCCCGGCAATTTAGCACGAACGGCCCCAAAACGCAGGCTCGGCTCCTCGCCCATCCCTTCGATACCGTCGTGATCCCCGTCCCATCCCGGCCCGCTGGGGGCTGCCGAGGGGCGCCAACTTGCGTAGGGTAGGGGCAGGAAAAACGATTGCCATCCGGTCCGCGCCCCAGCCAGGCGCCAGCCATGCCGACAAGGAGTCACAGGGATGAAACTGCTTATCATAGGGGGCACGGGGTTTCTGGGCCGCCACCTCAGCGCCCTGGCGCTGGATTGGGGCCACGAGGTGACCCTGTTCAACCGCGGCCGCCGTCAGCACCCGGACTGGCGGGATCTGCAGCAGCTGCACGGAGACAGGGACCATGATCTCGGTGCCCTGCGCGGAGCAGGGCTGCACTGGGATCTGGTCATCGACACCTGCTGCTATCGACCCGAGCAGGCGGCCAGCCTCTCGGCGGCGCTGCAGGGGCGCTGCGAGCATCTCATCTTCATCTCCACCATCAGTGTCTATCGGGATTTCACCCTTAAAGGAATGGACGAGTCGGCGCCCCTGCACGAGATCCCCGCTGGAGAGATACCCGACGACTACGGTCCCCTCAAAGTGCTGTGCGAGGCAGAGTACCGCGCCCGCTGGGGAGATCGGCTCTGCATCCTGCGCCCCGGCGTCTTGTGCGGCCCCCACGATCACACGGGTCGCCTCGCCTGGTGGGTGCGGCGGGTACAGCAGGGTGGCCCCTGGCTGCTGCCGGGGAGCGGGCAGGACCGGTTGCAATACCTGGACGTGCGCGACTGCGCCGAGTTTGTGCTGCGTGCCGCCGAGCAGCGCCTTGGTGGCGTGTTCAATCTGCTCAAGCCCGGCATAGCGCTGGGGGACTGGGTGGAGCGCATTGCCGCCCGGCTAAGCCCGGCTGCGCCCATCCAGCTAGATTGGGTGCCCTGGCCCAAGCTGCTGGCCGCCGGGGTAGAGCCCTGGCAGAGCTATCCGACCCTGTTACCCAACGAGCAGGCCGAGTATGCGGGTTATGGCCGGATCAGTGCCGAGGCGGCCATAGTACAGGGGCTCAACTTCCGGCCGCTGGAGGAGACGGTAGCGGATCTGGCGAACTGGCTGGCGGAGGGGGGGCAGGGCGCCACGACCGGGATGACGGCTGAGGAGGAGGCGGCGCTGCGCCAACGGGTGTTGGCCGCGCACGCCATACGGTAGGCGCACCGTGCCTGCGCCCTGAACAAGGCGCTACATGCACCGGAAAGGCGAATAAAAAGAGGGCACCCATGGGGTGCCCTCTTTTTGCAATGGGACCGCGGGATCTAGCGCAGGGTGGCGCCGCAGCCAACCAGCAACTCTTTCAGGATGCTGCGATGGCAGCGGGATTCGAGTTCGCAGTAGCAACCCACCGACAGATTGGTGTGGTGGGAGAGGGCGGCCAGCAGCGCCAGATCGTGCTTGGCGGCCGGGCTGGCCATCTCGGCCTTGTACTGCTTGCAGAAGGCGACCCACTGAGCCGGCGTCTCGGCGCCCTGGCCGAGCTTCATGGTCTCGGGACTGGGAGCCAGGTTGGGGAACCAGACGTCGTACCAATTTTGGCTCGCGAACTCAGCTTTGGGCACGCCTCGGGGTGGCCGACGCACAGTGCCGATACGCAGCCCCTCGTCAGGTAGACGGGTGCTGCCGAGGCGGACTACGGCGAGAGCCATGGCGGATTACTTCTCTTCGGCGACTTTCAGGGCCTGGCCGTAGCAGATCACCTGCTTGAGGCAGCCCGGCACGTCGCTGAACTCGGCGCACTTGTCGAAGGTGATGCCGTTGCCACCCATGTCGGCGGCGCGGCGGCGGGCCAGGGTGCGGGCTTCACCTGCGTTCGGTACCGCCTGGTTGGCATCGCTCTGGCAGGATTCCCCCTCGACTGTGCCGAGGTAGAGGTAGTTGAGATCGGCCAGCTGGCCCTGTTCATAGATCTGGACGCTGCCCGGTTTGAAATACTCGTCGAAGTTCTCCTTGTCCAGATTGCTGTTGAAGGAGAAATAGGCGCAACCGGAGGTGAAGAGGGGCAGCAGCAATAGGGTCAGGCGTTTCATGGCGATGTCTTGTTGAACGGTGAGGGGACCATTATAGGGGTCAGTCGCTGCCGGGGACCAGCCCCATTTTTAGCCATCAAGACGGGGTGTGACGGGGATCAGGCCGGGTCAGCCCTGGGTAGCTCACGAGTATCATGACCGGGTGGGGATTGTGTCAAAAGAGGGAGGGGGCAAGCAGCCCCCTCTGGTATTCATCGGGATCAGACGGGTGCGAGCCGCTGGTGCAGGCTGCGATAGTAGTCATCGCTCAGCAGCTCTGCGTGGGGGGCGCACAGGCGAATGCGCCCCTCTTCCATCAGGGCGATCCTGTCCATCTGCTCCAGTCCCAGCAGGCGGTGGGAGATGAGCAGCAGGGTGCGATCGGCCCCGAGCTTGAACAGCAGGGCCATGATCTCCCGCTCGGTCTGACTGTCGAGCCCCTCGGTCGGCTCATCCAAGAGCCAGAGCGGGGCATCGTGCAGCAGGGCACGGGCGAGGCCGATGCGGCGGCGCTCGCCACCGGAGAGCGGACGACCGCCGTCCCCGAGCCAGGCATCCAGTCCCCCCTCGGCCAGCTCATCCGGGTTGTCCAAGAGGCTAGAGAGGCCTACCTGCTCCAGCACTTTGATGAGTCGCTCGTCGCTGGCGTCCGGCGCCGCGAGTTTGAGGTTGCCTCTCAGGGTATCGGCAAACAGATGCACCCGCTGGCTCACCACCGAGAAGGAGGCGCGCAGTGCCCCTTCGCCGTAATGGGTGAGCGGCTTGCCATCCAGCAGTATCTCGCCCGCCTGCGGGTTCCACTCCCGGGTCAGCAGCCCCATCAGGGTGGACTTGCCGCAGCCGGTCTGGCCCAGCAACGCGAGTTTTTCACCTGCTTTTAGTTGCAGGGAGTAGCCGCGCAGCACGGGCTCGGTCTGATCCGGATAGGTGAAGGTGAGATCTCTTATCTGCAGGCTGCCTGCACTGGCGTGCTGCTGCTCCTCTCCCCATTCGGGGGCCTTGGCCTCCTGTAAAATCTCGTTGAGACGGCGGGCCGAGGTGAGGCTGGTGGAGAGGTGTTGGAAGGCGCCGGCCAGCGGCAACAGGGCCTCGAAACTCGCCAGGGTGGCGAACACCATGAGTGCCGTGATGGGATCCGGGGTCGCCCCACCGACACCGTGGCCGGCGAGCCACAGCATCAGGGTCAGGGTCCAGCCGCTCAGCAGTTGCACGCTGGCGTTGGCCAATCCACTGACCCTGGCCATGCGGGCCTGGGCGCGGATCAGGGCCTGCTCGGCCTGCTGCAACTCATCGAGGGCCTTGGGGGCGGCGGCAAACATCTGCAACTCGGCCTGGCCGTCCAGGTAGTCTACCAGTCGGGTGCGCAGGCTGGATTTCTCGGCTATCAGGGCCTGGCCCGGCTTGCGACCGGCGAAGTAGAACACCAGGGGCAGGGCCAGCATGCCAGCCAGCAGGATGGCACCCAGGGTCAGGGCCAGTTCGCTGTCGAAGAAGGAGAGGAAGAACACCAGACCAGCGCAGCTCAGCAGGGCCGCCCCTATGGGGGTGATGAGGCGCAGGTAGACATGATCCATGGCATCTATGTCGGTCACCAGCCGGTTGAGCAGATCCGCCTGACGAAAACCTGCCAGGGTCCCGGTAGAGAGTGGCGAGAGCTTTTGCCAGAACCAGACTCGCAGCCGGGTCAGCACCCGGAAGGTGGCATCGTGGCTCACCACCCGCTCACCCCAGCGACTGGCGGTGCGGATGATGGAGAAGAAGCGCACGCCACCGGCCGGGGTCATGTAGTTGAAGGTGTCGCGGGTAGCGGCGGCCAGTCCGGCCACGGCTGCGGCGGAGAGGAACCAGCCGGAGAGGGACAAGAGCCCCATGCCCGCCACCAGGGTGACGAAGGCTAGCAAGAGACCGATGGAGAGGCTCAGCCAGTGCTGGCGGTAGATACGCAGAAACGGCAGTAGATCACGCATCGAGAGAGTCCCCTTGAGAGAGGTGTTGTGACAAGAGGCGGGCGAAGGGCCCGCTGGCCTCGCTGAGTTGCTGGAAGTTGCCTTGCTCCACCAGCTGACCACGCTCCAGCACCAGGATCTTGTCCATCTGGCTGAGCTGATCGAGGCGGTGAGTGATCATCAGCAGGGTCTGGCCTGCCGCAGCCTGTTCGAGGGTGCCCATGATGGCCCGCTCCGAGTGGCGATCCAGGCTGGCGGTGGGTTCATCCAACACCATTAACTGAGTATGCTTGAGCAGGGTGCGGGCCAGGGCGATGCGCTGGGCCTGGCCCACCGAGAGGCCGCCCGCCTGATCGCCGACGCTATAGTCAAAGCCCTTCTCCTGGGCAAATTCCCAGGCCTGCGCCCGTTTCAGCACGGCTTCCAGCTCGGTGTCGCTGGCGGTGGGCTTGGCCAGCAGCAGGTTGTCGCGCAGGGAGGCGTGGAACAGCTGCGGATTTTGGGAGAGCCAGCCGAGCTGCAATCGCCACTGGCTCATGTCAAGACTGGCGAGCTCCTGGCCGTTGACCTTGAGTTCACCGCGATAGGGGGCAAAGCCCAGCAGGGCATTGACCAGGGAGCTCTTGCCCGCCCCACTGATGCCGACCAGGGCGGTGCGCGAGCCGGCCTCCAGCTGGAAATCGATGGGGCCGACCAGCACCTTGCCCTCGGCGCTCAGCACCTCGAGGGCCTTGGCTTCTATCTCGATGGGGCCCTGGCTGTGGAAAGGGGCCGAGCCGGAAGCGGGTTCGCTGACCTCGGCCTCCAAAAACTCCAGCAGCTGTTCGGCGGCGCCTATGGCCTGGGCCTTGGCATGATAGTGGGCGCCGAGCTCCCGCAGCGGAGCGTAGAACTCGGGGGCGAGAAACAGCACGAACAGGCCGGTAAAGAGCGTGACCTTGACGCCATAGTTGCCAAAGTTCAGGTGATCTATGTAGGAGAAACCGAAGTAGACCGCCACCAGGGCGACCGCGATGGCGGCGAAGAACTCCAGCACGGCTGTGCTGAGGAAGGCCAGACGCAGCACCTCCATGGTGCGTTCCCGAAAATCTTCCGAGGCATCGCGAATTGCGTCACCCTCGGCCTGGGTGCGCATGAAGAGCTGCAGGGTGCGCAGTCCCTTGAGCCGGTCGAGGAAGTGGCCGGAGAGGCGCGCCAGGGACTGGAAGTTGCGGCGGTTTGCATCGGCGGCGCCGACCCCCACCAGGATCATGAACAGCGGGATCAGGGGGGCTGTCCCGAGCAAGATGATGCCGGCGGCCCAGTTGACTGGGAAAACGGCCACCAGGATCACCACTGGGATGAAGACGGCGACCGCCATCTGGGGCAGATAGCGGGAGAAGAACTCCTGCATGTCCTCTATTTGCTCCAGCAGCAGGCTGGCCCAGCTACCGGCGGGACGACGCTGGATATAGGCAGGGCCAAGGCGGGCGAGGCGGGTGAGCACCAGCTCGCGGATGGCCTGGCGCACCGCGCTGCCGGCTCTGAAACTGGCCACTTCGCGGCCATAGGCCAGCAGGGCTTTGGCCGACGTCACCAGCAGCAGGGTGATAAAGAGGGGGATGGATTGCTCCGGCGTCGTGCCCTCGATGATGAAGCCATGGAGCAGGGTCGCCAGCAGCCAGGCCTGTGCCACCATCAGGACGCCCTGGCCCATGCCAAAGCCGATGGAGAGACCGATCCAGCGCCGGCCATGGCTCGATTGCTTGCGCAACCAGCCATAGAGATGTTTTTGCGTATTCTTGTCCATTACCACCCTCCTCAAACGAGTGGCGCAAGACTATCGTCGCCCCCTGAGCTTGGCAACCTTGCCATTACTGGAGCGTGAGACTGTTTGCTTGAAAAATAATCTGCATGCTCATTAGTTGGTCGAACAGCTTGATTTATGGCAAAAAACACCCTGGCGGTGATTGCGCTCGCCGGCAAAATGCATATAGTAGAGGCCACTGACGCGGGTGTAGTTCAATGGTAGAACGGTAGCTTCCCAAGCTGCATACGTGGGTTCGATTCCCATCACCCGCTCCAATTTCAAGACCCGATAGCGAGCCCGTCTCCTTACCGCCTCTGCCTAGCATGCCATGCTGACGCTGATTCCATATCCGGTATTTACTGCTAGTTTTGATCCCTTGCGGGCATCGTATAATGGCTATTACCTCAGCCTTCCAAGCTGATGATGCGGGTTCGATTCCCGCTGCCCGCTCCAGTTTTCATGCAAAAAGCCCACTCCATCGAGTGGGCTTTTTTGTTTTCCGTCTTCTTGCTTGATTGGTGTTCGCCGCTCTGCCCAAGAGGGTGGTCGGCTGGGCGCCAAAAACAGAAGAGGCGCCATCGGCGCCTCTTCTTACCACACTGGGATCTGGCGAGCAGGGATTATTCCTGCTCCAGCTCGCCGCAGAAGCGGTAACCTTCGCCATGGATGGTGGCGATGATTTCAGGGGTGTCGCCCACGCTCTCGAAGTGCTTGCGAATGCGGCGGATGGTGACATCCACGGTACGATCGTGGGGCTTGAGCTCACGACCAGTCATCTTCTTGAGCAGCTCGGCACGGGTCTGGATCTGGCCCGGGTTTTCGCAGAAGTGCAGCATGGCGCGGAACTCGGAGCGCGGCAGCTTGAACATGTCGCCCGCCGGGCTGACCAGGGCACGGCTGTTGATATCCAGCGCCCAGCCGTTGAACAGGTAACGCTCGACCAGCTTCTTCTCTTCGCCACCGGCGGCCACGTTCATGGTGCGGCTCAGCAGGTTGCGGGCACGTATGGTCAGCTCGCGGGGGTTGAACGGCTTGGTGATGTAGTCATCTGCGCCGATTTCCAGACCCAGGATCTTGTCGACTTCGTTGTCACGGCCGGTCAGGAACATCAGGGCTATGTTGTCATCTTCACGCAGCTCGCGCGCCAGCAGCAGGCCATTCTTGCCCGGCAGGTTGATGTCCATGATCACCAGATTGATGGTGTGGGAGGTCAGGGCCTGATGCATCTCGTCGCCATTGTTGGCCTCGAGGACGATATAGCCTTCGGCCTCGAAGATGCTCTTCAGGGTATTGCGGGTGACCAGCTCGTCTTCGACGATCAGAATGTGTGGTGTTTGCATTGAGTATTCCCAGATTCTTATCAGTTAATTTTCGAAATTTTAACACTCTTTGGCGTTATCCGACCGGTCCTGAAAATTTATTACGTCATCCTGGGTATGAATATCAGGTCGAATCATCGCGAATTTGGTAGCTATGTCGGCAAACATCCATGTGCCACACACGGGGTCTCAACAAGTCTGGCTGAGCGGAGCCCTGAAAGGTAGTCCATTACAAAAGTTGCTGCATTTTATCAGTTAACAGGCGCATAACAACACTCTTTGCCGTCAGATAGCAACTTTTTAACTCTGAATTGATATAAGTCAAACCCTGAGTTCTCTGCATGATACTTGGGCTGGCTCGCTTTTTCGCCCCTATGAAATGTAATGGGATGTAACATGTGATTGACATGAGTTTGTGGGAAAACTACAGAAAAGTGTGTTTTATTGCCCCCTTCGCGCCACCCGCCTGGTCCGGCTATGCCATCGTCACGGCCTGGAACCCGGCCAGCCACTGGGTCAGCGCACGCCGCAACGCCCGTCGCCAGCGCGCCCTGTGGCGTCTCGTGGGTGATTCACCGGACGTTATCGCCATGGGCCCGCTCTGGGGCAGTGCACTGGATGAGGGCTGGCAGGAGGAGTCCCTGTTGCTGCAGGCTCCCCGCGGCGAGGCGATCCGGCTGGCAGCCGCCTTTGGCCAAAATGCCATCTATTGGGTCGAACAGGGAGAGCTCTGGCTAGTGCCCGTCTTGTTGAAGGGGACTCCACTCCATCTGGGCAGGCTGGCCAGCCATTGGATTGCCAGGGGCTTGGCATGATGAAAGAATGAGCGACCTCACTCCATGGAAGGACGATGACAATGCTGGATTTACTGCCCGATCTTTGCGATGAACACGGGGATGCCCTGCAGGTGGCCGAGCCCCTGTTCCACGACTACGGCGGCAAACCGCTGTTTCACGGTGAGGCGGTCACCCTCTCCTGTTTTGAAGACAACAGCCTGGTGCGCGAACTGGTGAATCGCCCCGGCCACGGCAAGGTGATGGTGATCGATGGTGGTGGCTCATTGCGCCGGGCCTTGCTTGGGGATCAGCTGGCCATCAAGGCGGCGGAGCAGGGCTGGGAGGGGATCCTCATCTATGGCGCCGTGCGGGATGTGGGCACATTGGCGACCCTGGCGCTCGGCGTCAAGGCGCTGGCGGCCTGCCCGGTCAAGACAGAGAAACGCGGGCAGGGGGAGCTGGACGGGATCTTGTCATTTGCCGGGGTGACCATAGCGCCCGGCGACTATGTCTACGCCGATCTCAACGGTGTGCTGGTCAGTGGCGCCAAGCTGCTCTGACCCCTAGAAGTTGAAACCGACCCCCAGGGTCAGGAAGTGCTCCGTGCTGAAGGCGCTGAGGCCGTAGTTGGCGGTCAGGGCCAGCTTGGGCGTCAGCAGCAGGCTGCTGTTGAGCTCCACTAGCGTGCTGGCTTTGCTCACTTCCAACTGCTTGACCTGACTGCCGATGTTGAGGGAAGGGGAGAGCTGATAGCGCACCCCTGAGCTGATATTGAAGCCGGCCTGATCGCTGTGGACGCCGATGGCCGGGCCGGCCTCCATGTAGAGGCTGACATTGTCTTCGACCGGATATTGGTAGCCGGTGTTGATGAGCCAGAGATCGAAGTTGTCGCTGTGATGGGTTTGAGTGCCAAGCAGTACGCCTGAGTAGCTTTTCACGTAAAGCTGGCTCTCGGATTCGTGTTGGAGGAGGCTCCAGTCGGCTGCCTGAGCCGAAAATGCGAGGCCGGATGCGAGTGCGATGACGAGAGATTTAACCATTCGTTTCCCCTCCCTGGGTCCGAACAGGACTACAAGCATGGCACATGCCTGCAGGCTGTAAAGGCCGCCTCCGTCACAATAAAAGAGTTTTAATTGGCGCCCGACTCATGGTACACAGGCCCGGTCACTCCGAGTCTTCATTAATTTTCTTCATCAAGAGGCGAACTCATGAACAAGAAACTGACCCTATTGGCCGCACTGGCCTTGGGAGGCTGCGCCATGGCAACGGGTTCCACTATGGCTGAACTGCAAGCATCGACCTGGCAGCTGCAAGGGGCGGGTGGTGACACCTTTACCCTGCAGGTGGCGGGCGACAAGGTAGCGGGCAAGGGCGGTTGCAACCGCTACTTTGGCGCCATCACCCAGCAGGGGGACGGTGTCCTGACCCTGGGCGCCATGGGGGCGACCCGCATGATGTGCATGGGGGATCTGGCCGGCAAGGAAATGACCTACCTGCAGACCCTGGAGAAGGTGGCGTCCTACCAGATCAAGGGTAAGCAACTAGTGCTGAGCGATGCCAGCAAGGCGCCGCTGCTCACCTTTGATGCGGTGAAATAAGCCCGGGTACCGTCACTGGCTGTCGCAATCAGACCGCCATGTTGTGCACAATGAGAGGGACGCTGCGGCGTCCCTCTTTGCTTGAGAGTGGGGATGAGATGACTCATCCACCCCGTTGAAAGCGAAAGCGCTTCTTGCGCCGGTAGGGATAGACGTCCTCGAACACCCCCTCCTTGATGTTGCCCTGCAGCATCTTCCAGTAGTTGGCATCGAACAGCTCCTTGTGCAGCTGCATCATGATCTCCCGCACCTGGGGCTTTTGCAGCAGGAAGGTGGCGAACTCCTCGGGGAAGATATCGTTCGGGGCCACCGAATACCAGGGCTCGGCGCTCCACTCGTCTTCCGGGTAGCGCGGCGGCGGGATCTGGCGGAAGTTGCACTCCGTCATGTAGCAGATCTCGTCATAGTCGTAGAACACCACCCGGCCGTGACGAGTGACACCGAAGTTCTTGAACAGCATGTCGCCCGGGAAGATGTTCGCCGCCGCCAACTGTTTGATGGCATTGCCGTACTCTTCCAGCGCGAGCCGGGTCTGCTGCTCGTCCGCCCTGTCCAGATAGAGGTTGAGCGGGATCATCTTGCGCTCTGTGTAGAGGTGCTTGATCACCAGCTTGTCGCTTGTGATGGTCAGCGCCGAGGGCGCCACCGACTTGAGCTCAGCCAGCAGCTCGGGGGAGATGCGGTCCAGGGGAAACTCGAAGTTAGTGAACTCCTGGGTATCTGCCATGCGGCCGACCCTATCGTGTTGTTTTACCAGCCGGTATTTCGCTTTCACCTGCTCGTGGCTCACGTCTTTTGGGGGCGTGAACTCGTCTTTTATCACCTTGAACACCACGTCGTAGGAGGGCAGGGTAAACACGCTCATCACCATGCCCTTGATGCCGGGGGCTATGATGAACTGCTCCCGGCTCGCACCAAGGTGCTGCTGATAGTGGCGATAGAGCTCCGTCTTGCCGTGCTTCTGGCAGCCGATGGCGTTGTAGATTTCGTAATCGGGCTTGCGGGGCATGATCTGGCGTAGGAACAGCACATAGAGGGCCGGCACAGGGGCATAGACCATGAAGTAGGCGCGAGCGAAACCGAACACGATGGAGGCGAGCTCGGGCTCGAAGATGACGGTGTCCACATAGATATGCTGGCCCGTGCTGAGCAAGGGCAGGATAAAGGGATGCACCTCGTCCCTCACCCGGATCAGCCCCACCAGGTAGGCTCCCTTGTTGCGGTAGAAGACCTCCTTCAACAGCTCGATGGCAAATGGCTCATCATGCAAGATACCCGGACCGTTCTCCGCAAGATGGCGGTGGATGTCGACAATATCCCGCTGTTTGTCCTCGTAGGGCAGGGTGAAGCTGTAATCCCCCAGCAGCTTGCTCAGGGTCTGGGGCAGACGAGTCAGATCCGTGCGATAGACCCGCAGCAGGGCGCCGAGATCCGGGTGCTCCCCCCGGCTCACGAAGGGGTGTATGTAGAGGTTCTCGTCGCGGATGTTGCGATGGCGGAAGATGCGGCGATAGACGGAGTTGAAGAAGGACTCCGCCACCTCGAAGTTCTCGCATTTGGGCAGCAGATCGCTGAAGGCGCCCTTCACCTGCTTGAGCAGGGATTGGCTTGGCAACTGCTCCCCCATCATCTGCTTGATCTGGGCCGTGGTGGCGCCCACATGGTGATCGTAGAGGCGGATGCGCTCGCGTCCCGCGAGCTGCACTCCCAGCCAGTCGCTGTTCTCGAAGCGGCTCTTGCTGCCCTGGGTGATTTCCAGAAAGCGGCTGTAAAATGATTCGAAGCGCTGCAAGATCGTCTCGGCGACCGCCTGTTCCAATGGCTGCTGCATCTCTCTCTTCCTTGTGATGTGTCGGGCCGATAGCGTCTGTGATTGGCTGCAATCTGTTCACATGTCTGGCCACTATGGCAACATTCAAACATCCGTTCAAGTGGCATTTCATGGGCAGAAACGGTAGATTGCGCCCCTGTTTTGCCGACGGCGTACTGCCGTTTTCGACGTCGGCCCGCCCAGGAGGAAAACCCGATGAAACTCTATTTTGTGCTGGTGGCACCCGCCCGCGCCGCGAACGTGGGCGCCGCCGCCCGTGCCATGAAAACCATGGGCTTCGATGCCATGCGCCTGGTGGCGAGTCGGGTACACGAGGAAGAAGAGGCGAGCTGGGTGGCCCATGGGGCGCAGAAGATCCTGGCCGAGGCCGAGGCCTTTGACACCCTGGAGGAGGCGCTGGCGGACATGGATCTGGTGATCGCCACCACGGCCCGTCAGCGTGGCCGTTATCAGCACTACCTCACGCCGGGGGAGATCCGCGATCAGATCCGCGCCAAGCCTTCGGTGAACAAGGTTGCCATCGTGTTTGGCTGCGAGGAGTCGGGTCTCTCCAACGAGCAGCTCGCCCAGGTCGATCTCATCAGCTACCTGCCCCTCAAGGTGAGCTACCCGTCCCTGAACCTGGGTCAGGCGATCATGCTGTATGCCTACGAGATGAGTCCCTTGCTGGACGAGCCCGAAGCCGTAGCAGAAAATTTTGATAACGCCGGACAGGTTCGGGTGCTGAAATCTAAAACAGCAGAAATACTTGGTGAACTCGGTGTTTCGCAGGATGAAAAACTGCATCAATGGGTGATGGACCGAGTGCCCATGCTGCCGCAGCGGGATCTGAATATGCTGCATCTGCTCTGCAAAGACCTGGTTCGCCGATTTGAGCGCAAGGAGTAAAGAGGTTTAGGTTGACAGCCCATCACCCGGCGCGGTATTGCTAAAAGCCAGCTTCGTTCAAGAGTGTTCGTCATGCAGTCATTCATCAACGTCATCACCACCACCATTATTACCGGTACCACCACAGGTGGCACTGGGGCCGGTTGATGCGCTGACGAACAAGCACAGAAATCAGAAAAGGCCCGTACCCACCCAGTACGGGCCTTTTTGTTGGATGATTTTCAGAATCCTATTCGGGCAAATATTCAGGCCAATTTGATTGCAAAAGTCAGGGAGAGAAAGCGATGAGAGTGTTGAAGTTTGGTGGGTCGTCACTGGCCGATGCAGAGCGTTTCTTACGGGTAGCCGATATCGCGGTGAACACCCATGGCCAATCCCAGGTATCCCTGGTGCTGTCGGCCCCGGCCAAGGTGACCAACCACCTGGTAGCCCTGGTGGAGCAAACCAGTCGCGGCATGGATGCCAGTGCCACCCTGTTTGAAGTGAACGGCATCTTCTCCCGCCTGCTGGCGGGGCTGAAGGCCGCCTATCCGGCGCTGGATGACAAGGCGTTGCTGGCGCGCCTGACCAGCGAACTGGATCAGGTGGAGCGGCTGATGCAGGGCATCCGGCTGCTGGGGCTCTGCCCGGACAATGTGCAGGCCCGCATCCTGAGCCGAGGCGAGAACCTCTCCATCGCCTTCATGCACGAGCTGCTGCGGGTGCGTGGCCTCGAGCTGGATCTCATCGTGCCGGAGCAGCTGCTGGCCACCGATGGCGGTTATCTGGAGGCTCACGTCGATATCGAGGTCTCTCGCCTGCGCTTCGCCGCCAAAGGCTTGCGCAGCGATTGCCTCTACCTGATGCCGGGCTTCACCGGTGGCAGCGACAAGGGGGAAACCGTGCTGCTGGGCCGTAACGGCTCGGATTATTCAGCCGCAGTCCTGGCCGCCTGTGTCGATGCCGAGTGCTGCGAGATCTGGACCGACGTAGAAGGTTGCTACAACTGCGACCCGCGCCTGGTGCCGGACGCCTATCTGCTCAAAACCCTCTCCTATAAAGAGGCGATGGAGCTTTCCTACTTCGGCGCCAAGGTGCTGCACCCCAAAACCATCGCCCCGGTGGCCCAGTTCCACATCCCCTGCCTCATCAAGAACAGCTTCAACCCGCAGGGGCCGGGGACGCTTATCGGTGTCGAGCAAGGGGATGATGACCTGAAAGTGAAGGCCATCTCGGATCTCTCCGGCATGTGCATGTTCAACGTCTCCGGCCCCGGCATGAAGGGCATGGTGGGCATGGCGGGTCGCATCTTCTCCGCCGTCTCCCGCGCCGGGGTCAGTATCGTCCTCATCACCCAGTCGTCCTCCGAGTACAGCGTCAGCTTCTGTATCCACAGCTACGACAGCGACAAGACCCGCAAGGTGCTAGAGCGCGAGTTCGAGCTGGAGTTCAAGAACCAGCTGTTGGATCCACTCGAGATCATGACAGATCTCGCCATCATCTCCCTCATCGGTGACGGCATGCGCACCAGCAAGGGAATGGCGGCGCGCTTCTTCACTTCCCTGGCCCAGGCCTCCATCAACATAGTCGCCATCGCCCAGGGCTCGAGCGAGCGCTCCATCTCCGCCGTGGTGCGGGATCGCAAGGTCGCCGAGGCCATCAAGGCTTGCCACCAGAACTTCTTCGGCAGCCAGCAGTTCATCGATCTCTTCGTGGTCGGTGTCGGTGGCGTCGGTGCGGCCCTGGTGGATCAGATTGCCCGCCAGCAACCCGTGTTGGCCGAACAGGGCACTGGCCTGCGGGTAGTGGGCATCGCCAACAGCCGCCAGATGGCGGTCAACAAGGATGGCCTGAACCTCGCCAACTGGCGCGAGCAGCTGGTGGAGGCCCGCGACAGCTTCAGCCTTGAGGCGGTGAAGAAGGCGGTAGAAGAGAGTCACCTCATCAACCCGGTGATCGTCGATTGCACCTCCAGCGAAGCCGTCGCCGTCCAGTATGCGGACTTCTTGGCCGCCGGTTTCCACGTGGTCACCCCGAACAAGAAGGCCAACACAGGGTCGCTCGATTACTACAAGGCGCTGCGCCGCACCGCCCGCCAGACCCGCCGCAAGTTCCTGTACGAGACCAACGTCGGCGCCGGCCTGCCGGTCATCGAGAACCTGCAGAACCTCATCAAGGCCGGTGACAAGCTGCGGGCCTTCGACGGCGTGCTGTCCGGGTCGTTGTCTTTCATCTTCGGCAAGCTGGACGAGGGCATGGCCTTCTCCGAGGCGACCAAAATCGCCCGTGGCAACGGCTTCACCGAGCCGGATCCCCGCGATGATCTCAACGGCATGGACGTGGCGCGCAAGCTGCTGATCCTGGCGCGCGAGGCTGGCATGGCGCTGGAGCTGTCCGACGTGGAAGTCGAGCAGGCGTTGCCGCCGGGCTTTGATGTGAGTGGCGACGTGGAGGCCTTTATGGCCCGTCTGCCGGAAGCTGACGGCTGGTTCCGCGACCAGTTCGCGCTGGCCCAGAGCGAGGGCAAGGTACTGCGCTACGTGGGCTCCATCGAGGGGGGCAAGTGCAAGGTCGCCATCAAGGCGGTCGGCGCCGATGAGCCGCTGTTCAAGGTCAAAGATGGGGAGAACGCGCTCGCCTTCTTCTCCACCTATTACCAGCCGATCCCCCTGGTGCTGCGCGGCTATGGCGCCGGTACCGAGGTGACCGCTGCCGGCGTCTTCGCCGACGTGCTGCGCACCCAGAACTGGAAGCAGGAGCTATAAGCATGAGTTCAGACATGTACGGTAGCGTAGTGGCATATGCCCCGGCCTCCAGCGCCAACCTGAGCGTGGGCTTCGATGTGTTGGGGGCGGCCCTCGCCCCCGTGGATGGCTCCCTCTTGGGGGATCGCGTCCAGGTCAAGGCAGCGGATGTACCGTTTGCGCTCTCTTCCGTGGGCCGCTATGCCCACAAGCTGCCGGATGATCCCAAGAAGAACATCCTCTATGACTGCTGGGTCGGTTACGGCGAGGCGCTGGAGAAGCGCGGCCTGAAGCTGAGACCGCTGGAGATGGTGTTGGAGAAGAACCTGCCGGTGGGCTCGGGTCTGGGATCCAGCGCCTGCAGCGTGGTGGCGGCGCTGGAGGGCCTCAACGCCTTTCACGATAATCCGCTGAGCGAACACGATCTTCTGCTGCTGATGGGGGAGATGGAAGGACGTATCTCTGGCTCCGTGCACTACGACAACGTGGCCCCCTGCTATCTCGGTGGCATGCAGCTGATCGTGGAGGAGGCGGGCGTCATCAGTCAGGGTATCCCTGTATTCGAGCAGTGGTACTGGGTGGTCTGCTACCCGGGCACCGTCGTCTCCACCGCCGCCGCCCGTGCCATCTTGCCGGCCCAGTATCGCCGCCAGGATTGCCTCACCTACGGCCGCCGGCTGGCGGCCTTCGTGCACGCCAGCTACAGCCAGCAAGAAGGGCTGGCGGCGAGCGTGCTCAAAGACGTGATCGCCGAGCCCTATCGTGCGGCCCTGATCGAAGGTTTCAACGAGGTGCGGACCCAGGCGGCCCAGAACGGGGCGCTCGCCACCGGCATCTCGGGCTCGGGCCCCAGCGTCTTCGTGGTGATGAAGGATCTGGCCCAGGCCGAGCGCATGAAAGATTGGATGGACGCACATTTCGTGCAGAACGAAGATGGATTTGCCCGGGTCTGCAAATTGGACATGGCCGGGGCACGGGTAACAGGAAGCGAGCTATGAATCTTTACAATATCAAGGACAAGAGTGAACAGGTCAGCTTCGCCCAGGCGGTGCGCCAGGGCTTGGGCCGCGAACAGGGGCTCTTCTTCCCCGAGACGCTTGAGCCGCTCGCCGACGTGGACGCTCTGCTGGCGCTGCCGCTGGCCGAGCGCTCGGCTCACATCATCAGCCATCTGCTGGGGGATGAAGTACCTGCCGCTAAAGTGAGTGAGTTGATCGACGCCGCCTTCACCTTCCCGGCGCCTCTGGTGAAGCTCAAAGACGGCACCTATGCCCTGGAGCTGTTCCACGGCCCAACCCTGGCGTTCAAGGACTTCGGCGGCCGCTTTATGGCCCAGTGCTTGGCGACCTTCCGCACCAACGACAAGATCACCATCTTGACCGCCACCTCCGGCGACACCGGCGCCGCCGTGGCCCACGCCTTCTACGGGCTGGAGGGGATCGAGGTGGTCATCCTCTATCCCAAGGGCAAGATCAGCCCGCTGCAGGAGGCGCTGTTCTGCACCCTGGGTGGCAACATCCGCACCATCGCCATCGACGGCGACTTCGACGCCTGTCAGGCACTGGTGAAGGATGCGTTCGATGACGAGGCGCTGAAGAAGGCCATCGGTCTGAATTCAGCGAACTCCATCAATATCAGCCGTTTGCTGGCTCAGGTCTGCTACTACTTCGAGGCCCTGGCCCAGTTGCCGCAATCCGAGCGCCATAAAGCGATCATCAGCGTGCCGTCCGGCAACTTCGGCAACCTGACCGCGGGCCTGATTGCCAAGGCGCTGGGGCTGCCGGTGAAGCGCTTTATCGCCGCCACCAACGCCAACGATACAGTGCCGCGCTACCTGAAATCCGGTCAGTGGGAGCCGCACCAGACGGTCGCGACGTTATCGAATGCCATGGACGTGAGCCGTCCCAACAACTGGCCGCGGGTCGAAGAGCTGTGCCGTCGCAACGGCTGGGCGCTGGAAACCTTGGGCTCAGGCATGCGTGACGACGCCCAGACCCGAGATGCGTTGCAGCGTCTGCACCAGCTGGATTACCTGTGCGAGCCCCACGGTGCCATCGCCTGGGATCTGCTGGGGGAGCAACTCGGTGAGGATGAAGTGGGGGTGTTCCTGTGCACCGCCCATCCCGCCAAGTTCAAGGAGTCGGTGGACGAGATCCTGGGGTTGGACGTGCCGCTGTCGGGCCCGCTTGCCAAGCACGCCGCCCTGCCGCTCTTGTCCCACAACCTGCCGGCGGAGTTCGCCCCGCTACGAGCCTTCCTGCTCGGTTAAGCACTTATCAAACATCCCCCGGCCTCGGGGGATGTTTGTTTTTAGCCTCCGGCGAGGAAACCGCCTTGGATTAAGAACCTACTCACGGCCTCGCAGTAAGAGTGTGAACACCTTCTAAGGAGCACAGTTATGAGCCAGCATCCGCTACGCCAGCTTATCGAGACCTGCGACGCCGCTATCTCCCGGCGCGACTTCGACGCCCTGATGGCCTTCTACGCCGAGGACGCCGCCCTGGTGGTCAAACCCGGCATGGTGGTGCGTGGTATCCCTGCCATCCGCCGCGCCTTCACCGCCATCTCCGATTATTTTCAAGGCCAGCTCGAGGTAACCCAGGGCGCCATGGAGGTGATAGAAGGCGCCGACAATGCCCTGGTGATCATGGATACCCGGCTGCGTTATCCCGATGGGCAAGGCGGCTGGATCGATGAGAACCGCCGAGCCACCTATGTATTTCGAAAAGAGTCCGATGGGCAGTGGCGCTGCACCATAGATAACTCCTACGGTACTGCGCTGCTGGATAGCGAACCTGCGTTGGCCACCGCCAGATGACTGCGTTCACGTCGCAGCTAGCCTGATTGCTCGAGCGAGAGGTTGTACAGAAAAAAAGAAACCCCCGATATCGGGGGATTATTTTTATGAACCCAAGAAGATCCACATAAGAGGAGTGACCAGCGCTTATGCACGGGTCTACCTCTCTGTCACTGGCTCGCCATGAGCCTGCCAGGAAGAGAGGCTGGTGTTAGCTAAGGGGGCAAACCCGCTATTCTACGGCCGTCTTTTTACAGCTGGGGTTGCCCTGGTCGTCGTGAACACTGCAGTCCCAGTTGTGCACGCCATCGCTGAGCCGATCGTATTCCACCTTGGCCGCCGCCAGATTGACCCCTGCCAGTTCGGTCGGCTTGATGTTCACATACCAGACCCGGGTACCGTCGGTGACGAAGTTCTCCTGCAGCGGCTTGATAAGGGTGCTGTCGACCCCTGTTGGTAGGGGCGCGATCCGCTGGTTGCCGCTATAGAAGCCGTCCTTGGTGACGGCCGAAGAGAAGTTCAGACAGTGAAAGCTGGCGGCATCCACCTCTTTTTGAGCTTTGCCCTCGAAATAGAGATCGCCGTCGATCTTGGCCCATCCCTGGCAGACGTCGTACAGGGTCACTTTGCCCTTGTGCGGTATGACCTTGGTCTGCTCGGCCACATAGTAGTAATGACGCTGGTCGGCAGCCTGGCCATGGGCCGTCTTCAGCTGCCTGGGGTTGGCGCCGTTGAGCACTTCACCTGTGACGAGAAAGACATGGCGATCGTCGCTGGCGAAAGGGTGATCGAGTAATTTGAAGGAGGCGGTATTGACCGGCGCCTTGACCTGCTCGCAGTAGGCATAGGCCTGCTGCCCGCTCAGCAAGAAGCTGCCGAGCGCCTTGGCGGTGTCGATATCGAAGCTGTCGGGCAAGGGGTTTGCGTTACAGAAATAGCGCCCATGTGAGAGGGCAATGCTGAAATCATCGTTGCGATATGTGACCTCGAAGTCTTCCGCCTGCGCACCCGCAAGTGGTGCCCCCGGCTGGTTGCCATAGGGTTTGAAGACCACCTTCCCGGCTTCAAGTTGATAGGGGGGAGCGATTTCTGCATGGGCCACAAGTGGCAGGCTGCATGCCAGCAGGGCGCAGTAGCGAAGGTTCATAGGGGCTCACTGTCCGTTGAGAGGGTGGGTGATGATTCAAACGGCAGCCTGGGTTTAGAAAAATGGAATGCCCCATAATTGGTGCCGTTTGGCATCATACGTAGGATGGTTTCCATATGGCAAGCATAAAACGCCGGTAGGGCAGCTCACCAAGCTTGCACCCTGCTGGATGTCAGCATGTCCAGTTGACCGCCTCGCCTCGTCGGGTTAGCCTCTGGGCTTCCTTGATACCCGAGTATTTCCTCCGATGCGCATTTAACCTGTCCGCACCCCTTATCGTCTTTGCCCTCGTTCTGCGAGGCCGGGTGCGTCTATACCGTGACAGGTTGATGTTGATTCCTCCTTGCTTCGTATCCGTGGACGCACGTCCCTGTCATTTGGCTTGGCTCTTGGCTTGATGCTCCGGCATTGACCCACAGGAGTACAGATGACCCCTATTTCATGTCATATCAAACAGTTGCAACTGCCTTATCTGCCCGGCATTGCGCCCCTCACGTTTTCCCTGCCCCAGGGGCCCTGTACCCTGATCGGTCGCAATGGCATCGGCAAGAGCCTGCTGCTGGAGGTGCTGGCCGGTCTGCGCGCTCCGGTATCCGGCAAGGTGGAATGGGCTCAGCCCGTTGCTTGGCTTTCCCAATTTGCGTCAGGCAGTGAAGGCTCAGTGGCCGACGTTATTGGTTGGGGGGAGGCTCTGTGTGCCCTTGAGCGCATCGAATTGGGCAGTATCGACAGTCGGGATTTCGAGCGGCTGGCGGATCGTTGGACCCTGCGAGAGGACCTCGCGGCGCTCTTGGCCGAGGCCAATCTGGATGTCGATCTCAAGCAACCCCTGACCTGCTTAAGCGGTGGTCAGCTCACCCGGATAAGGCTGTTGGCGCTCTTTGCCAACCCGGATCACTTTCTGTTGTTGGATGAGCCGGACAACCACCTGGATGTCAGTGGCATCGACTGGCTGGGGCAGCTGCTGGCGCGCCACCCTGGCGGTTATCTGCTGGTGAGCCACGACAGGCGGCTGCTTAATCAGGCGCAGCAACTGTTTGAGTTAAGCGAGCAGGGGCTGCAAAGCTCGCAGCTTTCATTCCAGGCCTATTTACAGCAGCAGGCACAGGAGCAGGCTGCCAGAGGTGCGCGCTTGAATCAGACCGTGCGCAGTGAGAAGGCGGCAGCCCAGGCACTGCAAAGAGTGCGAGAGCAGGCGGCGAAGCGCGCCAGTCAGGGTCGCCGGGAGCGCGGCTCTCAGGCCAAGGTACTGCTGGATTTCAACAAAGATCAGGCGGGCAAATCCCTTGGCAAGGTGCTGGATCGCCACGAGCGCGGTCATCAACAGCAACTGACCCAGAAGGCGGATGCGGCCGCCGCATTGGCAGCGGTGCAACCCCTGCGCATGCAGTGGCAGTATGGGGGGGATGCCAGCAAGCAGGGCTGTGCCCAGCCGCTGGTGATTACGGCGGCCAGCCATCCCCGTTGGCACAACCAGAGCGTCAGTCTAGTGCTACAGCGGGGGGATCGCTGCCTGCTCAGTGGCAAAAACGGTAGCGGCAAGTCGAGCCTGCTCAAGATGCTGCGCGGGGAGCTAATGGCCGAGTCGGGCACCTTCCGCATCAATGGCCGGATGGCCTGCCTCGATCAGGGGCTCAGACTGATTGCTCGGGCGCTCAGCCCGCTTGCCAACCTGCTGGCGGTGGCGCCTGATCTGGCTGAGAGCGAGGCCAGAACCCGGCTGGCGGGCATAGGATTACGGCGAGACAGAGCCTTGCAGCCGAGCCACGAGCTCAGCGGTGGCGAGCGGCTAAAATTGGGCCTCTTGATGGTACTGGCCCAGCGGCCAGAACTACTGCTGCTCGATGAACCGGACAATCATCTGGATCACGCCTCACGCCAGCTGCTCACTCAGGTGCTGGCTGACTATCCCGGCACCCTGCTGCTGATTTCCCACGATCCCGACTTTGTGGCCGGAGTGGGGATTGAGCGGGAGTATTGGTTGGAGGGATAAGGGGTTAAATCGTGAGCCAGCCGAGCAATGGCTAGCTCAGAAAGGTGGGTGTCCTAGATTTTCCTAGATGTAGATAGACCTGGACAGCTATCTGGAACACTACAACACCCAACGGCCACATCAAGGCCGGATGATGGAGGGGCAGACCCCCTACAGCATGTTTCAAGAAGAGTCTGAAATTGATACCGAAGGAAGTGCGCACTAAAGTAGCGTAAACAAGACACCGGCTTGAGGCCGGTGTCTTGTGATAACTCGAACTGTACAGAAAAACCTTGTTAAGGGGATTTTAACATTTAACTAAAATGAGAGTTGACTTAGTAGTGTTATTGACTGATAAAAGAGAGGAATTCCTTCATTTTACTATCTCTCACCCCATCATTAAGGAATTTTCTAACACTCGGTTTAAACGAATCATTAATTTCATAAAATGTACCCACTTCTTTTTCTGCCTTTATTCTAAGATAAGAATTTGCTATTAACCTATTTAGGTTTTTCTGTCTTAGTCCATTGAAATGATTTGAAAAGTTAATGTGAACAAGATTGTTTTCTCTAAATCTATTTCTATAGAAAGAGGATAGGAATTTATCAGTCTCAGCTAGTAAAAGGTCATCGTTTTTCCTAGAAATACTATTTAGCATCTCAAAGGAATTTTCAAGATCACCCATAATACATGTATTTTTATCTATCTTTGCTTTAAGAAAATCAGAGCCAGGTATCTTGTCATTATGGCAGTTAGAAAACTCACTATAAATAAAATTTGACTCTTCAAAGTTTGACTCTAGAAATCTTGGGTAGTTTTTAAATTTGCTATCTGAAATATTTAGTTTAGAGAAGTTAAAAGGTGGGAGATCCCCTTTGATATAAAGGCCATTTATGTTGTTTGAGCTTTCAGCACCATATATATAGCGAATGTCTTGGCTAAACTCATCTCTTTTGGAAGCCTTTATATGATGGCACATGAGAATTAAGTTTTCTATAGATGAAATTATTCTCTCGAAATGGACTTTGCTTTCTTTTGTATCATTCTGAGTAATGCCTTTTTCATTTATACGCAGAGTAGAGATTATCTCTTTGGCAATATCGATAAAATTTTGCGCTCTGCTTGAATAAAATTTAATCAGGTCGCGAAACTCGTAAGAATCTTTATTTGCTTTGGATAGGATAATTGGTAATTCTGAGCTTTTTCTATTGCTTTCCAATAGTTCAAATAATGAAAGGCTATTGAAATAAGAGTGTAAGAAGTCATATTTATATTTAATGGTATCACCACTGACTACTAGTAGTGGATTTTTCTTGATACACTCATATATATGTTTACCCTGTCTATCATACATGAGAGTCGAGGTCTCTTCGACATTTTTCATGGTCCATGACTCACCAAAATCTTGATTCAACATTTTGAATAGATCAATCATCTCTATATATGAAATGGAGAAACGATGCCGCTTTTTTTCCCTTTCAAATATAGCTGCAATCAGATGATCGTTAAGACTATTTAATGAGTAATATGGTAGAGGTTCTTGATTTAATAAAATATCTATATTTTCTCCACCACCATTCATATTGTCTTCATAAATGGTTGATAATACATCAACAAAAAATGGAATAACTCGATTGCCACCTGATAAAGCGCACGTTTCTATTAACTTTATTATTTTGGGGATGACGTCATCTTTATTAATGTAGTCATTGAATCGTCTATTAAGATATCTTTGACATTTGTCAATGTCAAAACCAAGTAGTTTATATTTCTTTATATTGTAGTTAGATAGAATATCTTCGGATAGAAAAGAGCTTTCCCTTGACGTGAGTAATATTCTTGTTGCACCTAATTCGTTATATAATTTGTTTATAGATTTAAAAAATTCTAAAACATTAAATTTATCACCAAATAATGAGGATAGTTCATCTAGCCCATCAATTATAATTATAATATTTCCGGTTAAAATGGATAACTCAAAAGTGTTCTTATCAAATATATGACTATGACCTAAGTATTTAGCTTGAAGTTCATAAATGTCATATATGCTATTTATTGATGCTGTAGTAATATTGTTTTTCTCAAGGTGCTTTCTTATGTCTTCAGATCTTATAAAGACGGTTACATGCTTCGATACATCCTCAGTGATAAGCATGTTAGCCAACGCTAGGCATAACGATGTTTTACCGATGCCGCCACTTCCTATAATGATGCTAGCGCTGAATTCAGATTGTGATATTAGTTCATTTTTAAGATATTTCACTGCAGTGTCAGATACTTTGTCCCCTCTATATATAATATCTTGATTTGTATAAAACTCGATTATGTCGGGAGCCTCTGCCTGCTTAAATTCAGAGTCTATACAGAAATTCCAAATATATTTATCATAAGTCATTTCAGTGGAAGAAAACTTTGGGTACCCCCTTTGAGATAACACATCATAAAGAGTTGTTGTATTTCTACCTTTTTCTCTTGGTCTTAATATCGTTACATCATCTACAGTTATATTTCTATTTATTATTTCATCTGCAATTCTATTTATTGTGTGACTGATAATTATGTTGTGGTGAAGTGCCACAACATATGAATTTTCTGATGTAGGTGTTTTTGTTTTCCACATTTCAAATTTAATCTTGTTTGTACCGGAATGGTCCGTTCCTTCTTGTAGGTTAATAATTGGAACTCTATTTTTAGATGCCATACCTATAATATCAGATGCCTTGGTTAGCTCATATGAGCGTTTAATCATAGGGAGAGGCGTTTTTGAGGGTCTTTCGAATAAATTTCTGCCATCTATATGAGACAATAGGTCTTTTATGTTTTCAGGAAAATCAATGTTTTTGGTAAAGTCTATATATAAGTTACCAGCTAAATATCTTGGTGAAGAGTCATCCTCACGTTTGATTTGAATGAGTTTTGTTTTTCCGTTTTCTTGTAGGTTTCTCCAATGCTCAGCAGTAGATAAGAAAGTTTCTATACCAACGCCACCACTTCTATTATCTGCTTTTTCTTTATATTTTTTGGTAGTAACAACTAATATTATATCAGCATCAAAAACTCCTTTTTCCATATAAAGGTTTTTATCTATAAAAGAATCAAGATCATATCCATCCCAAATTACATGGATAGATTGATATTGCTCCAGAGTATCTGCAAGATTTTTGACCCATAAACGATGTTCTTCACTATCCCAACTGTAAGAAATGAAAATTTTTTTCATGAAAGTGGCTTTGATGTAAATGAATTAAGTCAATTGATAGCCATTGTCAGAATAAGCCAACGCTACCGCCCCTGGATTACAGCTTCCAATGCGCTTCATCGACCAGCGGGAGGGGTCCGGATGGTGCTGTAGGCGCCGAATGACCAGCATATCCGCAAGCCTCATATGCAAACCAGTCAGAAGATGACGTACTATCAGGAAGATCTGCGTTTTATGCGCTAGCTCACCAATTGGTGTCTAAGCCGGATAGAGGGGTAGACCAGTAATCGCTGGCGGCGGGTTGTTATCTCGACCATCAAGTAACCAGGTGACTGCCAATAAAATCCCCCTTGATGGGGGATTTTATTGCTCATGATTGGCGTCTGTACAATCAGTTCAACCTATTCAATAGGCCTGCAAGGCAGAAGGCGTTGCCACACTTTCCAACCAATCTCGCCAACCCATATTTGCACCCAGCCAAGGGCCATCAGCCCCCAGCCTCTGGCGGGCTGTGCTCCGGCGCCGCGCTCAACAGATCTTGCCCCTCGTCCTGGCTTAGCACCAGATAGCGTTCGTACTGGCGCAAGACGTCTGCACTCAGCTCGTCCCGGGTCAGGTACTGGATGTCGTAACCGGCGCGGCCATCGGCGAAGAAGGTCATGGGCTCGAAGATGCGGGCGTCCGGGTCGTGGTTGTGGGTCGCCTCCAGCGGGTTGAAGGCGGGGGCGGGTCTGGATTCGATGCGCACCCCGTAACCGAAGTCGCGTCGTCCCTCCTGGGGTACCAGCAGCAGGCACTGATCCGGGTCGCTCTGCTCGACCCGGCTGGTGAGGCCGCGGGCCTCAAACTCGCGGCACAGGGCGGTTAGGGCGGGCAGGGCGGTTTCGCCGAGGAACCGGCGGGCATCCTCCTCGTGGGAGGGGCTTAGCAGGTGATCCATGCGGGTGCGCCACTGCTTGCCATTCCAGAAATCAGTGGCGGGGGAGAGACGCCGCGCCGAGTGCTCCTTGTCCGCAATCAGGCCGCGCACCAGGCCGAGACAGAGCAGCACCATGATGAAGGCGAACGGCAGGGCGGCGATGAGGGTCATGGATTGCAGGGCTGCCAGCCCCCCCGTACTCATCAGGGTGCCGGCGGTGATCCCGAGCAGCAGGGCCCAGAACAGGCGCTGCCAGATGGGGGAGTGTTCCTTGCCCTGGGTGGCGATGTTGTCGATGACAAAGGCCCCCGAGTCGGCGGAGGTGACGAAGAAGACGCTGATGAGGATCACCGCCAGCGCCGAGGTGATGTCGGCCCCCGGCAAGAGGTCAAAGAAGTTGAACAGCAGGGTGTCGATGTTGCCGACCGAGTCGATTAGCGTCTGGCCCCCTTCGTGCTGGCTGGCCCAGATGGCCGCGTTGCCAAACACCGTCATCCACAGCAGGTTGAAGGCGGTGGGGACGAACAGCACACCGAGGATGAACTCACGCAGGGTGCGGCCACGGGAGATGCGGGCGATGAAGAGGCCGACGAAGGGGGACCAGGAGATCCACCAGGCCCAGTAGAGCAGGGTCCAGTTGCCAAACCAGCCCGCCTGGCGGGTCTCGCTGTAGGTGAAGGTGCGAAAGGTGAGCTGGGTGAGAGACGAGACATAGTTGCCTATGTTCTCACTGAGGGCCCCCAGCAGGTATTGGGTGGGGCCGGCCAGCAGCACGAACAGCAATAGCACTATGGCGAGGAAGAGGTTGAGCTCTGAGAGGCGCTTGACCCCCTTATCGAGACCGGTGACCGCAGACAAACCCGCCAGGCCGACCACGACCCCGATCAGGGTGAAGCGAAACAGCTCCCCCGAGGTGTCGAGCCCGGTGAGCCTTGTGATCCCCGCCGACAGTTGCAGCACACCATAGCCCAAGGTCGTGGCGATGCCGAAGATGGTGCCCACCAGGGCGAACACATCCACGGCGTGGCCGAGTGGCCCGTGGATCCGCTCCTTGAAGATGGGATAGAGGCCGGAGCGGATGGTCAGCGGCAGGTTATAGCGAAAGCCGAAATAGGCCAGCACCAGGCCGACGATGGCGTAGATGGCCCAGGCGTGAAAGCCCCAGTGAAAGAAGGTGGTGACCATGGCCTCGCGGGCGGCAACCTGCGTGAGGGGCGCCGCCTGGGGCGGGGAGACGAAGTGGGTCATGGGCTCGCCCACCCCGAAGTACATGAGCCCTATCCCCATGCCGGCGGCAAACAGCATGGCGAGCCAGGAGGTGAAACTGAACTCGGGCCGGGCGTCATCCGGGCCCAGGCGAATGCTGCCATAGCTGCTAAACGCCAGCACCAGTAGCAGGATCAGGAACATGCCGACCACCAGCACGTAGAACCAGCTGAAGTGTTCCGTGATCCAGCTCTGGCCTGCGCCAAAGAAGCGGGCGGCGGCCTCCGGTGCCAGAGAGCAGATGGCCAGCAAGGCCGCGATAAACAGCAGGCTCGGGATCACGATGGGCAGGGAGAGGGTGCTGCGAGGCGGGCGGGATGCGTTCATAGGGCACCTTAGAGTGGAGATTCCAGCTACTAGTTAAGTGGGTTTGGGCCTAAAAGACAGGGGAGGGGGCATTTTGTTCAACCCCTTGGCGGCACTTTCGCCAGTGCCTGACAGCCCGTGACGGATGAGTTGGGCTCAATGGCAAAGAGCTAGGCTGATGGGGGCGGTCACCTTGGTGGCCCTTCGGCGGGAGGACTATAGTGCAAGCGGAAGAGGGAGACGGCTGAGCCCGTGCCCTCGTTGCCAGAACCGCAATCGAATCAAGAATGAGGGCTTGTCATATGAAAGGTATTGCCATCCTGATGACGGTGTTTTTGATGGGAATGGGGGTCGCCCACAGCGCCACGCCGACGGTGCAGGGCGTGAGCTCGGCGGCAGAGCAGGCGTGCGAGGCGCAAGCGGCGGCCAAGAAGCTGGCGGGCGCGGCCAAGACCAGTTTTATCGGCAAGTGCGTCAAGACGGCCCCTGCCGCCGATGGGGCTAGCGCCAAGGCAACTCAGTGCGAGAAGGCGGCCGCCGACAAGAAGCTGGCGGGAGCGGCCAAGAACAGCTTTATCCAAAAATGCGTGAAGACGGACGCGGCCACCGACAAGGCGAGCCAGTGTGAGAAGGCGGCGGCTGACAAGAAGCTGGCGGGAGCCGCCAAAAACAGCTTTATCCAAAAATGCGTCAAGACCGCTTGAGGCCAGGTACAGCGCCGCGAGGCACGTGAGTAAGCGCTTCCTGGTGGGGTGACAAGAGTGGAAGGGGGACTCTCTTTCCCGGACATAGAGCGAGGGGCCAGAGGCCCCTTTTTCTATTGCCTCTGCAGGAGTATTCATCCATCTGTCGGTCTATTGATGGAGTATTTCACTGCTTAGTTGATTCTGGTGGCATGTGTGGTGAGTTTTAATCGCTAAATACAGCGTTAAATGCCGTTTCCATTACGCTGATTATCCTTCCCCGACCCTCTCCCGAGACGTGCTGCACCTTGTCCATTTTTCCTGTCTAAATATTTGTCTTATATAACAGCTGGTTAACGGTATCTCACCTTGCCAGATGCCATCAAGGCTATCTTTTGATGAAATCTTTTCCTCCCTGGTCCGGTTTTATTGCAGGTAGCCGGATGCCATGGCCCCGGCAACACATTCACACCGCAGAGATCAGCCGTCAGGCTCAACAACAAGGAATATGCATATGAACGTGAAAAAAAGCACCGCCATCACCTGCGCCATGACGGGTCTGCTGGCCCTGGGCGCCCAGATGGTAGCCGCGCCGGCCATGGCTGCCGAGGAGAAGGAGAAGTGCTACGGGGTGGTGAAGGCGGGCAAGAACGACTGCGCCACCAAGACGGCCTCCTGCGCCGGCACCGCCAAGATGGATGCCCAGGGCGATGCCTTCGTGGTGGTGCCAAAGGGTCTGTGCGAGAAGCTGGCGGGCGGTTCCCTGCAACCGAAATAAGCCCGCAGCCAGGGTGCGGTACTCGCCGCGCCCTGGCCATTTTACAAGAGATCCCACCATGAACCCCTTGATCGGTATCGGTTTACGCTCCCCTCACTACGACGATATTCGCCAGCAGCGGCCGGCCCTTGGCTGGCTGGAGGTGCACAGCGAGAACTACTTCGAGCGCCACAGTCTTGGCTTCGAGGTGCTGGCGGAGCTTGCCGGCCACTACCCCATCAGCTTGCACGGGGTCGGCATGTCGCTCGGCTCCGCCGATCCTCTGGATCTCGCCCATCTGCGCCAGCTGACGGCCCTGGTAGACACTATCCGGCCGGTGCGGGTCTCCGAGCACCTGAGCTGGGGCAGTATCGGCGGGCGCTACTTCAACGATCTGCTGCCGGTCCCCTACACCCAGGCGGCGCTGGCCCAGATGAGCGACAAGATAGACAGGGTGCAGCAGACTCTGGGGCGCCAACTGCTTATCGAAAACCCTTCTTC
Organism: Aeromonas lusitana; assembly: GCF_002812985.1. Taxonomy (GTDB): domain Bacteria; phylum Pseudomonadota; class Gammaproteobacteria; order Enterobacterales; family Aeromonadaceae; genus Aeromonas; species Aeromonas lusitana. Next base: position 136,177 of record NZ_PGCP01000018.1, read on the forward strand.
CTATCTTCAACTGCCCGGCGAGATGAGCGAATGGGCGTTTTTGGCCGAACTTGCCCAACGCAGCGGCTGCGGCATCCTGCTCGATCTCAACAATCTGCATGTCAGCGCCTTCAACCACGGCTTTGACTGCGCCGACTATCTCTCGGCCATCGATCTTGGCCGGGTGGGGGAAATTCACCTCGCCGGTTACACCGACCAGGCCCTGCCCGAGGGGCATCTCTATATCGACACTCACAGCGCCCCCGTGGCCGAGCCTGTGTGGGAACTCTATCGCCAGATCTGCGGGCAGCGCGCCATCCCCACCCTGATCGAGTGGGATCTGGAGATACCGCCACTGCCGGTACTGCTGGGGGAGGCACAAGTTGCCAGCGAGATCCTGAGCGCCGCCCAGGCGTCCCATTGCCTCGCCGGACGGGAGGCACAGCATGTCTGAACGGATTTCACTATCTGGACTGGCTCCTGGACGGATGACTGCACCTGAACGGGCCCAGGTTCCGGATCTGCGCCAGTTGCAACATGTGCAGCAGGCGTTCGCCGAGGGGCTGCTCGGTGACGAGGTCGCTGTCCTGCCACTGATTGCACCGGCCACTCTGCCCGCCGGCGCCCTGCTGCAGGTCTATCGCAACAACTTCGTGCTGGGCCTGAGCGAGGTGCTGGCCAGCAGCTATCCCGCGGTCAAGGCCATGGTGGGGGAGGATTTCTTTGCCGCCGCCGCCCGCGGCTTCGTGCTGGCCGAGCCCCTGCGCGAAGGCGCTGTGATGCACTATGGCGAGGGCTTTGGCGACTGGCTCGCCAGCTTGCCGACCACGGCCGAGCTGCCCTGGCTGGGGGATCTGGCCCGCTTCGAATGGGCGCTGGAGCGAGTCGCCCTGCTGCCCCTGGAGGCGCGCCGCTGGCCGGCAGAGCGTCTGGCCGCCGTCCCTCCAGATCGCTGGGAGCAGCTGGTGCTGCAACCGGCCAGCGACATCCTGCTGTTTGAGAGCCCCTATCCGGTGCTGGCGCTGTGGCAGATGGCCCTGCACGGCGGCGCCACCGTCACCGAGCTGGCCCCCTGCTGGCTGGTGTTAAAGAAATCGCCGGATCACAGGGCCTCGCCTATCGGGCTCCCGGCGCCAGCCTGGCAACTGCTGCAAGGCTGCCAGCAAGGCCAGCCCCTGGCCCAACTGCTGGGAGAAGCCTCGGCCATGGCCGAGCAGCTGCCCTCCCTTATCACCCTCGATCTGCTGGTCGATCTGGAGTTTGCCCATGACTGAACATATCTCATCAAGGCCCCTCTGCCTGTGGGCCGAGCGCGCCCAGCCCTGGCTGGTCGGCGCCGTCTTGCTGCTCGCCCGGCTCTGGGTTGCCTCCGTCTTCCTGCGCTCGGGTTGGCTCAAGCTGAGTGCCTGGGATTCCACCCTCTATCTGTTCGAGTTCGAGTATCAAGTGCCCCTGCTGCCCTGGCAGTGGGCGGCCTATGTGGGCACGGCCACCGAGCTGCTGCTGCCGCTCTTGCTGCTGGCGGGGCTCTTCACCCGCCCGGTCGCCGCCCTGCTGTTTGGCTTCAACATCATGGCGGTCATCTCCTACCCGACCCTGTGGGCGGGGGGCTTTTACGATCACCAGCTGTGGGGCTGGATGCTGCTGACCCTGGCGGTGTGGGGGGCGGGCCCCTTGTCACTGGATCACTGGCGCCTTGCCAGGGGGCGGCGAGCCCCTTAACGTGGGTGTCAATGGGAGGGCCTGCGGGCCCTCTTTTGATGACCCATCAGGGCTGGGCCGTGGGCAGATATAGTGCCCCGGCTATGACCTGCAAGGAGAAAACATGCTGATCCGTGAGGCGCTGGCCGCCGATATTCCTGCTCTGGTAGCGCTTCGTATGCAATTGTTCTGCGAAGTGGGAGAGCTGGCCACCTCAGAGGCTGACCCGGCCCTCTGGCAGGCAACCCGGGACTATTTCACCCAGTCGATGCAAGAGGGCAGCGCCCGCTCCTGGGTGGTGGAGGTCGATAATGCGTTGGTGGCTTGCGGCACCCTGGCGCTGTTCGTGCGCCCGCCCTATCCCGGCAACCTGGCAGGGCGGGAAGCCTATGTGCTCAACATGTATATCCGGCCCGCCTGGCGCAGGCGGGGCCTGGCCGGCGGTCTGCTCGATGCCATGCTGGCCCATGCCCGCGAACAGCGGCTCGGCAAGCTGTGGCTGCATGCCAGCGACGAGGGGCGCCCCCTCTATGAGCGGCTCGGCTTTTTGGGCAATCCAGCCTGTCTGGAGCTATCTCTTTCGACCTGATCCCGGCCCCTGTCGATACCGGCCATAAAACCTCGCCGGCCTGTGATCCCGAATCGATCGTTTTACGTACTGTGGCCCTTGGCGGCGCTGCCGCTTTTCTCTACACTGCGCGCCCCGCAGGATCGAATGGATTGTGCGTGCGCTATCAGCCCGTTGGGGCGAGGCGGCGACGAGTGGCCTTGGTCCCGGATCATCAGACAGGCAGGAATACCATGTTCAATAACAAAGTGAAGGCGCAGCTGCTGGCATGCCAGGCTGAGCTCGACGAGCAGCAGGGCATAGTCGATGCGCTCAAGGGGGGCGTCGCCACCGTCATCTTCTCTCCACAAGGGGAGATCCTGGAGGCCAATCCGGCCTTTGCCAGCCTGGTGGGGTATGGGGCAGGTGAGCTGGTGGGACAGGATCACCGCCTGCTCTGCCCAAGGGACTGGGCCCAGTCTCCCGCTTATCAGCAGTTCTGGGACAGGCTCAGGCAGGGGCAGGTGGAGTCCGGCCTGTTCGAGCGCGTCAACCAGCACGGTGAGACGCTCTGGCTGGCGGCGAGCTACTTCCCGGTGAAGCGGCAGGGCCGGGTGGTGCGGGTGATGAAGATAGCCTCCGATGCCACGGCCAGGGAGCAGCGACTGCAACGCCAGGAGGCCCTGGCCCAGTCGCTGGACAGATCCCAGGCGATGATAGAGTTCACTCCGAGTGGTGACATCCTCAGCGCCAATGCCAACTTCCTCGCCTGCATGGGCTACAGCCAGAGCCAGTTGCAGGGCAAGCATCACAAGATGTTCTGTGACGAGGCATTTTTGCGCGAGCAGCCCCACTTCTGGGAGGAGCTGGCCCGCGGTCAGTTCAAGTCCGGGCTCTTCATGCGCTACAACAGCCACGGCGAGGCCATCTGGCTGGAGGCGACCTATAACCCGATCCGGGATGGGAGCGGCAAGGTGGTCAGGGTGGTCAAGTTCGCCAGCGACATCACGGCGCGGATCCACCAGAACAATGCCACCCGGGATGCGGCCAGGCTCGCCCACAGCACGGCGCAGGAGACCCTGAGCAGTGCCGAGCAGGGCGCCAGTCTGCTGCGCGCCGCGGTGGACACCTCGTCCCTGATCGCGGCCCAGGTGGAGCAGACCACAGCCCTTATCGGTCAGCTCAACGAGCAGTCGAGACACATAGAGGCCATCGTCTCCACCATCAGCGCCATCGCCGATCAGACCAATCTGCTGGCCCTCAACGCGGCCATCGAAGCGGCGCGGGCGGGGGAGCAGGGACGCGGCTTTGCGGTGGTGGCGGACGAGGTGCGCCAGCTGGCGGCTCGCACTTCGCTGTCCACCAGCGAGATTGCCAAGGTGGTGCAGAAGAACCGGGAGCTGACTGCCCAGGTGACCGGTGACATGGCCGGGGTGGCCGGCAGCGCGGAACTCGGCAAGGAGCAGATTGCCAAGGTCAGTCAGGTGATGGTGGAGATCCGCCAGGAGGCGAACCGGGTATCGGAAACCGTCTCCAACCTCTCCATCTGAGGACGGGGATCCTGCGACGGCATCTGGCGAGACTGCCAAAAGTGTGAGCGGTTGAACGCCCAATCTGAATCCGGCCTGTATGACCCCTTGCTTGTGAATTGTTCCGCCCTGCCGCCTTGATTAGTCTGCCGGCTCATTTTTCATTGAGCGGGTAGAGAAGATGGCAGTTGGACAGAAAGGCAGGGCCGCGGCCCTGTTGCTGGGGTTGGTGGCGAGTCTTGGCTTGAGCGGTTGCATGGGGTCGATGGGGCTCTCCGCCATGTTGACCAAGGGCAACCTGAGCGTGGTGGATAACCGTTATGGCCGCGCCGGGGTCTTCGTGCTGCTCTCCCCCGTCTATGGTCTGGCGGCGACCGCGGATCTGTTCGTGTTCAACACCATCGAGTTCTGGTCCGGCAAGAACCCCATCACCGGCAAGTCGCCGGCCTTGGTGGATCAGAAGGCGGATGCGGTGATCAAGGTCAACCAGCATCTGGATCCGGCGCTGAACAAGGTGCCGCTGGCCATGCTGCCCCAGGGCGTGCGGGAGGTGGAAGTCACTTATCCTGACGATCGCACCGCCCTGATGGAAATTCACTACCTGGATGGCCGCAGCAGCATGATGCGCGGTGAAAAGCGCGGCGAGCAGGTGGATCTCTATCTCGACGGCAAGCTGGTCTCGACCCTGACCGAGGCGCAGCTGGCGGAGATGAGCCAGGCGAAACGTACCCTGGCCTGAGGCCGCGGCCTGACAAGGCTGGCGTAACAATGCTTGTGAAAAAGCCCCGCTTCGGCGGGGCTTTTTTATGGGCGCCTGCTTTTTATGGGCAAGGGCCTCGGTGCGCTTCAGGGGCGCTGGGTCGGCTTGCCATAGGGTTGCAGCACCAGTCCGAGCAATCGGCTCAGTTGCCTGAGCTGATCCGTGAGCTGCACGTTGAGCCAGAGGTAGCCGCTGATGCTGGCCTCCTCGGCGCTCAGGCGCACCTGGGTGCTGGTCTCGTCCAGGCAGGCGATGGCGAACTCCAGCTCCCGCTGATCGCCGCTCTTGAGCATGAGGGCGAGCTGGATGATCACCGTCTCGGTCGCCTGCTGGCAGGCTCTCAGTTCTGGGGTGCTCTGCATCAGGAAGTGGCTGTGGCGATCGTTCCAGTAGGTGTTGGCCAGCATCTCCAGGGTGCAGAGGGTATTGCGCATGGTGGCCTGCACCGCCTCGAACAGGGGCGGGTTTAGGCGGGTCTCCTTGACCGCCGGGGCCAGCAGGGGGCGCAGGCTGACCATCTTGGCGAGCAGACGGGCGTGATTGCGGGTCAGCTTGGGGCGCTCCAGCACGTTGGGGGAGAGGTGGGTGTGATAGAGGCGCTGGGCCATCATCAGGGTGTCGTGCATCTGCAGCCGCCAGTGAATATAGGCCCGCTGGGGATAGATGCTGCAAAACAGCAGGGCCAGCAAGGAGCCCAGGATCACATCGCCGCTGCGCCACAGTGCCGTCTCTATGTCGCCGGGCTGGCCCCCCATGACGACCCCCAGGGTGATGCCGATGAGCAGCCCCACGTAGGGGCGCTTGCCGAGCGCCAGATAGCCGCACAGAAACATGATGGCGAAGCTCCAGGCCAGCATCAGCGGCATGGAGTAGAGCTCCAGATAGAGCGCCACCACGCCGCAAGCCGCACCGAAGATGGTGCCGACCACCCGCTGCAGGGCGCGGGAGAACACATTGCCCCAAAACGAGATGGGCCCCATCACCACCACCAGGGTAATGAGCGGCCAGGTGCTCTCCGGCAACTTGAGCTCCCGGGTCAGCAGGAAGGTGAGGGTGAAGGCCAGGGCGATGCGCAGGCCGTGTACCAGGCGATAGCGGCCATAGATCAACAGATCGAGTCGGGAGAGGGGAGCGTTCAGGCGCAAGGGCGTCGTCTCATGTCAGGTTGATAATCTCTTCACCAGTGCGCCCCGAGGGCACTCATCTTGCCAGCGGCCGCACCCAGACCCGCTCGCCGGGAGTGATGTCATGGGGCTGGGAGGGGCGCTCTATCAGGCAGTTGGTGACTTGCCCGCCTGCTCGCATCAGAGCATGGGCCGGGCCGACCTGCAAGATGCCGTTGGCATCCTGACTGAGATGACCGGGCAGCAGGGGCTCTGATCCCGCCAAGGGGATGCTTGTTATGGCCCGTGCGAGGAGGCGAAGGGGCATGTGATCCGCTTCTGGTGATTCTGGTCGGGAGGACTGTGCGGGGGACTCGGCCAGCCGGGCGCAGATAAAGTCGCAGAGGGCGGGCAGTGCCCCGAACTCGAAGCGGGGCAGGGGGGTCTCGTGAGGCTCATCGCTCACCAGGGCGATCACGTCTGGGTCGCTCGGGTACATCAGCGGCCGGCCGAGGGCGGCCCGGTGCAGCTCTATCTTGGGGAAGTGTTCGTGCTTGAACCCCTCGATGAGCAGCAGATCGAGCCGCGACCAGTCAAAACTTGCCAGCAGATCCGCGAACGACGGCTCCCCCTCCGGGGTCTCGCGGATGAGGGCGTGACGCAGGCTGGAGGCCGCCATCACCTGGCCGGCCCCCGCCTTGCGCAGGCGATAACTGTCCTTGCCCGGCTTGTCCATGTCGAACTGGTGGTGGGTGTGCTTGAGCACCCCGAGCCGCAGGCCGCGCCGGGTCAGTAGTGGAATGAGTTGCTCCAGCAAGGTGGTCTTGCCGGTGCCGCTCCAGGCCACGAAACCGAGCAGAGGAAGCGGGTTGTCCATCATGGGGTCTCCTCGCTCGCGCCCTGGCCGCTCGCCTGCAGCCGCGCCTCGTACTCTGTCAACTCGCTCGGGCTATTGAGGTTGATAAAGGCATCCGGTGCATCGGCAAAGTGCACCACCGCCATCCGGTGGCGGCCAAACCAGCAGGCTATCTTGCGCTCCCCCTCGGCCAGCGCATGGCGCAGGGAGGGGAGCAGGGATTTGTGCAGCAGGGCGACCACGGGTTGCAGATGGCTGCCGTCGTGGGCCACTACCAGTTCGGCGTCCGGCTCTGCTGCCAGGGCGGCGCGAAAGCGGTGCATCAGATCCAGCGGTAAGCCGGGACCGTCGCAGGGGACGAACAGTACCCAGTCGTGGCGGGCGGCCTTGAGCCCCGCCAGCATGCCGGCAAGGGGGCCCTGAAAATCGGCGAACTCGTCACAGATGACGGGGGCGAGATCGCGGTAGCGCCCCTCACTGCGATTGGCGTTGATCAGCACCTCGTCCACCTGGGGGCGCAGGCGCGCCAGCACGTGCTGTATGAGGGGCTGGCCCGCGAGGGGCACCCAGCCCTTGTCATCCCCTCCCATGCGGGTGGCGCGGCCGCCCGCCAGGATCACGGCTGAGACGGGGAAGTGGGTAGGAGGGGCTGTGTCTGGGGTCATGTTGCTCTATCAGGTTCGAGGAGAGGGATGCTGGCTTGCGGCGGGCATCATGGCCATTGATGGTGGCAAGGTGCCTGTGGCTGCCGGTCGCGACGTGTGCCGATCTTGCGTCAAGGGGGCCGGCAGGGCAATGGCCTTTATAGCCGGATGCCGCCTCTCTTGCGGTGATCCAGGTCAATCCGGGCTGCCTTGGGCCCTTTCATGGCAGGCAGTGCACCAAGCGCCGCTGGATGGACATGGGGAAAGGCGCCCTAGTCCGTCTCTTGTGCGGCCAGGATGTGCTCGATGCGGCTGTCCGGCACCAGCCAGATCAGGGCGGCCAGGACGTAGATGAACTGGGACAACCACTGGGCCCAGAAGGCGGCGACGATGGCGCTGAAATAGAGCAGGGGAGATATCTTGCCCTTCCAGTCGCTGCCAAGGGCCCGCTTGAGCAAGGAGTGCGGGCCCTGGGAGCGAATGATCAGCGTCTGCAGCAGGAAGTAGGCGATGGCGGCCATCAACAACACCACGCCATAGAGGGCGGTGGGCAGGCTGGCGAAGTGGTTCTCCCCCATCCAGCCGGTGGCAAAGGGGATCAGAGAGAGCCAGAACAGCAGGTGCAGGTTGGCCCACAGAATGGGCCCGGTGATCTGGCGGCAGGTGTGCAGCATGTGGTGATGATTGTTCCAGTAGATACCGAGGTAGATGAAGCTGAGCACATAGCTCAGAAACACCGGCAGCAGCGGGACCAGCGCCGGCCAGCTGGCGTCGTGAGGCACCTTGAGTTCCAACACCATGATGGTGATCAAGATGGCGATGACCCCATCGCTAAAGGCTTCCAGTCGAGTGCTTCCCATGATGAGCTCCCTTGAGATTTGATCTGCACGAGTCGATGAGCAGAGAAGCCCATGACGGCGGGATGGCAGACTGAGCTTAGTCGAGACCGGGATGCTGGCAGGCGGGGGAGTGAGGGGGCCGGGGTGAGCGACTTTATGCCCGGCCTCACAAAATCGGTAACCTAAACGTTATATGATTGATTTCATTATGTGTCTCGCTTCTTCGCCGCAATGGCACTTCCCACGTATCAAAGAGAACAACTATGGCTACCGGACAATATCTGCTGTGGAAAGACGCACAGGGAGAGGACTTTCGCCCCGTTGCACTGACAGGCACCGATCTGCTCAACGATCGCAACCTCAACAAGGGCACCGCCTTCACCGAACAGGAGCGGGCCGATTTTGAGCTCGACGGCCTGTTGCCGCCCCAGGTGCAGACCTTCGAGGCCCAGCTGGAGCGGGTCTATCAGGGCTTCCTGAGCGCCTGCAGCGACATGGAGAAGTACCAGAACCTGAGGGCGTTGCAGGATCGCAACGAGACCCTGTTCTACGCCCTGCTGTCGCGCCACGTGGAGGAGATGACCCCCGTCATCTACACCCCGACCGTGGGCAAGGCGTGCCAGGAGTTCAGCCACCGCTACCAGAAGGCGCGCGGCCTCTACATCACCCAGCACAACGTCGATGACATGGGCTCCCTGGCGCGGCACATGGATGCCAAGGCGGTACGCATCATAGTGGTCACCGACAGCCAGGGCATACTCGGCATCGGCGATCAGGGGGTGGGCGGCATGGGGATCCCCATCGGCAAGCTCTCCCTCTATACCCTGGCCGCCGGCATCCATCCCGCCTGCTGCCTGCCCATCGCCCTGGACGTGGGCACCGATAACCAGACCCTGCTGGACGATCCCATGTACCTGGGGCAGCCCCATAGGCGCATCCGCGGCAAGGAGTATGACGACTTCATCGACAAGTTCGTGGCCGGGGTCAAGCGCCACTTCCCGAACGCCGTGTTGCAGTGGGAAGATTTCAGCAAGTCCAACGCCTTCAACAACTTGTCTCGCTACCAGCAGGCCCTGCCGTCGTTCAACGATGACATCCAGGGCACGGGCGCCGTGGTGCTGGCGGGCATCATAGGGGCGGTCAAGTCCAAGCAGGAAACCCTGGGCCAGCAGAACTACCTGGTCTATGGCGCCGGTGCCGGCGGGGTCGGGGTGGCGGATCAGATCTGTGCCGGCATGATCCGCGAGGGCATGGATCCCCAGGCGGCGCGGGATCGCATCTACATCCTGGATACCCAGGGGCTGGTGTGTGACAACCGCGAAGGGCTGGACGAGTACAAGCGCCGCTACGCCAAGCCGGGCCTCTTGCTGGCCCAGTGGGACGTGCAGGGCAAGGCCGGGCTCACCGAGGTGCTGCGCCACGTACCCATTACCGTGCTGCTCGGCACCAGCGGTGCCGGCGGCGCCTTCAAGGAGGAGCATATCCAGCTGATGCTGGCCCACTGCGAGCATCCCATGGTGTTCCCGCTCTCCAACCCCACCGCCAACTGCGAGGCGCTGCCGGAGGATATCTACCGCTGGAGCCAGGGCCGCGCCATCGTCGCCACCGGCAGCCCGTTCAAGGACGTGCACCACGAGGGCCAGGATTACCGCATCGGTCAGGGCAACAACGTCTTCATCTTCCCGGGGGTGGGCCTGGCCGCCATCGTCAGCCAGATCCGCGAGATAAGCCCGGATATCTTCACCACGGCGGCCTTTGCCCTGGCGGAGTGCGTGAACGAGGCGGATCTGGCCCGTGGCACCGTCTATCCGCGCATCAGCGAGCTGCGCAACATCTCGGTGCACGTGGCGACCGCCGTGCTCAAAGACATAGTGCGCCGGGATCCATCCCACCCGCTGATCGGCCAGGATCTGCAGCAGCATATCCTGAGCCATATGTGGGAGCCTGTGTATCTACCCTATCGTAGGGTCTGAATGGCATACGATTGACTGCATTGGTGCACAAAAGCAGAGGGGATGGCATGGCCATCCCCTTTTTTATGGGGGGTCGGGGACGGTCAGGATACGGACCTCGTCATTCAGGGCGGCCTGGTAGTGCAAATGTCGAGGTCGGCGCTCACTATTGCGGCGTCTTGCCATGACTATCAATAAGCTCGGCTAGAAAAACGTTTTGCGTTGGCCATAAAAGTGCGTAAAATCGCTTCCTCGATGCTTGTAGCAACGAATCCCGCCTAAACAGCCAGTTTCATGCCCTCCCCAAGCAGTAAAAGGTAACGAATGAAGCCTTTTTGCTCATTCAGCACCTTGAAGACGTGTTGTGATAACTGAAAAGTGTCAATTATCCCTCTCGGTTATCAAAAAATTAAGGATACCCATGTTTTCCTTGGTCAAGCAAAGTGTCGCCGGGCTGCAAATTCTGTTTGTCGCCTTCGGTGCCATGGTTCTGGTGCCCCTGCTCACCGGACTGAACCCCTCCATGGCCCTGCTTGGCGCCGGTGTAGGTACCCTGCTGTTCCAGCTCTGCACCCGTCGCCAGGTTCCGATCTTCCTCGGCTCCAGCTTCGCCTTCATCGCCCCCATCATCTATGCCACCCAGACCTGGGGCCTGCCGTCCACCATGTTTGGCCTGTTTGCCGCCGGTTTCATGTACTTCATCCTGGCCGCCATCATACGTGTCCGTGGCATGGACTTCGTACACAAGCTGCTGCCGCCCGTGGTGATTGGCCCTGTGATCATGGTGATCGGTCTGTCGGTCGCTCAGGTCGCCTGCAACATGGCCATGGGCCGCGCCGGTGGTGAACAGGTTGTTCCGCCGGCCACCGCCCTGACCCTGGCGGGGATCTCATTGGCGGTGACCCTGATTGCGGCCGTGTTCTGCAAGGGCTGGATCAAGCTCATCCCCATACTGTCCGGTGTCATCGTCGGTTATGCCGCCGCTGTCATGATGGGGCAGGTGAGCTTCGATGGCATGGCCAATGCCCCCTGGCTGGCGTTGCCGCACTTCGAGACCCCGGAGATCAACTGGGCTGCCGCCCTGTTCATGCTGCCGGTGGCCATAGCCCCCTGCATCGAACACATAGGCGGCGTGCTCGCCATCGGTGGCGTGACCGGGCAGGACTACACCAAGAACCCGGGCCTGCACCGCACCCTGGCCGGTGATGGCATCGGTGTCTGCTTCGCCGGTTTCATCGGTGGTCCTCCCGTCACCACCTACGCCGAAGTGACCGGCGCCGTGATGATCACCCGCAACTTCAACCCGGTCACCATGACCTGGGCTGCTGTGTTCGCCATCATTCTGGCCTTCTTTGGCAAGTTCAACGCCCTGCTCACCTCCATCCCCATGCCAGTGATGGGTGGCATCATGCTGCTGCTGTTCGGATCCATCGCCGCCATCGGTCTCAAGACCCTGGTGGAGTCCAAGGTGGATTTGGGCCTTGCCCGCAACATCGCCATCGTGGCCGTGACCCTGACCGTGGGTGTGGGTGCCCTCGAGATGAAGATCGGCGACTTCGCCCTGGCGGGCGTGGGCCTGGCCTCGGTAGCCGCCATTCTGCTGAACCTTATCCTGCCCCAGCACTCCGAAGCGGGTGCCATGGAGAGTGCCAAGGATTAAGCGTCGGGTTGTGCTCAACCTGTTCGCCAGAAGGGCACCCCGGGGTGCCCTTCTGCTTTCTGCTCAACCTCATCCTGCCCCAGCACTCCGAAGCGGGTGCCATGGAGAGCGCCAAGGATTAATCCCAGGCGCATAGTCACTCTTTGTTCGACAAGAGGCCACCATCCGGTGGCTTCTTTCTTTTGCTGCGCTCTTTGACTGTACCCTCTGGCCTAACCGGGCCGAGAGAGCCCGGCTCTGACGAGACCAGCACTCTCCAAAATCTGAGCGACTACAATCAGATGCGTTATTCACCATAGCGGGAGAGAAGCATGAAGAAGGCATGGATCCTGGCCCTGCTCGGGCTGATATGGGGCGGCGCGGCCCAGGCCGGTGCGATGCGCTACGAGGTCGATGGCCAGCCGTTCGAGGGCTATTACCTCGCGGCTGGCAAGAAGGCCCCCCTGGTGGTGCTGGTCCACGACTGGGACGGCCTGACCGAATACGAGGTCAAGCGGGCCGAGATGCTGGTGGCTCTGGGTTACAGCGTGTTTGCGGTGGACCTGTTTGGCGCAGGCGTGCGGCCGACCGCGGTGGAGGAGAAGAAGAAGCTCACCGGCGCCCTCTATCAGGACAGACCCAGAATGCGCAAGCTGCTGGCCGGGGCTTTGGCCGAGGCAGGCAAGCTGGGAGGGCGGCTCGACAACGCGGTAGCGCTCGGTTACTGCTTCGGCGGCGCCGCCGTGCTGGAGCTGGCCCGCAGCGGCGCCGATCTCAGAGGCATAGTGAGCGTGCACGGTGGGCTTGAGACCCCGGCCGGGCAGGACTACCAGCTGACCCGGGCCAACCTGCTCATTCAGCATGGCAGCGCGGATCAGGCGGTGTCTCTTGGCCAGTTCACGGCCCTGATCGCCGAGCTGGAGAGTGCCGGTATCCGCCATGAGGCGACCAGCTACAGCGGCGCTCCCCACGCCTTCAGCGTGTTTGGCTCGGACAACTACCGGGCCGACGCCGATGCCAAATCCTGGCAGCGTTTCACCGAGTTCCTCGGTGAGGTGACCAAGGGGTGAGGGCAGGCCTGGCGCCAGGCTCACAGGGGCTGGCTGGTTATACTCAACGGGTGAGGCGCCGCTCGGCCGAGACCGGGTCGGCGCCCCAGAGCGTCACAGTAAGGAGTAACGATATGCGTCACATGCGGTTATGGGGCCAGATCCTGGCCGTGCTGCTGCTGTTCGGTTGCGCTGCCAAAGGCGATACCCCGGCCCAGCAGCGCAATACCATCTTGCAAATGCGTGAGCAGGCCCTGTCCACCCTCTATGGCAAGGCGCCGGACATCAGGCGGGAGGTGGCCAGATCCAAGGGCTACGCCGTCTTTAGCAATGTAAACAACAACTTGTTGCTGCTCAGTGCCGGCAGTGGCTACGGGGTACTGAAGGACAATCGCACCGGCCGCGATACCTACATGAAGATGGCCACCGCCGGCTTCGGGGTGGGCATGGGGATCAAGAAGTTCCAGGCCCTGATCATCTTCAACGATGTCACCGCCCTGGACAGATTCATCACCACAGGGTTTGATGCCAGCGCCCAGGCGGACGTGGCGGCCAAGTCGGCGGACGACGGCAAGGTGGTGGTCAGCGAGGCGGCCAATGCGGATTTCCAGAAGGTGAAGATGTATCAGCTCACCGAGCAGGGGGTGGCGGTGCAGGCCACCATGCAGGGCTACAAGTATTGGCCGGATGACGAGCTCAACGGCAAGTAATCCAACGCTTGCCCGCTCTTTGTCACAGGCAGCGCTGGATAAGCGCCGCCTGTTTTTGTGTTAGTCGCAGCCGCTCAGGCGGGGCGCCCATCCAGCATCAACACCCTCACCCACATGGCCCCTTTGCCCACCGGATGGCGGGAGGAGAGGCTCAGCTGCCCCGTCTCGGACGCTATCCTGTGCACCGCCACATTGTGGGACTCTTGCCCGGTGGCGATCAGGTAATGACCGCTGTGATCGATGGCAAAGCCACGGGGGCAGGATTCGGTCGCAAAGTGATCGAGAAGAGTGAGGCTGCCATCCTGTTCATCGACACCGAACAGGGTCAGCAGGCTGCTGGCCCGCTCGCTGGTGTAGAGGAAGCGCCCGTTCGGGGTGAGGTGCAGATCCGCCCCCCAGCGCTCCCCCTCATAGCCTGGCGGCAGCATGTCCAGGGACTCACATTCCTGGATGCGGCCATCCTCTTCCCTGTGATAGCGGTTGAGGGTGCCATCAAGCTCGTTGAGGCAATAGAGATCGCCGTTGCTCGGGTGCCGCGCCAGATGGCGTGGCCCGGCGCCGGGCGCCGTGTGCAGATCTCCTCTGGGGTGAGGCGTCAGCCGCCCATCGTCCCCTAAGGCAAAGCGGCGAATGGCGTCGTCTTTGAGGCAGGCGACCAGCAGGGATGGGCTCTCTTGCTCATCTGCCAACAGGGTGACCGAGTGGGAGGCCATCAGATCGTCGATGCGCTGGTGCGGTGCCTGCACCCGGCCGTCCTGGTCCATGGGGGAGACGCTGAGGTGGTTGAAGGCGTAGGAGGCGGCGAAGAAGAGGCGTCCCGTCGCATCGGTGCAGGTGTGAGAGGCGCTGCCCGCGAGCGGCGCCGAGGCGGGCGCTCCGAGCCGTCCATCCGCGCCTATGGGGTAGCTCAGCACCTTGAAGTCTGGCCGCACACCGGCATAGAGCCAGCGCCTGTCCGGGCTGATGACCAGGGGCTGCACCTCGCCGCCGGTCTGCACTTCTTGCAGCGAGACCAGCTCACCCTCGTCCAGCCGAAACACATGAATCAACCCGCTTACCGGGTTGGCGATATAAACCACTTGCTGCATGGCGCCTCCTGCTGGCGATAGGTGCGTCCTGGAACGGCAAGACGGCAGGGAGGATGGTCGCACAGACGGGGGCATCTGCCCAGCCGCCGTTTGCTTAGGGTGCAAGGCACCCTGGAGAGGGATGGCAGGGCCATGGGGCGGAGCGCCAGGTTCGGCGTTTCGATGCGCATAAGTGCCGGTCTGCTGAGGCTTGGGGCGGATAAAAAAACGGGCCCCATAGTGGGGCCCGTTTGACGGTGGGTGGCGAGCGGGATCAGCTCGTTCTGCCTGGTTGCGGCGGGGGCAGGCCAGGGCGAGATTCCACCCTCTGCTCATCTCCACGCTGGTTCTTGATATGCACGTCCATCTGGTTGAACGCAATGTCGATGCCGTGTTCGCGGAACAGGACGTCAATCTTGCGGTTCAGCTCATCGATGGCCGGGTTGCGATCCCCAAGCTCGCTCACGAAGAAGCGCAGCTCGTGATCCAGGGTGCTGGCGCCGAAGGTGAGGAAGTAGACGATGGGGGCCGGATCCTTCAGCACCCGGCTGTTCTCCATGGCCGCCTGCATCAACAGCTTGCGGGTCAGCTCCAGATCCGAGCCATAGGCCACCCCGACCCGGGCGATGACCCGGGTGACGGTGTCGGACAGGGACCAGTTGACCAGACGCTCTATCATCAGCTGCTGGTTCGGGATGATCACCTCTTTGCGATCGAAGTCGGTGAGGGTGGTGGAGCGGATGCGGATCTTGTTGACCGTGCCCGAGATGGTGCCGATGGTGACGGTATCGCCGATCCGGACCGGACGCTCGAACAAGATGATGATCCCCGAGATGAAGTTGGAGACGATCTGCTGCATGCCAAAACCGATACCGACCGAGAGGCCGGCGGCCAGCCACTGCAGCTTCTCCCACTGGACCCCCAGCATGGCCAGGGCGGTGAGGGAACCCACCCCGATGAGCGCATAGTTGAGCATGGTGGTGAAGGCGTAGGCGGTACCCTGGGCCAGGCGCATCTTGGAGAGCACCAGCACCTCCAGCAGGCCGGGCAGGTTGCGGGCCAGGGACAGGGCCGCCCCGAACAGGAACAGGCCGGTCAGCACATCGCTCAGGCTGACGGGGAAGAGCACGGCGTTGGCGCCAGTCCCTTCACTCTTGTGCCAGAGCACCACGCTGTCGAGGTAGGTAAATACCGCGACCAGATCGGACCAGAGCCAGTAGAAGGCGACACCGAACACCAGCAGCAGCATGATCCGGGTCAGGCGCAGGGACTGCTGGCTGACATCTTCCAGATCCATGGGCTGTTCTTCGATGGCCTCGCCCCCTTCCGCGTCTTCCTGGGTCTTGTGCTCACGCTTGGCGACGGCGCGGCGATAGGCCAGGCGGCGAGCCGCCAGCTCCAGACCACGCAGGGCGGTGCGATAGACCAGGCTCCAGATGATGATGAGGTAGAAGGACTCGATGAGGCGGCCGGTGAGCTTCAGGGCCGTGTAGTAGTAGCCAAGGGCCGCCAGCACCATGAGCGCCACCGGTGCCAGCGCCAGGGCGACCGCCGTCAGGATCTGCAGCATGCTCGCCTCGCCCTTGACGCGGGCGCGGGAGATGGGCAGTACCAGATAGCCGGCAAGACCCAAGAGCACCAGGGTCAGACCCTGTCCGATCACGTCGTTGCCAAGAGAGGAAGGTTCTACTACAGCTTTGGTGGACAGCATGATCAGCGGTAAAAGCGGTATCCACAGATATCTCATGCTGGCACGCTTGGCCTGCAGCTCGGCTCTCGGCATGCGGAAGTGGCTCTCGCCAATGCCGCCCGGTCGCATCACCGACAGGTAGACGCTGAACACCAGGTAGCCGAGGGCCAGGTTCAGGGTGATCTGGAAGATGAGCTTGGGGCTCAGCAGGCCGCAATAGGTGAGCAGCAGGCCGGCGGCCAGGATAAACAGGGTGCCGGGCAGGCGCTGCAACACGGTATAGAGCAGGGCGCGCGGGGTATGCCACTGGCTGTCCTGACGGAAGCGGCCGAGATCCTTGGCGATCTTCTGCTGGCGGGCGACTATGGTCGGCCGTTTCCACAGCAGCAGGCCACCCACCAGCAGCAGCGGGAAGGCGAGCAGGGAGATGGGCAACAGCATCTCGCCCCACTTGCTCCAATCCGGTTTGAGCACCCAGTCGGAGGCCTGCTTGTAGGCCTGGGCGGGCCAGCTCAGCAGCCACTTGCCATCGATGGGCTTGTTGCTGCTGACCCAGAAGATGTGCTGCTGCAGGGTGAACTCGACCGAGGCATAGACACGGCTCAGCTGCTGCTGGGTCAGCTGCAGGCTGATGGCGTTGGTCAGCTGGCTGTCGAGCTGACGGTTCAGCTGATCGAGCAGCTCGATGCGGGTGTCGATGAGCTTGGCGAGATTCGCCTTGTCCTCTTCGCTGACCGGCTCGCTGCTGCCGGCGATCAGATTATCCAGATACTGGGTCTTCTGGAACAGCTGATCCCGCTGCTGGCTCAGTTCAAACTGGGCCAGGTGCAGGTCGGCTATCTGCTCTTCCAGGTTCTTCACCAGGCTAGAAGGCGCAGCCTCCAGCTGCTGGTAGAGCTGATAGAGGATGCGTGACAGCAGCAGGTTGCCCTTGAGCATCTGCACCTGTTCGTTGAGGTTGCGCTCGGTCTGGGTGCCGCGCTCCAGCCAGCTCTTGGCTTGCAGGTTCTTCTGCACCAGCGAGTTGAGGTTGGCGGTGGCGCTGATGAGCTGCTGGCTGAGCTGGTGGTTGATCTCCTGCTCTTTTTGCACCAGTGGGTTGTCTTCGGTGGCCACCAGCTCGCCGGTCTGCTCGGCAGCCTTCTCGGTGTCACCGAGGCGCTTGGCACTGCTCTGCTCCTGCAGCGCCTGCAGTTTCTGCTCTTCGTAGGCGAGGCGCGCGCTCTGGTAGTCGCGCTGCTTGACCACGAGATCCTGCATGCTGGTGCGGTTATCCAGCTCCTTTTGCAGGTTGGCCAGTTGCAGGTCCAGCAGGGCCAGCTCGGTGTTGAGCTTCATCTTCTCGGCGCTGCTGATGCTGTCGCCGGAATTCAACCGGGTGCGGATCTCCTGGCTGCGCTGGTAGGCGCGGCTCATGTTGACCTGGGCCCGCTCCGGCAGGGTCTGCAGGCTGGTGATCTGGCTGCCGATGGAGCCGAGGGCTTCCTGGGACTCCTGCAAGTTGGCCATGATCTCGGTCTGGCGGCTATCGAGCTCCGCCAGGCTCATGCTGGCGTATTCGCTCTTGAGCTGCTCCAGGCTCTTGCCCTGGGTCAGGTTGTCGAGCTTGGTGCCAATCTCCTTCAGCTCGCTTGGGAGCGAGCGCAGTCGCTGTACCTGGGCTTTGCTCTTGGCCTGCTCCTTCTCAATGTTGTCGAGCAGGCTCAGGGTATCGGTCAGCAGCTTCTGATCGGCTTGTTGGCTGACGGTGAGGGTGTCCGATTTGCCGAGCGCATCGAGCGCCCGCTGGACGTTGGCGCGTTGCGGCACATCCTGCGCCATGGCTTGCGAAGCGCAGAGTGTGAGGAGTAAACAAAGCAGCGGCAACAGGCTGGCCGAGGCTCTTCTGAACTGTATTGAGGGCATAAAACTTCCGGGTTATTACGCAAGATTCGGGAGGCTTCCCACAGGGGGATAAAGCCGCGTGGATTCTAACACCGGCGGTAAACACGAAGCAGGGGGGAGAGATAAAAAAAACGGCGCCCGCAGGCGCCGTTTTATCGGTTCAAGACTGATTACAGTACGTGAACGGAGGCGGTGTTGGTGGTACCGCTCGGTACCAGAGCACCGGAAACCATGACAACCACGTCACCCTTCAGACCCATGCCGCTGGCCAGGGCCGCTTCTTTACCGATGCGATAGAAATCGTCGGTGGAGGCGATGCTGTCAACCACGTGAGCAACCACACCCTTGGTCAGGACCAGTTGGGCAGCGGTTTTCTTGTTGGTGGTGATGGCCAGGATCCAGGCTTTCGGGAAGTACTTGCGGATGGCCTTGGCGGACTTGCCGCCTTCGGTGGCGACCACGATCAGCGGGGCGTCCAGCTTCTCGGAGGTCTCGACGGCACCCTTACAAACGGCTTCGGTGATGCGCAGCTTGTTGCTGTCGTTGGCAGCAGACAGGTTGGACGGCATCACGGCGTCGGTACGCTCGCAGATGGTGGCCATGATGGTCACGGCTTCCAGCGGGTACTTACCCTTGGCGGACTCACCGGACAGCATGACTGCATCGGTACCGTCCAGCACGGCGTTCGCCACGTCGCCAGCTTCGGCGCGGGTCGGACGCGGGTTCTTGATCATGGAATCCAGCATCTGGGTGGCGGTGATGACCACTTTACGTGCCTTGTTGCACTTGGTGATGATCATCTTCTGGGCGAAGATCACTTCTTCTACCGGGATTTCCACACCCATGTCGCCACGAGCAACCATGATGCCGTCGGAGACAGCCAGGATGTCGTCGAAGTTGTCCAGGCCTTCCTGGTTTTCGATCTTGGAGATGATCTGGATGGCTTCGCCACCGTGGGCCTTCAGGTGCTCACGGATTTCCAGAACGTCTTCTTTCTTACGGATGAAGGAAGCAGCAACGAAATCAACGCCTTGCTCGCAACCGAAGACGAGGTCACGCTTGTCTTTCTCGGCCAGGGCCGGCAGCTTGATGGAGACGCCCGGCAGGTTGACACCCTTGTTCTCGCCCAGATCACCGTTGTTCAGCACCTTGCAGATGACTTCACGTTCGGTGATTTCGATGACGTCCAGGCCGATCAGGCCATCGTCAACCAGGATGCGGTTGCCGACGCGCAGGTCGTTGGCGAAACCGGCATAGGTCACGGCGACCTTGTCTTTGTTGCCAACCAGGGTCTGGTCGGTGGTGAAGGTGAAGGTCTGGCCGGCGACCAGAGAGACATCGTTGCCACCTTCCAGCTTCATGGTACGGATTTCCGGACCCTTGGTATCGAGCAGAATGGCTGCGTGCTTGCCGGTCTCGGCCATCACTTCACGCAGGTTGCGGATACGGGTGCCGTGCTCTTCGTAATCACCGTGGGAGAAGTTCAGGCGCATGACGTTCATGCCGGCGTCGAGCATCTTGCCCAGCATGGCTTTGGATTCGGTCTTGGGACCGATGGTGCAGACGATTTTGGTCTTTTTCATGTCAGTCTTCATGGTTAAGGAGTTTCCGTCGTGCAATATACACCAGTTTTTGGATACTTTTTATGATCCAGAAACAACGTTTTGGGCTAAAACCGCCTCAATTTACAAGATAACGTTTTCGCTCACTGTTGATTTTAGGGGCTAAAATAATTGCCTCCCCCGATACCAGCTCATTCGGTACCCATTCTGTCGGGTCACTGGGACCCAGATCGTATGTTGTTAAATAACAAGCAGTTGACAAAGGGCTCAATGAGGGGGTAAAAGCTGGGCTGCCGAGTCGCCCCCAAGTGTAGCCAGTGTGCGGGGCGCCGTGGGTTATTGGCCGAGATGGCTGCCCATGCCGTCCATGCCGCCCATACCGATAGTGCAGCCCGAGTGAGTATGGATGGAAACAAAAAAGCGCCGCTGGATTCAGCGGCGCTTCTCTTTTTATTGCATCTGGTGCGGATTCTGGCGAGCGGGCGTTAGCCGAAGAACCAGTAACCGCGGTTGACCAGTCGGGTCAGCAGCTGCAAGAAGCCGGCCTGATCGGCGAGCTCCACCATGTCGGCCTGGGTGACCATGTCCTTGTCACACAAGAGGGAAATGGCGGCCGCATCTTCACTTTGCAGGGTCCAGGCTTCGCCGTCGATGTAGCACTGCTGGTTGTCGCCGCTGAACCAGACGGAGCGCAGGCCCGGCACCTTGATGGCGGGCTCGCCCTGGGTCAGCAGGTCGGCGATTTCCTCGGCGCTGTAATCCGGCTCGACCGGATTCACGTCCAGATCGTGCTTGGCCTCGGAGATCATGGTGCCGAACCACTCCTTGAACAGGGTCTCGTCGTCCAGGGCCTGTTGCATCAACTCCCGCAGGCGGTGCAGCTCGTGGGGCTGGATCTCGCCGTGGCGGGTGCGGGGCTTGAGATCTGCATCGCCGTAACGCTCGGTGCGCACCTCGTTGTCGATCAGATGATCGGCAAACGAAGAGATAAGCGCCTTGGCGTCCGGGGCGCGGAAGCCCACGGAGAAGTTCAGGGACGGCTCGATGGCATAGCCCTCGTGGGGGAATCCGGGCGGGATGTAGAGGATGTCGCCCGGCTCCATGATGACGTCGATGATCGCCTCGAACGGCTCGCAGTGCAGCAGGGCGGCGTGGGCCGCGAATTCATTGAGCGGCTTGGCATCGCCGACGCGCCAGTGGCGCTTGCCCTGGCCCTGGGTGATGAAGACGTCGTAGTTGTCGATGTGGGGGCCGACGCCGCCGTGGGGAGTGGAGAAGCTCACCATCACATCGTCAAAGCGCCAGCCTGGGATGAACTGGAACGGCAGCGCCAGTTCGTGTACTTCCGGGGCCCAGTGGTTGCAGGCCTGCACCAGCACGGTCCAGTTCTCTTCTCCCAGGTGATCGTAGGATTCGAAGGGGCCGTGGACCGCTTCCCACTTGTTGTTGAAGCGGGTGACCAGGCGAGATTCAATCACCTCTTCCATGGCCAGACCCGCCAGCTCGTCCGGGCTGATGGGATCCTGGAAGTCCTTGAAGCCGCCCTTGATGAGCAGCGGGCGCTTCTGCCAGTGATGCTCGAGGAAGTGAGCGATATCCAGATTGAGTTCGTACATGGTGCTTCTCGTATCTTGTGAGAGATCTTGCCCAAATCGGGTTTGGGCAAGGGCTCTGGTATGGCCCAATAACAGCTGATGTCATTGAATGGGCCAGAATCAACAAGGGCCCCGCCATGGCAGGGCCCTTGTCCTGTCGGGTTAACCGCTTATTTCAGCAGATCCACCAGACGCTGAGCCTCGCCGATATAGTTGGCCGGGGTCAGCTTCTTGAGCTCTACCTTCACCTCTTCGGGCAGTTCGAGGGTGTCGATAAAGGTGCGCATGCCTTCGGCGTCGACGCGGCGACCACGGGTCAGCTCCTTGAGCTTCTCGTAGGGCTTCTCGATGCCGTAGCGGCGCATCACGGTCTGGATGGGCTCGGCCAGCACTTCCCAGTTGCCATCCAGATCGGCGGCCATGGCATCGCTGTTCGCTTCGAGCTTGGAGATCCCCTTCAGGGTCGCCTGATAGGCGATGAGGGAATAACCCACGGCGACACCCAGGTTGCGCAGCACGGTCGAGTCGGTCAAGTCACGCTGCCAGCGGGAGATGGGCAACTTGCTTGCCAGATGCTGGAATACGGCGTTGGCCAGACCCAGGTTGCCTTCGGAGTTCTCGAAGTCGATGGGGTTGACCTTGTGGGGCATGGTCGAGGAGCCAATCTCGCCGGCGATGGTGCGCTGCTTGAAGTGACCCAGGGAGATGTAACCCCACACGTCCCGATCGAAGTCGATCAGGATGGTGTTGAAGCGGGCCATGGCATCGAACAGCTCGGCGATGTAGTCGTGGGGCTCGATCTGGGTGGTGTAGGGGTTCCAGGTCAGGCCGAGGGAGGTGACGAACTCCTCGGAGAACTGGTGCCAGTCAACCAGGGGATAGGCGCTGACGTGAGCGTTGTAGTTGCCGACCGCGCCGTTGATCTTGCCCAGGATCTCGACCGCCATGATCTGCTTGTACTGGCGCTCCAGGCGATAGGCGACGTTGGCCATCTCCTTGCCCATGGTGCTCGGGGTCGCTGGCTGACCGTGGGTACGGGACAGCAGCGGCATGTCGCGGTACTCATGGGCCAGGCGCTTGAGCTCGCTGATCAGCTTCTCGCAATAAGGCTTGATCACCTCTTCGCGGGCGGTTTTGAGCATCAGGCCGTGGGAGTTGTTGTTGATGTCTTCCGAGGTGCAGGCGAAGTGGATGAATTCGCTGATGGCGGCGAGCTCGGGGTTCACTTCCACCTTCTCTTTCAGGAAGTACTCCACCGCTTTCACATCATGGTTGGTGGTGCGCTCGATCTGTTTGATGCGGGCGGCGTCGCTCTCGTTGAAGTTGCTGACGATGCCGTCGAGCAGGCTGCTCGCGGCTGCGCTCAGGGCAGGGACTTCCGGGATCCCGGCGTGGCTTGCCAGTTTTTGCAACCAGCGCACCTCGACTTCGACGCGAAAACGCAGCAGGCCGAATTCGGAGAAGATAGGGCGCAGGGCATCGGCCTTGTCGCCATAACGACCGTCAATCGGGGAAACAGCAGTCAGCGCGGACAGCTCCATGGGGTTAACTCCTGATGTGTGTGGGGGTTAGCACTCTGCCCACGATCTTGCTGCGATGCCGTGATCAAGGCTCATACACTGCGCGGAATCCTCATTTATCGACATAAACTCCGGTTCCTGCGCGGTTTTTCACCTTGCTGACGACCTCTCGCGACAGGTCGTGCGCCGATTTTTTAAAAACGTTTGGCCAGTTCCACCATCTTCTTGCGAGCGAAGATGATCTGGGTGCGGCTGCCGCCAAGCTGGCGCCACAGCACCACGGCGCGGATCCCTGCCAGCAGCAGGGCACGCACCTTGTGCTGCACCAGGGGCTGCTGCAGGAACAGCGGGGTACCCGCCACCTGGATCCTGGGGCCAATCGGGCTGATGAGATCGCTGTAGATGCTCGCCATGTTGGCCAGGATCTGCTCGTCGAGCAGATCGAAATGCTGTTGCTGGCGACCGATCTGGCTGATCCGCTCCCCCAGCATGTTGAGGATGTCCTTGCGCTTGGCGAGCTTGCGCTCCAGCGCGATCAGGCTCACCACGTAACGGGTCAGCTCGGCGTTTTTCTGGCTGCCGTCGGCGCCGAGTTGCTCCACCAGAGCGCGGTAGCCGTCGCGAATGGCGAGGTGGCTGCCGAACACTTCCAGCGGCTGCTTGGGATTGGTCACCAGCACGCTTTGCAGACTCTCGCGCAGGGAGGCCTCGTCGCAGGTGCCGTCACGGGCCACCTTCTGCACCAGGTAGGCCGCCTGGCAGATGCCGGCAAAGGCCATTGTTCTGTCTTGGAATTTGTCGCTCACGTTCGCGGCCTTCTGTTAATTATTCAAAACACATTCAAGCCCGCTGGCCGAATGGGGTCTGCAAAGGGCCGCGCGTTGCGGCCCTCCTTGTTTAGTTATACCGGGTGGCTGAAGCGCTGCTCTATGATGCCGCCGCCCAGGCACTCTTCCCCGTCGTAGAAGACGGCGGACTGGCCCGGCGTCACCGCAGCCTGTTTCTCGTCGAAGATGACCCGGATGGTCTCATCGTCGATGGGCTGGATCAGGCAAGGAATGTCTTCCTGGCGGTAGCGGGTCTTGACGGTGCAGCGGCGCGGCGCGCGAATGGGGGTGCGATCCACCCAGTGCAATTGGCTCGCGATCAGGCCGTCGGAGTAGAGACGGGGATGCTCCCCTTGCGCGACGATCAGGGTGTTGCGCTCCACCTCTTTATCAACCACGTACCAGGCCTCTTCGGTGGCGTCTTTGCGACCGCCGATGCCGAGGCCCTTGCGCTGACCCAGGGTGTGATACATCAGGCCCTGGTGCTCGCCGATGACCTTGCCATCCACGGTTTCGATGGGGCCGGGCTGGGCGGGCAGGAATTTCGCGAGGAAGTCCTTGAACTTGCGTTCACCGATGAAGCAGATGCCGGTGGAGTCTTTCTTCTTGGCGGTGATGAGATCGAGCTGCTCGGCGATGCGGCGCACCTCCGGCTTCTCCAGATCCCCGACCGGGAACAGGCTCTGACCCACCTGAGCTTCGCTCAAGGTGTAGAGGAAGTAGCTCTGATCCTTGTTGCCATCGAGACCGCGCAGCAGGCGCGGGCGGCCCGTGCTGTCGTCACGGCGCACATAGTGGCCGGTGGCTATGTAGGTGGCACCCAGCTCTTCGGCGGCAAACTCCAGGAACGCCTTGAACTTGATCTCCTTGTTGCACAGGATATCCGGGTTCGGGGTGCGCCCCGCCTTGTACTCCTCGAGGAAATGCTCGAACACATTGTCCCAGTACTCGGCGGCGAAGTTGATGGTGTGCAGCTTCATGCCCAGTTTGTCGCAGACGGCTTGGGCGTCAGCCAAATCCTGGGAGGCAGAGCAATACTCGTCCGTGTCGTCTTCTTCCCAGTTCTTCATGAACAAGCCTTCGACCTGATAGCCCTGCTGCTGGAGCAGGTAGGCCGAGACGGAAGAGTCCACACCGCCGGACATGCCGACGATCACCTTGATTTGGCTGTTGTCTGTCATTAGTCGAAGTTACCAGTTCGTTTAAACGGGGCGTATTCTATCAGAATTTCGCGCCCCCGGTCACATATCCATGCCAGCGTCCCGTAGCGGGTTGTTGTGGCAGGAAATCGTTTTTCTCTCGTCCCATCCGCCGAGGCTAAATCGGTGCCAAATGGCCTTAAATAAAGGCTTTGAGTGCCGATAGGGGCAGGCGAGTGCCCCCCAGATAATCCTGGATGCACTGCCACACCAGGGGGCTTCGCAAGGACGGTTTGCACTCGGCAATCTCGTCCAGGGTGAGCCAGTGGCAGGCGAGTACATCCCCATCGGGATCCTCTGGATGGTGCTGACCCGGCGCCTTTTCAAGGTCGAAGATGACGGCGGTGCGCACGAAAGTGTCCTCGCTGTCCGCCGGCTTGAACAGATAGGTGCCAAGCCAGGCGCTCGGCACGGCGCTCAACCCCGTCTCCTCTTTCAGCTCGCGGCAGGCGGCTTCAATCAGGTTCTCGCCAGGTTCCACATGGCCGGCGGGCTGGTTGAAGCGGCGCTGGCCCGCGATCTCTTCCTCCACCAGCAGGAAGCGACCCTGCCAGTGCACCAGGGCGGCCACCGTCAATCTGGCTTGTAGGGGCGGGTGATCAATCATAAGGACTCCTTGTCGCTTGCTGTTATTCAGGACTGGCCGTTGCCGTTGCGGGCCGGACGACGGGCAGTGCCACGTCCCGGGCTGCGGGGTTTGCCGTCCGTTGGTTTGGCGGGATGGGATGAAGCGAGGCCGCGTTCGGCGCCATGAGGCCTGCCATTTGGCGTTGCGCCAGCAGCATCTCTCGCTGCTCGTGGCCTGTTTTGATTGCGTAAATTATCGCTAAATTGATTGCTTGCAGTGGATTTCACTGCCCGATCCTGCGCTCCCTGACCATCCCGGCGAGCCGTATTGGCACTGTCTCTTA
>NZ_PGCP01000019.1 GCF_002812985.1 Aeromonas lusitana
GACGGCGCGTGGGGTGGGCTGCTGCAGTGTCTCGATCATCTGCTGGAGCTCGGCAGTGGAGGCGTGGGTGCGGCGCGACAGCACCCGCACCTCGTCCGCCACCACGGCAAAGCCACGGCCCTGCTCGCCGGCCCGGGCCGCCTCGATGGCGGCGTTCAGCGCCAGCAGATTGGTCTGCTCGGCGATGCCCTGAATTTCCCCCATGACGCTGCCGATCCGCTCGGACTCGCTGGCGAGCTCCACCGCGGAGTGGAAGGCCTGCTCCGCCTGTCTGGCCAGCAGCTCCATCTGCTGCTCTGTCTGATCCAACTGTTGTACCGTGTGCTGGCAACTGCTGCGCGCCTCTGTCACCTGACCGTTGGTGTCCTGGATGTTGCGCGCTATCTCATGGGCCGTGCTGGCCATCTGGGTCATGGCGGCGGCCATCTGCTGGGTCTGGGCATCCTGTTCGTTGATGTCGAGGAAAGCCTGATGAGATGACGCTTTCAGATCGGTCGCCAGGGTCTGCAAGGGATGGGTGGCGTCGTTGACCCGCCCGAGCACGGTGCGGATGCGGGCCTGCAGCATCTTCAAGTGGAAATCGGCGATGGCGCCCGGCGCATCCCCCGAGTAGACCAGCCGGGTCAGGCTGTCATATTGCTGGCCGAGCTGCCTGAGATAGCGCGGCAAGGAGATGAGCTCGCGCCAGTAGGCGGCCGTGATGAGCAGCAGGGGCAGCAGCATCAGCAGCGCCGTGATGATGCCTTGGGAGAAGGCGGCCCAGCCGAGCAGCCCCAGCAGCAGCCCGCCGAGCAGCGCAGGCCTGAAGGGGCGCAGGGAGGGGAGCTTGCGGGTTTCCCCCCGCTCGGCCTTGAGCAGGGACTGATAGGCCTGGCTCGCCACCTGCTTGAGCTGAGGCTCGGGCTTGCAGCGCACCGACTGGTAGCCGCTGATCTGGCCCTGCTCGTAGATGGGGGTCACATAGGCATCGACCCAGTAGTAGCGGCCATCCTTGCAGCGGTTCTTGACCACGCCGCGCCAGGGATTGCCCTCCTTGAGGCGATCCCAGAGGTCGGCGAAGGCGGCCTTGGGCATGTCGGGATGACGCACCAGGTTGTGATTCTGACCGACCAGCTCATCGGCCCGATAGCCGGCGATGCGGCAGAAGGCAGGGTTGGCGTAGGTGATGACGCCGCGCAAGTCCGTGGTCGACACGAGTTGTACGTCGGCAGGAAACTCCACTTCGCTGTCCAGTGTCTGGACGTCTCTGCGGGCCATAAGGATAAGCTCCGATGTTCATGCTGGTTGTTATTGTGATGGAGAGGATGAAAACCTGACCGAGTGCCTGATAGGTTTCATCTCGGGCCCTATTTTGCCAACAAAGACGGAGTAAAAGTAGGGCTTAGGTTGGGTTTTTGTTGATTGGTGGTAAAAAAATGGCGACCAAAAGGTCGCCGAAAAGAAAAAGATAACACTACCTCTGTGGCACCCGATAACGCACCTGCAACTGATCGAGGATCTGCAGCTGACCGGGCAGGCGGGCGGCGAAGTGCGCCCACTCCTTGCGGGCGGGGGCACTCCAGGCCACCTCGGCCGTGGCCAGCAGGCGCGGGAACAACATATAGTCGAGACGGTCACGAGAGGTCACCAGTTCCGACCATAAGGGGCTCAGCACCCCCAGGATGTTATCGTTGGCATGGAAATCGAGGGGGGCAGGGTCACAGGCGTAGACCTGCTCCAGGCTGACGGGGCCGGCCCAATAGAGGCCTGGCTCGTTGACGTCCTGGTTGTAGGCCTGATCCAGATAGAGCTGCTGGGCCGGTGCCATCACCACGGGATAGCCCGAGGTCGCGGCGTCCAGCCCGGCCTGGAAGTGGGTCCAGGCGAAGATGGTGGCATCCCGGCTCACCTTGTCTCCGTGCAAAATCTCCTCCCAGCCCAGCATCTTCTTGCCCCTGGCCGCCAAGTATTGCTGGCAGTGGCGCAGCAGGTGACCCTGCAGCTCGCGGCAATCCTGATAGCCCTGTTGCTGCATCAGCTGCTGGCAGGCGGGGCTGTCGGTCCAGACGCCGGTCGGCACCTCGTCCCCTCCCATGTGCACCTGTTCCCCCGGGAACAGCTCGCACACCTCGTCCATCACCTTGTTCAGGAACTCGTAGGTGCCGGGCAGCGCCGGGTTGAGCACGTTGTCGTCAAAATATTGCACCGACAGGTAGCGGGAGTGATCCGCCTCTTCCCGCAGCAGCGCCGGCAGCGCCTTGATGGCCGCGTGGCAGTGACCCGGGATGTCTATCTCCGGAATGACGCTGATGCCAAGGCCGGCGGCGTAAGCCACCAGCTCGCGCACCTCGCTCTGGGTGTAATAACCGCCGTAGGGCTCGGCGCCACCGCTGAGCTGGGGACCGACCGCCAGGCCATGACCGCGCCAAGCCCCCGTCTCGGTCAGCTGGGGGAAGGCCCGGATCTCGAGACGCCAGCCTTCGTCATCGGTCAGGTGCCAATGGAAGCGGTTGAACTTGTAGAGGCTCATCTGCTTGAGCAGGCGCTTGATGGTGGCAATCGAATGGAAGTGACGGGCGCAGTCGAGGAAGATGCCGCGAAAACCGAAGCGCGGCGCATCCGTCAGCTCGAGGCAGGGTAGGCTCTCACCGTGCTGCAGCGCCCACTGGGCCAGGCTGATCAGGCCATGGCGCCAGCCAGCCTCGCCCGCCGCCTGAATGCGGATCTCCCTGGGGCTGATGGAGAGTTGATAAGCCTCGGGGGCGAGGGGCGCCTCGATGAGGTGGATCTCGGCGTCGTGATCCTGCGCCAGCGCGAGGCCAGTCAGCTCGTTGAAATGAGCCAGCAGGGGGCCGAGGGAGACAGGGCCGCTGACATGGGCCCGCTCCGCCAGCCGGAAGTTGCCCTCGGGCAGCAGCAGGTGGGCGGGGTGGGGCACTATGCCGTTGGCCGGCTCCACCTCGGGCAGCTCGGGGGGCGAGGGCGCTTGTGCTGGCAACCCCAGCTCCTGACTCACCAGGGTCACCGGCAGCAGCTGGGGGCCCGTGGTGGCGTCAGCCAGGCTCAGGAAGAAGCCCTGGGGCAAGTCCGAGAGGCGCTTGATGGGGGTGTTGCGGCAGCAAAAACGCAGCTCGCTGGCGCCAGCCGAGGGGACCAGCACCTTGTAGCTGCCGCTCTGGCGCTCCAGTTCGCCGCCCTCGACCGAGGCCGGGTCTATATGACGAGCCAGGCAGAAGTGCAGCTTCCAGGGGGTGGCCGGTAACTGGCTCAGGGTGAAACGGAACCAGACATCATCACCGTCACGTCGGTCAACTTGGGTATGGATCAGGGGTGTGGACATGGATATTCCTCTGATGGGGTGAACAGGATGGGATCCTCTCCCGCATACGGCTCGGCGTGGACAGGGTTCAGGGATACAGGCATGGGAATGCTTCCGATTTGGCGAACAGGATGGCCCCTTCCAGGGCATCGGCGGTGGGCGAAACCAGGTTGAGATGGGCCAATCGGGGGGCGAGTCGGGTGCCGATCCCGCCGAGCAGGGCAATCCGGCGGGCCCCAAGCTGCTGCATCCCCTCCAGCAGGGTCTGCAACTGGGCGCAGGTCTCATCCAGCAGCTGGCAGGCGAGCTCGTCCCCGTCGCTGGCGGCATCGAACACCCAGGGTGCGAAGCGACCATAGTCCGCCGGGATGGCCTTGGCCGCCCAGCGCACCACCTCGGCCTGATCCCGCTTGAAGTGATCCAGCAGGCGCACCGCGAGCAGGCTGGGGGGCAGTATGCCGTCGTGGCAGAGCAGGGCCTGCTGCAGGGCGCGTAGCCCGAGCCAGGCGCCGCTGCCAAGATCCGAGATGGGGAAGCCGCGACCTGAGCAGGTGCGCAGCCGATCCTCCTGATAGATGAGGCCGGCCGAGCCGGTACCGGCGATGAGGATGGCCCCCTCCTGACCACCGAAGGCGCCGAGGCAGGCACCGAAGGCATCGGAGGTGAGCCGCACGCTCGCGAACGGGAAGGGCATGGCCAGCAGGGCATGGTAGCAGTCGGCTAGCTCGGCGGAGGCGAGCGCCAGCCCGACCCCCATCTGCTGCTCCACCTCCTTGCCCAGACCCGCCTCGGTACGGGCCAGCTCGATGGCGGTCAGCACGTGGCGATGGGCGAGGGGAATGCCTAGCTCCAGATTGGATCCCGCCGCCCGGCCCTCGCCCAGCAGCTTGCCTGATCGATCGCGGATGCGAGCCCGGGTATGGGTACCGCCCCCGTCCACGCCAACCCAGTACTCAATCATGCTTGCCTCCGAGGGTGCTCTGCCAGCAGATGGCCAGGGCAAACCAGGCGGCGTGGGGGATCCACTGCTCCCCCCAGCGCCAGTTCTGATCCAGCCTCTCCTTGTACTGCTCGGGAATGAAAGCCACATCGGCCTCGTCATCGAAACCGGCTGTGATGCCGTTGCAGATCCCGCCAAGGGCGTTGGGGTAGCCGGCGGTGTAGCTCGGGTTGTTGATGCCATGGCCCGCCAGCATGCAGGCATTGAAGGGGTTTTGCCCCAAAATCCAGTCGAGCTGACGCTGGCCGAAGGCCAGTAGGGGTTTGCGCTGCTGGGGCAGCAGCTTTGCAGCGGAAAATGTCATGGCGGCCAGGGAGGCCAGGCGAGCATTCTCTCCCTGCCACCAGTAGCCGGATTCGTTGTTGTGGGGCATAAAGAAGCTCACCCTGGGGGCCTCGTCCACCCCTTTCACAAACTGGCGGGCGAGGGCGAAGGGGTTGCCCGCCTGGGCGGTCAGCGCCAGCTCGGCGGCGAGCGCCTGCTGTACCACTGTCTTCACCCTGGCCTTGCGTTCCTGATCGGGCTCTATGGCCAGGTATTCGATCAGCGCCAACACCGGCAGGCCCGCCTCGGCGGCGTGATAGTAGGGGCGCGAGCCATCATCATTGGCGCCCCAGTAATGGCCGAGCTCAGGGTGGGCCTGCTGGCGCTGGCACAGCTTGCCTGCCCTGTCTCTGGCTTCCCCAAGCCAGCCCTGACCCAGGGTGCGGGTCAGCTCGACTGCGGCCAGCAGGGCGCAGTAGTCATCTATGATGTTCTCGCAGCCATCGTCCAGGTAGGCGAGGTTGTGCTCGCGCAGGTGCAGATAGCCGCTGCTGGCGGCCTCGGCATAGCGGCTGGCATCGAAATCACCTGTGGTGGATTCGCGGGCGGCGCGGGCCAGGGCGGCGATGGCGAGACCCCCTCCCTGCCTGAACCCCGCCTGCCAGTTGCTGGACTTGAGCCCCTGCTGGGTGGCGTAGGCGCACAGTTCGCGCTGCTCGGGATCCTTGCTCCACTTGTCGAACAGGGTCATGTAGAAGAAGCCGCTCTCGTCTTGCATCCGGCAGAGGAAGTCGGCCCCGTGCAGCGCCTCGTCATTGAGCCGCTTGCACAGGTTCAGGCCGTCGATGTCGGTGCGCGTGGCGAGCAGCTCCCGGCACTTGAGCAGGGCCCAGACCACCATGGGGGTCTGCTGGGGATTGAGATAGTTCGCATAGGAGAGGTGGCTCAAGTACTTGCTCATGTCGCCGCTGGCATCGAACCAGCCACCGCGCACGTCCCGCCGCTGGTCGCTGCCATGGAGGCGGGCATTGCGGTCGGCACGCTCGAAGGCGCCGCTGGTGCGCTGACCCTTGAAGTAGTGCACCACATCGGAGAGGCAGGTGCGACTCAGCAGATCGGTGCCGATGGCGAAGCGGGCGGAGCGGGTGATGGCGGGGGGCTCGGCGGCGCCCGTGGTGGTGATGGCCTCCAGCCGATAGTGACCCGGCTCCCTGAAGGCGCTGAAGTCGGCGCGCCAGAAGGCGCGGCCCTGCCAACCCGGCACCTGGCCGGCGGCCTGCAATGGGGTCTCGAACAGGATCTGGCCATCCGCCAGTCGGATCAGCCTGAGCTGACCGCTGAGCTCGGTATGGGGGGCGCCTTGCAGCAGGGCCACCTTGTGTCCGTCACAATCGTAACCCACCTGATTGATCAAGAGTTCCATCAAGCGCTTACTCCCTTGTCTGGGTGAGGCAATGAAGGGGCCTCGCGAGGAGGCCCTGAGTGAAATGCGGTGGGCAGCCGGTGCTAAGCCTGGCTGCGTCGCTTATTCGTGCAGGTAGCAGCGCACGAAGTGGTTGTCGGCGAGTTTGGTCACCGGTGGCAGGCTCTCCTTGCAGCGGGCCATGACCTGGTGGCAGCGACCGGCGAACGGGCAGCCGCGTGACTCCGGGGTCCACAGGGGTATCTCTCCCTTGCGGCCTCCCTCCAGCTCGGCATGGATGCTCTTCTCCGGATCCGGCACCGCCGAGATGAGCAGCTGGGTGTAGGGGTGCTGGGGGTGGTGCAGGATCTCGTCCACCTCGCCCCACTCCACCATGTGGCCCACGTACATGACCGCGAGATCCTCCGCCACATAGCGGGCGGTGGCGATGTCGTGGGTGATGTAGAGCATGGAGACGCCGAGCTCGTTCTTCATCTGCTCCATCAGGTTGAGGATGCCGATGCGAATGGAGACGTCGAGCATGGAGGTGGGCTCGTCCGCCAGCACCACTTCCGCCTCCACCGCCAGGTTGCGGGCGATATTGACCCGCTGGCGCTGGCCGCCGGAGAGCTGGTGCGGGTACTTGGCCGCGGTCGCCTTGGCCGGGGTCAGCCCCACCTTCTCCAGCAATGTGTAGACCATCTCAGGCAGGTCTTTCTTGTCGAGCACCTTGCTGTGCAGCAGAAGGGGACGGGCGATGTGGTGGTAGATGGTGTGGGTCGGGTTGAGTGAACCGAACGGGTCTTGCCACACCATCTGCACGCTCTGGCGGTAGTCGAGCAGAGCCGTGCCCTTGTTGAACTCCTCCAGATCCCGGCCGCGATAGAGGATGCGACCGTTGGAGAGCTTGTACATCTTGGCGATGATCTTGGCGATGGTGCTCTTGCCAGATCCCGACTCACCCACCACCGCCAGGGCGCGGCCCCGGTGCAGGTTGAAGGTGATGTCGGACAGGGCCCGCATCTTGCCACTCTTGATGGCATTGGAGTTGACGGGGAAGTCCTTGTAGAGATGCTGGACCTCGATGATGGGCGCATCGGTTTGGGCGATTTGCATGACAGACATCCTTAACAGCCAGCGGCCTTGTCCAGATAGATCGGAAGATCCGGTTGTTGCTCCGCCACCTCGTAGAGATGGCAGGCAGTCTGTTGTCCCGGCCGGATCTCGGCCAGTCGAGTGTATTCCTGACGGCAGCGGCTATGCACCTTGGCGCAGCGGGCCTGGAAGCGGCAGCCGACCGGCACCTCCAGCAGGTTGAGCGGGGTGCCGGGGATCCCCTCCAGCACGGTTTTCGGGCCGTGCAGGGGAGGGAAGGAGTTACCGAGCCCCCGGGTGTAGGGGTGCAGGGGCGCGGTCAGGATCGACTTGGACGGCGCCACTTCCACCAGTTCACCGGCGTACATGATGCCGATGCGATCGCAGAACTCGACCATGAGCGAGAGATCGTGGGTGATGAACAGGATGGAGAAGTTGAACTTCTCCTTGAGCGCATAAACCTTCTGCAGGATCTCCCGCTGCACCACCACGTCCAGCGCCGTGGTGGGCTCGTCCATGATCAGCAGCTCAGGGTTGAGGGCCATGGCGATGGCGATCACCAGCCGCTGACGCATGCCGCCGGAGAACTGGTGCGGGTAATCCTTGAGCCGGCTTGGGTGAATGTCGACGATTTCCAGCAGCTCCTGGGCGCGCTTGATGGCCTCGTAGCGGGTCAGCCCCGGGTTGTGGGCCAGCAGCACGTCGCAGAACTGCTCCTCCATGCGAAGCACAGGGTTGAGTGCATTCATGGCGGACTGGAACACCACGCTCGCCTGACGCCAGCGGTAGCTGCGCAGCCGCTCGTCGTCAAAATGCAGAATGTTCTCGCCCTTGAACAGGATCTCGCCGCCGCTGATGTAGGCGGGCGGCTTGTGCAGCCGGGCCACCGAGAAGGCGACCGTGGACTTGCCACAGCCGGACTCGCCGGCGAGGCCGAATACCTCCCCCGGCATGATGTCAAAGCTGACCGAGTTGACGGCGCGCACGTCGCCGCTCTCTGTGATGTAGTCGACGCAGAGCTGGCGCACCGACAGCAGGGGTTGTTGCGAGGTCATGCTGTCTTCTCCTGTACGGCTGGCATCGGCGTGGTGACGGGGGCGGCGAGTTTCTTCCAGCGATTCAGGCCCTTGTGAGAGCGCAGCTGGGGGTTGGCTATCTCGTCGATGGCGAAGTTGAGCATGGCAAGGCCGGCGCCCAGGGTGGCGATGGCGAAGCAGGGGGCCAAGATCTCCCACCAGGCGCCCACCAGGATGGCGCTCGAGGTCTGGGCGTTGTAGAGCATGATGCCCCAGCTGACCACGGTCGGATCGCCGAGCCCCAGGAACTCCAAGGTCGCCTCGGTGACGATGGCGTAGATGATGGAGCCGATGAAGCTCACCCCTATGATGGAGATGAGGTTTGGCAGTATCTCCACCAGGATGATGCGCCAGGCCGGCTCACCCAGTACCTCGGCGGCGATGACGAACTCCTTCTCCCGCAGCGCCAGGGTCTGGGCACGGATCACCCGAGCGCCGTAGGCCCAGGAGGTAAAGCCTATGATGAGGGCAATCACCGTCGGTGACGCCTCCCCGATAAAGCTCGCGAGCACCAGTAATAACGGCAGGTTCGGGATCACCAGCACCACGTTCATCAGGAAGGTGAGGCACTCATCGATCACCCCGCCAAAATAACCGGCCGTGATGCCCACCGTGATGGCGAGGGCGCAGACCAGCAGGCCCGCCCCGAAACCCACCATCAGGGAGATGCGGGCGCCGCTGGTGAACTGGGCCCAGAGATCGTGACCCATGCGGTTGGACCCCATCACCAGCTCCATGCTGGGTGGCTGGTGCGGGCGGGCGACCCGTTTGGTGGGCTCGTTGCTGGCGAGCAGCGGGGCGAACAGGGCCATCAGCACGAAGGTGACCACGATGGCGAGACCGAAGGCGGCCTTCTTGTTGCCCAGCAGGATTTTTAAAATAGTCGGCATACGCATCTTATTTGCCTCCTGTACGCAGACGGGGATCCAGGAAGACGTAGAGCACGTCCGCCAGGAAGTTGAAGCTGAGCATGGTGATGGTCATGATGAGCAGCTGACCCTGGATGAGGGGGTAGTCGCGGGCGAGTATGCCCTGATAGAGCGTCAAGCCCAGCCCCGGGTAGTTGAAGATGACCTCGGTGATGAGGGAGCCACCGATGACGAAACCGAGCGCCATGGAGAGGGCGGTGACGCTCGGCAACACGGCGTTGCGGGCGCCGTAGTTGAAGATCACCCGGTTGCTGGAGAGCCCCTTGGCCTTGGCCATGGTGATGTAGTCCTCACCCAGCAAGTTGATCATGTTGTTGCGCATGGTGATGAGGAAGCCCCCCACCTGCACCAGCGCCAGGGTGCCCACCGGCATGATGGCGTGCAGCATGATGCTCTTGATGTGCTCCCAGCCGAAATCGGCCTTGATCTCCGGGCTGTAGGCGTAGCCGATGGGCAGCCAGCCTAGACTCACCCCGAACAGGAAGAGGGCGAGCAGGGACACTACCACGGGGGGGATGGCCTGCATCACCAGGGTGAGCGGGGAGAGGATGCTGTCCATGCGTCCCCCCCGGTACCAGGCGGCGAAGATGCCGACGATGGAGCCGATGGAGAAGCTCAGAATGGTGGAGGTGCCCACCAGGAACAGGGTCCAGCCGATGGCGCGGCCGAGTACGTCTGCCACTGGCTGTGGGTAGTAGCGCACCGAGGTGCCGAGATCCCAGGTGAAGACGCTCTTCACATAGGTGAGAAATTGGGTGCCGATAGGGCCGTCAACGAAACCGAAGGTGGCTTTGAGGGCTTCCAGGGCGGCGGGTTCCATCATGGCGCCAGCACGGGCAAACATGACGGAGACGGGATCCCCTGGCATGGCTCTTGGCAACAGGAAGTTGATGGTGGCGGCCACCAGGAAGGCGACCAGATAGAAGGAGAAACGTCTCAGTATAAATCCCATGGTGATACCTTTTACTGCAAGCCTGCCCCGCGCCGGGCAAAGCTCCCCCAACCCCGGCGGATGCGAGGGATGGAAGACATGGCGGGGAAGAGGGCCCCCCGCAGGGGGCCGAGGTGGTTAGCTGTTTGGCTTGAGTGACAACACGTGCAGCAGACGCTCCGGGGTGTCCGGGTGCAGTTGCGGCTTGGCGACCGGGTTGTCGGCACTGAACCAGCCATTGAAGCGCTTGGTGCTGTATTCGTACCAGGTCGGGTTGTTGAACACCGGGATGATGGTCTGGTTGGCCCCGACGCGCTCCTGGATGGCAAACATGATCTCTTTCTGCTTGGCCGCATCGGCGGTCTGGGTGAAGTCATCGATCAGCTTGTCGAGTGCCGGATCCTTGTAACGGGGCGCCGCGAAGCGGTTGCCGCGCTCACCCATGTTGCGCGAATGGAAGGCGGTCTCGAAGTACTTGTGCGGGTTGGCACCGGCGAAGTAACCCTGCAGGGCGACGTCGAAGTCACCTGTGATCAGGTTCTCGGTCCAGACGGTGGCTTCCGGAGTGGAGGTCTTGGCGTTCAGGCCGAGCGCCTGCAGGCCTTCAACCCCGATCTGGACGGTATTGACCCAGTCGGTCCAGCCGTTCGGTACCAGCACCTTGAACTCGATCTTCTTGCAGCTCGGGGTGTCGAGGAACTTGTCGCCGTCACAGTCCTTGTAGCCGGCCTGTTTCAGCAGGGCCTTGGCCCCTTCCAGGTCGAACTTGTTGAACTTGCCGTATTTTTTCTCGACATCCGGGTTGTCCCAGGAGGCGAATGCCTTGCCAAGACCGGACGGGTATTCGTTGACGGTCGGGTAGCCGTAGCCTGCGATGTCCACCATGGACTGACGGTCCATCGCCATGGAGAAGGCGCGGCGGAAGTTGATGTCATTGAAGGCTTCGTGGTTGCCCGGGTTCTTGCTCTGGAAGTTGACGTTGAACGCCACTGTGCCGGAGGCGGGGAACCAGTACTTGTTGTTCTTCGGATCGTTGCCGACGTAGAGGCGCTCGATGTCCGGTACGAAGGAGCCGAACCAGTCCACGTCACCCTTCATCACGGCGGCCAGGACCTGGTCGTTGGTGGCCATCTGCGGCATGCGGATGCAGTCGATGGAGAGGTTGGCGTTATCCCAGTAGTGCGGGTTGCGGCACTGGGTGTAGAGCTGGGCGGAGAAGTTGTCCACCTCGGTGAAAGGACCGGTACCAACCGGCTTGTCGTTGGTGAAAGCGACCGGATCCTTGACGGACTTCCACTGGTGCTCAGGCACGATTGGGACCAGCACTATGTCGTTGACGACGTTGGTGTTGATCTCGGCCAGGTCGAACTTGATCTTGTGATCACCCAGCTTCTCTATGCTCTTGATCTGAGTCCAGATGGAGCGCTCATCCAGCGCCTTGTTGGCCTTGACCAGGTTGAAGGAGAAGATGATGTCGTCGGCGGTGAAAGCTTCACCGTCGGACCACTTGACCCCGTCACGGAGATCGAAGGTGACGGACTTCAGGTCATCGCTGAAGGCGTAGTTGGTGGCCAGACGATAGACGGGTTTGCCACCCTGCATATCGTTGAAGATCACCAGCGGCTCATAGATGAAGTGACGGGTAGTGTGCAGCAGACCGGCCTGCAGGAAGGGGTTGAAGTTCTTGACCCATGCGGTCTCCTGCTGTGCAACCAGGGTCAGCACCGTTTTGTTCTCGGCGGCCATGGCGGTGCCGGCGGCACCGAGCATCAGGGTTCCCAGCATGACTGAGGTAGCGATTTTGGATACTTTGGCAAGCATATTTTGTCCTTTCTTATTGGTCTTCCATGTTTGGAATGGAGCACCGATATCGCATGCTTGGATACCGGCCCTCTATGTTGGTCGGGTTTTTTCACCCTTGTAGTTGTGTCATCCAACGCCCTTAGAAAAGCAGAATTAACAGGAAAACAACAACTGTTCATTTCGTCGATATCGTAAAAACTTGAGTTGCCTCGTCATTATCGTCAAATTGTATTTTTAAGCCTTTAAAATTATACAGTTACATTAATTCTCAGGAAGCACCAAGTCACCCTTTATGACAGTTCAAAGACGATACTGTGAACTGGATCGTGCTCGTTTTTTCCCCTGGTCAGTGGCTTTTTTTTGAGCATGAAACAAGCAGGCCGCAAAGCGCCACGAGATTGTGCGCTGGGTCACTAAGGCGGTGATTGTCCCTCTTGCCCGGTGTCAGTGCCAGTCAGGGGGGGAGCCATCAACGGATGGGACTGAGGTGGAACGAGAGAAGGCGAGGGAAGCAACAGGGGGCTTTAGGGGCAATCAGTGAGAGGCAATAAAAAAGCCAGTCAGCAGGGCTGACTGGCTTGTGTGGCTGCGCCATGGCGCAGCCCGAGACGTGTGCCTTAGTTGATCAGGCTGGCCCAGAGGTCATATTCGTCCGCTTCATCGACGCGCACCTTGACCATGTCACCGGGTTTGAGGCCGGTTTCACCGTTCAGGTAGACCAGACCGTCGATCTCGGGGGCATCGGCGAAGGAGCGGCCGGTGGCGCCCTCTTCGTCCACCTCGTCGATCAGCACTGTCATCTCCTGACCCACCTTGCGGGCCAGCTTGCGGATGGAGACCTGCTGTTGCAGCTCCATGAAGCGCTGGAAACGCTCTTCCTGGATGTCTGCCGGCACAGGGTCCGGCAGCTCGTTGGCCTTGGCACCTTCGACCGGGCTGTATTTGAAGCAGCCGACCCGATCCAGCTCCGCCTTGTCGATGAAGTCCAGCAGCATCTGGAACTCTTCTTCGGTCTCGCCGGGGAAGCCGACGATGAAGGTGGAGCGCAGGGTGATCTCGGGGCAGATCTCGCGCCACTTCTGGATGCGCTCCAGGGTGCGCTCGACCGTGCCCGGGCGCTTCATCAGTTTCAGGATGCGCGGGCTGGCGTGCTGCAGCGGGATGTCGAGATAGGGCAATACCTTGCCATCGCGCATCAAGGGGATGACGTCATCCACGTGGGGATACGGGTAGACATAGTGCAGGCGCACCCACATGCCGAGCTTGGCCAGCTCTTCACACAGGGCCACCATGCTGGTCTTGACCGGCATACCATCGTAGAAACCGGTGCGGTGTTTGACGTCCACGCCGTAGGCTGAGGTGTCCTGGGAGATCACTAGTATCTCTTTGACGCCAGCCTCTTTCAGGCGCTTGGCCTCGGCCAGTACCTCGCCAATGGGACGGCTCACCAGATCCCCGCGCATGGAGGGGATGATGCAGAAGGTGCAGCGGTGGTTGCAGCCTTCGGAAATTTTCAGATAGGCGTAGTGACGGGGCGTCAGCTTGACACCATGAGCCGGCACCAGGCTGGTGAAGGGGTTGTGAGTCGGCTTTTCCACGTATTTGTGGACGTGACCCAGCACCTCTTCATAGGCGTGAGGACCTGTGATCTCGAGCACCTTGGGGTGGATCTCGCGGATCTGGTTCTCTTTGGCGCCGAGGCAGCCGGTGACGATCACCTTGCCATTCTCGGCCAGGGCCTCGCCGATGGCTTCCAGCGACTCTTGTACCGCGCTGTCGATGAAACCGCAGGTGTTGACCACCACCAGTTCCGCATCGTCATAGCTGGGCACCACGTCGTACCCTTCGGTACGCAGCTGGGTCAGGATGCGTTCTGAATCGACCAGGTTTTTGGGGCAACCCAAGGAGACGAATCCTACTTTGGGGGCCTGTTTTGTGTTGGACATCGCTCAATCACTCTTAGGTGGCTCTCTTATAAGGGCGCGGATTTTACCGGAATGGCTAACCAAAAACTATACAACCGGTGTGGTCGGGCCGAACATTATTTACAGGCCCCGATGTGGCGGATAGCGGCAGACCGGTGAAGGGCGGTCATGGATGACAGTTATCGTCCTGTGGTGGCAGTCCGCCTTCCCCTGTCCCGCCGGATGGGGAAGGGGCTGGGGGCGCGCTGAGCGGGGAGATAGGCGCGAAAACAGGGGGCCTGCATTGCTGACGCTGGCTGAACGGATATGTGCTCAGGACTTCTTTGAGTAAGCTTGGATCTGATAGGGTAAGCATCCGCTGACGAGCAAAAGGAGTACACCATGAAGAGCCGACTCTGGCTGATTGCCGCCGCCCTGGTGGTGGCGTCTACCCCCAGTCACGCCGACTGGGCGAAATTGAAGGAAGCGGCGTCCGAGCTGGGCACCGCCGTGAGCGATACCAGCAAGGAGGCCTGGAAGGGCATCACGGACTTCTCCAAGGCGACCTGGGAATCCGTCTCCACCTGGGGAGCCGATGCCTACAACAAGACAGGCGCCTGGACCGAGGAGAGCGCGGCCACCAGTAAGAAGTGGTTGACGGCGGCGGACAAGGAGCTCGATACCATGCTCGAGCCCAAGACGCCGGCCGAGGCGCGCACCGCCCTCGACACCATGGCAGACACCGCCTTGGTGCGGCTTTTTAACGAACAATCCTCTGCCAAACTGCTGTTTGACAAAGCATATGGCTACGCCGTGTTCGATTCGCGCAAGTTCTCCCTGATGATCCACACCAATCAGGGCTCAGGGGTGGCGGTCAACCGCAAGACCGGCAAGCACACCTATATGAAGATGTTCGGCGCCGGCCTCGCGGCCGGGCTCGGCGGCAAGTTCTACCAGCAGGTGATCCTGTTTGAGGACAAGGCCCGCTTCGATACCTTCGTCAACCAGGGCTGGGAGGCCACCTCCGAGGTGGGCGCCGTGGCGGGCAAGGAGAGCGCCGAGCTCACCGCCAAGTACAATGGCGGCATGGCCATCTACCAGATTGGCGAGAAGGGCCTGCTGCTCGATGCCAACATCTCGGGTTCCAAATACTGGCTGGATGGCGATCTGAACAAGTGATGGAGCGCGGCCACGCTGGTGCGATATTTTTATTCCATCATCTTGAAATACCGTCTGTTTAAATGTTGAAACTTGCAGTAAAAAGAGGGCCTCAGGCCCTCTTTTTTATGGGCGCACGCTGACAAGGTCCCAGGACAAGGAGAGGATATGGCCCATGAGCCCGAACAGGATGTGATGGCGGCCCGGCGCCGGGAGTGGGACCGGCAGAGCATCTATCTGCGCCTGCAGGACGGTATTCCCACGGCCTTCTGGGTATGGGGGGATCAAATTGCCCCGCTCGAGCCCAGGCCAGATCTGTTTGCCCATGAAGGGGGCTTTGGCTGGGGCCAGCAGGATGCGACCACCCAGGCCTTGGCGGTGGCCATCGTCGCCAAACTGGTGGAGGTGGGGCTGGTGGCCCCGGAGCAGCAGAGCGCCCGGGCGCACTATCTCCACGACGAGGTGCTGAGCAAGCTGCCCGCCGGCGAGCACTACGATCTGCACCTCAGCTACCTGCGCCTGCTGCTGGGCTAGGCCCGTGACCGGCCGCTTGCCAAGGTTCATGGATAAGTGACCCCATCCGGCCCATGGCCGAGCGGCCCTCTGTTCTGTTTTCGGCATTCCCGCTCTGGTTGGCACCCTAATTGCTTAGTGCCTGTCAGCGTCAATGATTTGTCTGGGGATGGAAGATGGAAATAAGTGCAAGCAGCCTGATGCAAGAGATGCAGGCGCTCAAGGTCGAAGCGGGCGCCATGCCGCTGAGCCAGCCCGGTCGTCAGGTCAGCTCGGATTTCGGCCAGGTGCTGCAACAGGCCCTGAGCAACGTCAACGAATTGCAGGGCTCGGCCAACGACCTGCGCACCCGGTTCGATCTCGGTGACAAGTCGGTGGATCTCTCCGAAGTGATGATCGCCGGCCAGAAATCCTCCATCGCCTTCGAGGCGACGGTGCAGGTGCGCAACAAGATGGTTGATGCCTACAAGACCATCATGAACATGCCGGTATGAAGAAGAGACTTCAAGGCCCCATGGCGACCGAGCATCATGACGATGTCAGCAATAAGGACATAATCCGTGGCTACTGATCAAAACGGCGACCTGCTGATCAACAACGAAGGGGCGGCGGCCCTCGATGAGCACGAGCAGAAGAGCTCGGCGCTGGGCTTTCTGTCCAACACGGATGTGCTGCGCCAGATCACCCTGATCCTGGGGCTGACCATCTGCCTGGCCATCGCCGTCTTCATCCTACTGTGGGGCAAGGAGCCGGAGATGCGTCCCCTCGGCACCTTCAACACCCAGGAGCTGGTCTCCACCCTCGACTACCTCGATCAGCAGAAGATCCCCTATCAGGTGGATGGCAAGAGCGTGCTGGTCAGTGCCGAAAACTATGCGGACATCCGTCTGCGCCTGACCCGGGCTGGCCTGGCCGGCAACAGCGACGTCAGCAATGACGGCGAATCCATCCTGCTCAAGGACTCCAGCTTTGGTGTCAGCCAGCGCATGGAGGGGGAGCGCCTCAAGCTCAGCCGCGAGCGTCAGCTGGCGAGTGCCATCGAGCAGTTCCAGAACGTGGCCAAGGCCCAGGTACTGCTGGCCATCCCCAAAGACAACGTGTTTGCCCGCAATGAGCGCAAGCCGAGCGCTACCGTGGTGCTGAGCCTCAAGGGCAGCGCCCTCGGCCAGGGGGAAGTGGACTCCATCGTCGACATGGTGGCTTCCGCCGTGCACGGCCTGGAGCCGACCCGCGTCACCGTGACCGATCAGAATGGCCGCCTGCTCAATTCCGGCTCCCAGGACCCGCTCTCTGCCCAGACCCGCAAAGAGTTTGCGATGCAGCAGAAGCAGGAGCTGGAGTACAAACAAAAAATTGACGCCATCCTGATCCCGGTATTGGGGGCCGACAACTATACGGCGGAAGTGGATCTCTCCCTCGACTTTTCCCAGCAGGAGCAGACCCGCAAGACCTTCAACCCGGACCTGCCCGCCGTGCGCTCCGAGATGACGGTGGAAGAGAACAGCGCAGGTGGCAGCAATGGCGGCGTGCCGGGCGCACTCTCCAACCAGCCCCCCGCCGCCTCCAGCATTCCCCAGGAAGCGGCCGCCGCCGATGGCAGCGCCGCATCCAGTGGCCGCTCCCGCAAGGAGGCGACCCGCAACTTCGAACTGGACAGCACCATCAGCCACATCCGGCGCCAGCAGGGCGGCATTCGCCGCATGACGGTGTCGGTGGCGGTGGATTACAAGGCGACCCCAGGCGCCGACGGCGCCGTTACTAGAGAGGCCCGCAGCCAGGCCGAACTCGATACCCTGCGTCGTCTGCTGAGCGGTGGCCTCGGCTTTGACGTGACCCGTGGGGATACCCTGGAAGTGGTCGCCATCCCGTTCAACCGCCCCGAGCTCGAGGCCGTTGCCGACATCCCGCTCTACGAGCAGCCCTGGTTCTGGCGTGCGGTGCGCATCGCCGCCTCCGTGCTGGTCATCATAGTGCTGATCGTGACCGTGGTACGGCCCATGCTCAAGCGCCTGCTCTACCCGGATGCGCGTCCGGAAGGGGAGCTGGATCTGGACAACAGCATAGTGCTGGGTGGGGATGACGAGCTCAGCCTGCTGGCGGCACAAGCGGAAGCCGAACCCGTGTTCG
The DNA here is from genome assembly GCF_002812985.1 of Aeromonas lusitana. Classification (GTDB taxonomy): domain Bacteria; phylum Pseudomonadota; class Gammaproteobacteria; order Enterobacterales; family Aeromonadaceae; genus Aeromonas; species Aeromonas lusitana. The sequence goes on from NZ_PGCP01000019.1 coordinate 17,501, forward strand.
GGGTGCGTGACGGGCATCTGAAACTGCCGGACTTGCACCGCGACGAAGACTTGCTCAAGGCGGTGCGTGCGCTGGTGGCGAATGAACCGGATCTGGCCGCTCAGGTCATTAAAGAATGGGTAACGAACCGAGATGCCTGAAGAGAACAAGAACCAAGTCACCGGTAACGAGATTACCGATACCCAGCGCCAGATCCTGGATCAGATGGCCGGGATGGAGATGGCGGCCGTGCTGATGCTGAGCCTCAACGAGGAGGATGCAGCCCAGATCTTCCGCCATCTGGAGCCCAAGCAGGTGCAGCGCCTCGGCATGTCCATGGCCTCCATGTCGGACTTCAGTCACGATCGGGTGGCGGCTGTGCATCGTCAATTTATCGACGACATCCAGAAATACACCAACATCGGCATCGGCAGCGAAGACTTCGTGCGCAAGGCCCTGGTGGCGGCGCTCGGGGAAGACAAGGCCAGCAACCTGGTGGATCAGATAATCCTGGGATCCGGTGCCCGCGGCCTCGACTCCCTCAAGTGGATGGACGCGCGCCAGGTGGCCAGTATCATCCAGAACGAACACCCGCAGATCCAGACGATCGTGCTGTCCTACCTGGAGCCGGAGCAGTCCGCCGAGATCCTGAGCCAGTTCCCGGAGCAGGTGCGCCTGGATCTGGTGATGCGCATCGCCAACCTCGAAGAGGTGCAACCGGCGGCGCTGCAGGAACTGAACGACATCATGGAGAAGCAGTTCGCCGGTGCGGCCGGTGCTCAGGCCGCCAAGATGGGCGGTCTCAAGGCCGCCGCCAACATCATGAACTACCTGGACACCAACATCGAAGGCCAGCTGATGGACTCCATCCGCGAGTCGGACGAGGAGATGAGCCAGCAGATCCAGGATCTGATGTTCGTGTTCGAGAACCTGATCGACGTGGACGATCGCGGTATCCAGACCCTGCTGCGGGAAGTGCCAGGGGATCTGCTGCAACGGGCCCTCAAGGGCTCGGACGATCAGATGCGGGAAAAAGTGTTCAAGAACATGTCCAAGCGGGCCGCCGAGATGCTGGCGGACGATCTGGAGGCCATGGGGCCAATCCGGGTCTCCGAAGTGGAAGCGGCCCAGAAAGAGATCCTCTCCACCGCCCGCCGTCTGGCGGATGCCGGCGAGATCATGCTGGGGGCCGGTGGGGGCGAGGAGTTCCTCTAACCCCGGGCCATCCGTTGCGATAACATCTTGATAGAACATAAACCAGTAGCAAAGGATGCTGTTAAAGCATGAATAACCAGAATAACAAGCTGCGCGGTTACGTCAGACCCGAGGCGGACGGCGGTCAGGTCGAGACCTGGGGCTGGCCCGAGATGGAAGTCGAGTCCGAGATCGAGAGCAATGCCCTGGGGCTCGGGCCCAACTGGTATCGGCAGGAGCAGGAGGTCGAAGCTCAGATTGAAGAGCCTGAGGCTGAACCCACTCCCAGCATCACGGCCGAAGAGCTGGAAGCCATTCGCCAGGCCGCCTGGGAAGAGGGCATGGCCGAGGGACGCGAGGCGGGCTTTGCCAAGGGGCTGGAAGAGGGCAAGCTGGAAGGCTTGCAGCAGGGTCATCAGGCCGGTCTGGAGCAGGGTCGGGAAGAGGGGTTGGCGCTGGGCCGTGAACAGGTGGAGCAGCAGGTAGCCCACTGGCAGGGGTTAGCGGATCGACTCGCCAATCCCTTGAGCGAACTGGACGTGGCGGTGGAGCAGCAACTCATCGCCCTGGTGCAACAGCTCGCCCGAGCCCTTATCCGCCATGAAGCGCAGACCTCCCCGAAATTGCTGCTCGAAGCGCTCAAGCAGGGGCTCTCCCTGCTGCCTGCCGCCGAGCACGGGGTTACCCTGATGCTGCACCCGGACGACGTGGCCCGGGTCGAGCAGGCCTTCGGCACAGAGGAGTGCGCCAAGCGTCACTGGCGGCTGCAAAGCGATCCCACTCTCTCCCCCGGCGATCTGCAACTGGCCACCGAACTCTCCAGCATCGATCTGACCCTCTCGGGGCGCATCGATCAGCTGCTGCGCAACTTCCTGCGTGATAATGCCGATTGAGGTGATCTATCTCGTCGCATCGCAACATCATGCGCACTAACCCTGTCGTCACTATGATGGCACTCACTGTTCGAGTCTTGGCAGCCAGGTTGCCGGGGCCTTATCTCTTCTTATCGTCGGAGGCGACATGACAGCTCTGCTGGGTCGACTGCAAGCCTATCGGGTCCGTGATGTGGCGCCCACCCCGCCGGTGGCGGGCAAGTTGACCCGGGTGGTGGGGCTGACTCTGGAGGCCATCGGTTGCCGCGCCGCCATCGGCGCCCTGTGCCGCATCGATACCCAGGATGGTTGGCTGGAAGCCGAGGTGGTCGGTTTCTCCGGCGATCGCCTGTTCCTGATGCCAAGCGAACAGCTCAAGGGGGTGATCCCCGGCGCCCGCGTGGTGCCCGTCACCGAGGATCACGGCATCCCGGTGGGCATGAGCCTGCTCGGCCGGGTCATCGACGGCATAGGCCAGCCCCTTGACGGGCTCGGCCCCATCATCGCCTCCCAGACGGTGCAGTTTGCCCAGCAGCGCATCAATCCGCTCTCCCGCCGCCCCATTCATCAACCGATGGACGTGGGGGTGCGTGCCATCAACGCCGTGCTTACCGTCGGGCAGGGCCAGCGCATGGGGCTGTTCGCGGGCTCAGGCGTCGGCAAATCGGTGCTGCTTGGCATGATGACCCGCGGCTCGGTGGCGGACGTGGTGGTGGTCGGCCTCATCGGCGAGCGGGGCCGGGAGGTGAAAGAGTTTATCGAAGAGATCCTGGGGGCCGAGGGGCGCGAGCGCGCCGTGGTGGTGGCGGCGCCCGCCGATGCCTCGCCGCTGATGCGGCTCAAGGGCTGTGAGACGGCGCTGGCCATCGCCGAGTATTTCCGCGAGCAGGGGCTCAACGTGCTGCTGCTGATGGACTCCCTCACCCGTTACGCCCAGGCCCAGCGCGAGATTGCGCTGGCGGTGGGCGAGCCGCCGGCTACCAAGGGCTATCCGCCCTCTGTGTTTGCCAAATTACCGGCGCTGGTGGAGCGGGCCGGCAACGGCAGCGACGGCCAGGGCTCCATCACGGCGTTTTTCACTGTGCTGACCGAGGGGGACGATCTGCAGGATCCCATCGCCGACGCGGCGCGGGCCATCCTCGACGGCCACATAGTGTTGGCGCGGGAGCTGGCAGATGCGGGCCACTACCCGGCCATCGACATCGAAAAGTCCATCAGCCGGGTCATGCCCATGGTTACCTCGCCGGAGCACATGGAGCTGGCGCGCACCTTCAAACAGTTCTACTCCCTCTATCAGCAGAACCGGGATCTCATCACCATCGGCGCCTACAGCCAGGGGTCGGATCCGCGCATCGACCGGGCCATCATCCAGAAACCCTATCTGGATCAGTTCTTGCAGCAGAAGATGCGGGAGGTCATTCATTACGACGAAGGCCTGCAATCCCTGCAACTGGTGGCCATGCCACTGATGCGCTGACGTGATGAACCGGGAGATAGGTGATGAGTAAAGGACTGGAATTGCTGTCGACCAGGTTACTGGAGGCCGAGAATCAGGCGGCGCTGGCCTTGGCCAAGGCGCAGCAGGACTTGAAGCTGTTCATGGATCAGCAAAACGCCCTGAACCAGTATCGCCAGATCTATCACCAGCAGTGGACCGACCGTGGCCTGCAGGGGATCAGCCCCCAGCAGAACAGCCAGTATCACGCCTTCATCAACAAGCTGGAAAACGCGGCGACCCAACAGTATGAAGGCGTGTTGCAGGTGCGCGAGGCGCTGGCGGTGTGCCGTACCCAATGGCTGGAGGCCCAGCAGAGGCGCAAGGCCGTCGAGCTCCTGCTGGAGAAGAAGGCCGACAAGGTGCGTCAGAAAGCCCAGCGCCAGGAGCAGAAGATGCTGGACGATTACGCTATCCAGCGTCGGTATCACCATTCTGGCCTGTAATTTGCTTCTTATCTCGGCAAAGCGCTAAGACGCCGTACCTGCCTGCTGGCCGTGCGGCCATCACACCGGATTGTCGTCAGGATCCCAGCATGATACAGACCCAGTTGATCAAGGCCGCCACTCAGGCCACCCCTGCCGACAGTGGTGTCGCCCTCGCAGGCCTCACTCAAGATGGCGCCGCGCTGCCACAGGGTGACGGCAAGGTCGCCTTCGCTGACGCTATGGCCTTGGCGCAGCGGGTCGACAAGGGCTCTGCCGCCACGCCCGTGAGCGGCGACGAGCTCGCAGCAATCACCCCGGATGCCAAATCTTTGGCGGCGATCGATGAGACTACTCCGAGCACAGAGCCCAAAGCCGACAAGGCAAAGGCTGGCGAGACAGAACTTCCCCCCGATGATTTCCTGCAGCAGTTGCAGGCCTCCCTGCGCCAGGACACCAGCCTGATCCTGCCTGTTGCCGCCCAGGCGACGCAGGCAGCGCCCCTGGCCACCGACGGCAACGACTTGCCGCCCGAGTCGCAGTCGCTGCTTGAGACCAGCAAGCCGGCCCAGGGCGCCGCAGGGCAAGCGGCCGCCGCGCAGCAGGCTCTGTTGCAACAAGCGGGTGGGGGGATCAGTGAGCAGGCGCCAGATCATCAAGGCAAGGCAGATGGTGCGGGTGACGCTGGCAAGGGAGCTCAGAACATCTCTGCCTCAGCCCAGTCAACCAATCCTCAGCCCATCGAGCAGTCGGGAGAAGAGGCCGTGGCCGAAGACAAGCCGGTCGACGCTACGTCGGCATCCTCTAAACCGACGACACCCTTGTCTGGCGAGGCGCGCGCCGCCCTGCTGGCCAAGGTGGTGGCCGGCGCATCCGCCGCCGAGCCACAGGGCGCAGGGGCCCAGGTGACAGACAAATCCCTGCCGATGGCAGACAAATCCCAGCAACAGACGGCCCAAGAGTCAGCTACCAACGGTGCGGGCGCGGATGTGGGCACACCAGCGTCCCCTACCGTGCAGGCCAGTGCGGCCAAGGCCTTCGGTGAAGGGCTGGTCAAGGTGGACACCGGCGTGAATGGCAACCCTGAGGCCAACAGGGATGCAGCGGCTGATGGTGAAGAGGGCAGCAAGCCTAGCGCGGCGGCGCAGGAGTCAGAATCCAAGCCGGCGCAGGCCGCTGCGACCAAGCCCGACGCCAGCGCGACCGGCAGTGCCCCTCCCGTGGCCAAGGCTGCGGATCCGGATCCCGTGATGGCGGCGCCCCAGCAGGTACTGGCTCGTCACGAGTCCCAGGGGCCCCAGGCCTCGTTGACGGCCCTCTCGGCCGGCATCCAGCAGATGGAGGCCGAGCCTGCGGTGGCCGTCAGGGCCGCCGCCGATCTGAAACAGGCGGAGGTGAAACCCAAGTTCAGCGAACCGGGCAAGCAGGCCGTGCTGGAGACCAAGGGGTTGGAGCAGAGCGAGTCAGCTTCTTCCCTGCAACCGGCCCAGACCCAGGCCAGTGACAACAAGCCGGCCGCCGAGGTAGCCGCCAGACGGGAGGCCCAGAGCTTGCCGCACCTCAAGCTGGCCACCCCGGAGGCCCCGACCCAGCTGCACCAGAAGGTGAACCTGATGCTGGCGGACAAGCTGCAACAGGCGGAGATCCAGCTCGATCCCCTCGGCCTTGGCAAGATGAAGATCCAGATTCAGATGGGGGCGGACAGCCAGGCCAACGTCAACTTCGTGGTCCAGCACGGCCAGACCCGGGAGATGCTGGAGCAGGCCATGCCGCGCCTGCGGGACATGCTGGCTGGGCAGGGGATCCAGCTCGGTCAGACCCAGGTGCAACAACAGTCGCAGCAACAGGCACAGCAACAGGGTCAACCGTCACAGCAGCAAGGGCAATCGGCCTTCAATGGTCAGGAGCAGCGGGGCCAGCAGGGGAGCGGATCCTTCGCTGGCAACGGCCAGGGGGAGGGGGGCAATGGGACCCACACCCTGAGTCTGCTGGTGGAATCGACAAACGATGCCGGAATTGATTTCTATGCTTGATGCCAGCCTGAGTAAGTTTATGATACCGAACAAGTTTGAGACTAGGGTGGACAAGGGATGGCAGACGATAACGAACTGACGCTGAAGGATCCGGCGGCAGCCAAGAAAAAGAAGCTGATCATGATAGTCGCCCTGGCCGTTGTCCTGCTGGGGGGCGGTGGCGCCGGTGCCTGGTTCATGCTGGCCGGCGGCGACAAGCCCGCGGTGGAAGCGGCCGAGGCCAAGCCCGCCGATAATGCGCCCCAGCCTTCACTCTATGTGGGCATGCCGCGCCCCTTCGTATTCAACGTGGCGGGCGGGCAGCGGGATCGGCTGGTGCAGATCAAGATCCAGTTGATGGTGCGTGGCGCCGCCGACGAGGCGCTGGCCAAACAGAATATTCCCCTGATCGAAGGCACCCTGCTGCGCGTCTTCAGCGCGGCCACCGCCGAGCAGCTGATGACCTTCGAGGGGAAAGAGAAGCTGCGCCAGGATTCACTGGAAGAGTGCCGTCGGGTCCTCAAGGACCTGGTCTCTTCCCCCGTAATCGAACAAGTGCTGTTTACCGGCTTTGTCATGCAATGAAAGGTGAAGCGTGAGCGATCTGTTAAGTCAGGACGAAATTGATGCCCTGTTGCACGGTGTCGATGATGTCGAAGAGGAAGAGTTAGGGGCGGGCGGGGATCCCGGCATCGCCCAGTTTGACTTCTCCTCCCAGGACCGCATCGTCCGTGGCCGCATGCCGACCCTGGAGCTGGTGAACGAGCGTTTCGCCCGTCACATGCGCATCAGCCTGTTCAACATGATGCGACGCACCGCCGAGGTCTCCATCAACGGTGTGCAGATGCTGAAATTCGGTGAGTACGTGCACACCCTGTTCGTGCCGACCAGCCTGAACATGGTGCGCTTCCGTCCCTTGAAGGGCACGGCACTCATCACCATGGAGGCCCGCCTGGTGTTCATCCTGGTGGAGAACTTCTTCGGTGGCGACGGCCGTTATCACGCCAAGATAGAGGGACGCGAGTTCACTCCCACAGAGCGGCGCATCATACAGATGCTGCTCAAGCTGGTGTTCGAGGATTACAAGGACGCCTGGGCGCCTGTGATGGACGTGGGCTTCGAGTACCTCGACTCCGAAGTGAACCCGGCCATGGCGAACATCGTCAGCCCGACCGAGGTGATAGTGGTGAGCTCATTCCACATCGAACTCGATGGCGGCGGCGGCGACTTCCACGTGGCCATGCCCTACTCCATGCTGGAACCCATCCGCGAGCTGCTGGATGCCGGGGTACAGAGTGACAAGGGCGACACTGACGTGCGCTGGAGCAAGGCGCTGCGCGACGAGATCATGGACGTCAAGGTGGAGCTCAAGGCCAAGCTGCTGGAAACCGAGCTGACCCTGCGGGATCTGATGGAGCTCAAACCCGGTGACATTATCCCGGTGGAGATGCCGGAGAACCTGCTGGTGTACGTGGAAGACTTGCCGACCTTCCACGCCAAGATGGGGCGCACCAAGGAGAATGTGGCGCTCAAGATCACCGACAAGATCCAGCGCCCCGACGGGGTCAAGACAGAGATGCATCTGGTGACCCGTGGCGGTGTGCGTATCGATGGCGAAGCCGAGCTGGAAGAGCTCGAGCGCAGCATCGCAGATAAACGACCCTAATTGACCCTCGCCCTCGCGCGAAACATGAAGCATAAGGAACAGAGATGAGCGGAACCGATGACGAGCAGGATTTGATGGCTGACGCCTGGGCGGCTGCGCTGGAAGAACAGGTGACGGCCGAGGCCAAGCCCGCCCCCCTGGAGGAACTCAAGGACGACGCCCCCATCAGCGCCGAGGAGCGCCGCAAGCTGGATACCATTCTGGACATTCCGGTGACCATCGCCATGGAGGTGGGCCGCAGCCAGATCAGCATCCGCAACCTGCTGCAACTGAACCAGGGTTCTGTGGTGGAGCTGGATCGGGTGGCCGGTGAGCCCCTGGACGTGTTGGTCAACGGCACCCTGATCGCCCACGGCGAGGTGGTGGTGGTGAACGACAAGTTCGGTATTCGCCTGACCGATGTCATCAGCCAGATTGAACGGATCAAGAAACTCAAATGATCCGTCTCCTCGTCCCCTTGCTGTTTGCCACCCCCGCGCTGGCCGAGGGGGTCAATCCCCCCAGCATCACCTCCTGGCTGCTCTCCAGCCTGATGGTCATCGGCCTCATCCTGGTGCTGGGCTTCCTGCTCAAGAAGAGCAAGCTCACCCAGGTGATGGGGGGAGGGCAGATGAAGGTCATCGCCACCCTGCCGGTGGGTTACAAGGAGAAGCTGATGGTGGTCAAGGTCGGTGAGCAGCAGCTGCTCATCGGGGTGACCCCCCAGCAGGTCAACTTCCTCTATCGCCTGGAGCAGCCGCTGGACGAGAGCCAGCCCCAGGCGTTCTCCCAGCAACTTGGCAAACTGATGGGCAAGCATGAAAAAAGCTAACGGCTTGTGGCGGCTGGGCCTGCTATCCGCCCTGTTCTTGTTGTCGCCACTGGCCCTGGCCCAGGACGGCATGTCGGCGCTGACCGTCAAGACCATGGCGGATGGCAGCCAGGAATACAGCCTGACCCTGCAGGTGCTGGCGCTGATGACAGCGCTCTCCTTCCTGCCGGCCATGGTGATCATGATGACCTCCTTCACCCGGATCATCGTGGTGCTCGGCATCTTGCGCCAGGCCATCGGCCTGCAGCAGAGCCCCTCCAACCAGGTGCTGATCGGCATAGCCCTGTTCATGTCGTTTTTCATCATGTCGCCGGTGCTGGATCGCATCAATGACGAGGCGCTGCAACCCTATCTGGCTGAGACCATAGGGGCCAAGGAGGCGCTGGAGAAGGCCGAGCTGCCCATCCACCAGTTCATGTTGGCCCAGACCCGGGTCAAGGATCTCAACACCTTCATGGAGATAGCGAACGTGCAGGTGGACAAGCCGGCGGACGTGCCGCTGCGGGTGCTGATCCCGGCCTTCGTCACCAGCGAGCTCAAGACCGCGTTCCAGATAGGCTTCATGCTGTTTCTGCCGTTCCTGGTGATCGATCTGGTGGTGGCCAGCATCCTGATGGCCATGGGGATGATGATGTTGTCTCCCATGCTGGTGTCTCTCCCATTCAAGCTGATGCTGTTCGTCATGGTGGACGGATGGAACCTGATCTTGGGGTCCCTTGCCAACAGCTTCGGGCTGGGGGCAGGATGATGCTCGCCCTCCCTGCCGTTCTGGCTGATGGGGCTCATGATGGGCTATGGCCGGAAGCTGTTCTTGTCGCCTCTCAACAGGGCTTGGCTGGGCACTGGCTAGCGCGGTCAATGGAAAGGAGCCGATAAGATGAGTCCGGAAACCTTTGTCGACGTGTTTCGCGAGGCACTCTGGCTGGTGACCATCATGGTGTGCGCCGTGATCCTGCCAAGCCTGATGGTGGGCCTCGTCGTCGCCATCTTCCAGGCCGCCACCTCCATCAACGAACAGACCCTGAGCTTCCTGCCCCGTCTCATCGTCACCCTGCTGGCACTGGGGGCGGGCGCTCATTGGGGCCTGCAGAGCCTGATGGACTTCTTCCAGCTGATGGTGAGTCAAATACCCGAGGTGGTGGGGTAATGCCTGCCCGCGCCTTGGCGTGCTGGCTGCCACGCCCGGCTGCCGGAGCGCCGTCGTGACTTACACCACCGGGCTTATCATGGAGTGGCTGGCGTCCATCGTCTGGCCCCTTGCCCGTATCAGCAGCTTGCTGATGGTGATGGCGGTGTTTGGCAGCCGGTTGGCGCCAGCCCGCGTGCGGATGGGGCTGGCACTGGCCATCACCTTCATCATCGCCCCCCTGTTGCCCCCCATGCCCAAGGTCGAGCTGTTCTCCGTCGGCAGCTTCCTGGTGCTGGGGCAGCAACTGCTCATTGGCGTGGCGCTGGGCCTGATGACCCAGTTCCTGCTGGAAACCTTCGTGATGGCGGGCCAGGTCATCGCCATGCAGACCAGTCTGGGCTTTGCCACCCTGGTGGATCCCATGAACGGCCAGTCCGCCCCCGTGGTGGGCCAGTTCTACCTGATGCTGGCGACCCTGGTGTTCCTGGCGGTGGACGGTCACCTGCTGATGATCAAGATGGTGGTGCTGAGCTTCGAGACCCTGCCGGTCTCGGAGCAGGGACTGACCCTGCCCGCCATCCGCAGCCTGGTCAGCTTCCTCGGCGTCATGTATCAGGCCTCATTGGTGATGGCCCTGTCGGCCATAGTCGCTCTGCTGCTCATCAACTTCGCGTTCGGGGTCATGACCCGGGCTGCCCCCCAGCTCAATATCTTCAGTATCGGCTTCGCGGTGAGCATGATGTCGGGTCTGTTTATCCTCTGGCTCACCATAGGCGGCTTCATGGGGCACTTCGAGTCCATATGGGAACGGGTGCAGGAGACCAGCTGCGAGCTTATCAATGTGCGCTGCTACGGGGGCCAGAATGGCTGATCCGGTACTGGCGCAGTTCACACGATGCCTGGTCTTTGGCCGGATAAGCCTCTGCCTCTTGCCAGTCGGGGGTCAGCATGGCTGATACCGATCAGGAACGTACCGAACAACCCACGGGCAAACGACTGCAACAGGCCCGGGAAAAAGGGCAGATTGCACGCTCCAAGGAGCTGGGTACCGCCAGCGTCCTGCTGGCCACCGTGTTTGGCCTGCTGATGATTAAGGAGAGCCTGGCGGGGGCCATGGTCAGGGTGCTCACCATGGGCTTTACCCTGGACCGGGATCAAGCCTTCGATCCCAATGCCATGGGGGTCATGCTGCCGACCCTGCTGTGGGAGCTGGTGCAGCCGCTCGGCCTGCTGTTCCTGATGGTGGCCATCGCCGCCTTCGTCGGCAACACCCTGCTCGGCGGGATGAACTTCTCTTCCGAGGCCATGATGCCCAAGTGGAGCAAGCTGAGCCCCTTGAGCGGTTTGAAGCGCATGTTCGGGGTCCAGTCTCTGGTGGAGCTGCTCAAATCTATCGCAAAAGTCGTGTTTATTAGCTTGTTTGCCTGGTGGATGCTATCCAGTCAGTTCAATCATCTGCTCAATCTCTCCCTCGAGGGCTTCCCCGGCGGCATCATAGACGCCCTGGATCTACTGCTCTGGATGCTGATCATCCTCTGCTGCGCCCTCATCCCCATCGTCGCCATCGACGTGCCGTTCCAGACCTGGAACCACACCCGTCAGCTCAAGATGACCAAGCAGGAGATCAAGGACGAGTTCAAGGACAGCGAGGGTAAACCTGAGGTCAAGAGCAAGATCCGCCAGCTGCAGATGCAGATGGCGATGCGCCGCATGATGGGGGATGTGCCCAAGGCGGACGTGATCATCACCAACCCGAGCCACTACTCGGTGGCGCTGAAATACGATGCGAGCAAGCCGGGTGCCGCCCCCAAGGTGCTGGCCAAGGGCGTCGACGAGGTGGCCATGAAGATCCGGGAGATAGGGCGGGAATACGATATCCCCATACTGCCGTCACCGCCGCTCACCCGCGCCATCTATCACGCCACCGAGATTGGTCATGAGATCCCGGAGGGGCTGTTTGCCGCCGTGGCCCAGGTGCTGGCCTACGTCTATCAGCTCAAGAAGTTCCGCCGTGGCCGTGGCCGCCGGCCGACCCCGGTCGCCAAGGACTTGCCCATCCCGCCCGAGTTCCGTCAGTAAGGGCTTAGCTCACCCGAAGCCTGGCGGCGGTTTCTCGCCTTTTTCCTGCCTATCCGTCAGAGCTTTCTCTGCGTTTTGATCGCCAATCGGCAGGGGTCGTCTCGCTTATCTCTCTTCATACTCCCGCCTGGGCGCCATCCGTTCTCTGGCCGTGTGCCTGGTTTCTTGCCAGGCGCGCTCTTGCCTGCCAGCTGATCGCTAACGACGGACTTCTGACAGCTTGAAAATAAAACATATATAAATCAATTATTTGAATTGTTGGCTTGATGTTTGCTTTAATCCGCCACTGGCTGTTGATAATTGAGAATAACGATGGGATTCAAGGCAGGACTGGGCCGATTCAAAGAGTACAGGTGGTTGCTGACCAAGGGTGTCGGGACCCCGCTGCTGGTGCTCGCCTCCCTCGGCATGGTGGTCTTGCCCATCCCGCCGCTGATGCTGGATATCCTGTTCTCCTTCAACATCGCCCTCTCCATAGTAGTGCTGCTGGTGGCCGTCTATACCCGCCGCCCCCTGGAGTTCGCCGCCTTTCCCACCGTCTTGCTGATAGCAACCCTGCTGCGACTCGCCCTCAACGTTGCCTCCACCCGGGTGGTGCTGCTGGAAGGCCATAACGGCACAGCGGCGGCCGGGCACGTGATCGAGGCGTTCGGCAACGTGGTGATCGGCGGCAACTATGCGGTCGGTATCATCGTCTTCATGATCCTGGTGATCATCAACTTCGTGGTGGTCACCAAGGGTGCGGGCCGGATCTCCGAGGTGAGCGCCCGCTTCACCCTGGACGCCATGCCCGGCAAGCAGATGGCCATCGATGCGGACCTGAACGCCGGTCTCATCAATCAGGAAGAGGCCAAGAAACGCCGTCAGGACGTGACCCAGGAAGCAGACTTCTACGGCTCCATGGACGGTGCCTCCAAATTCGTGAAGGGGGATGCCATCGCCGGCATCATGATCCTCTTCATCAACATCATCGGCGGCTTCATCATCGGCATGGTGCAGCACCAGCTCACCTTCGGCGAAGCGGCCGAAGTCTATACCCTGCTCGCCATCGGTGACGGCCTGGTGGCCCAGATCCCGTCCCTGCTGCTCTCCATCGCCGCCGCCATCATAGTGACCCGTCAGAACACGGATCAGGACATGGGCACGGCGGTACTTGGCCAGCTGTTTGAAAATCCCAAGGCGCTGGTGATCTCCGCCGGCATCCTGCTGATGATGGGCAGCGTGCCCGGCATGCCGCACCTGGCCTTCCTGAGTCTGGGGGCATGCGCCGCGGCCGGGGCCTGGTGGCTGCTGCGCCGCGAGAAACAGCGCGCCGCCAAGGTGGCCAAGGGCGAATTGTTGCCACAGGCGGCAGATCAACCCCACGAGCAGAAGGATCTGAGCTGGGATGACGTCATGCCGGTGGACATCATAGGCCTGGAGGTGGGTTATCAGCTGATCCCGCTGGTGGACAAGAGCCAGGGGGGTGAGCTGCTCAACCGGATCAAGGGGGTGCGCAAGAAGCTCTCCCAGGAGTTCGGCTTCCTGGTGCCCGCCGTGCACATCCGGGACAACCTGGATCTCGCCCCGAACCAGTACCGCATCACACTCATGGGAGTGAGCACGGGGGAGGCGACCGTCTATCACGACAAGGAGATGGCCATCAACCCGGGCCAGGTGTTCGGCCAGATCCAGGGCATTGCGACCCAGGATCCCGCGTTCGGGCTGGAAGCGGTCTGGGTCGCCAAGGAGCAGGTCTCCCAAGCCCAGACCCTCGGCTATACGGTGGTGGATGCGGCGACCGTGGTGGCTACCCACATGAGCCAGATCCTCTCCAGCCATGCCGCCTTGCTGCTGGGCCATGACGAGGTGCAGCAACTGCTGGACATGATAGGGAAACACCAGAGCAAGCTGGTGGAAGGCCTGGTTCCCGAGGTGATCAGCATGGGGAACCTGGTCAAGGTATTGCAAAATCTCCTCAATGAAGGCGTGCCAATTCGCGATATGCGCACTATCCTGCAGACCCTCGTGGAGTATGCGCCGCGCAGTCCTGACCCGGAAGTGCTGACCGCCGCCTGCCGTATCGCCCTGCGCCGGTTGATCGTGCAGGAGATTGCCGGCCCGGAACCCGAGCTGCCGGTGATCACCCTTTCACCAGAATTGGAACGTATATTGCATCAATCCCTGCAAGCAGGTGGGGGAGATGGCGCCGGCATAGAGCCGGGACTGGCGGAGCGGATGCAACGCTCCCTGGTGGAAGCCACTCAACGACAAGAACTGGAAGGCCAACCGGCCGTGCTTCTGACATCGGGGATATTGCGCAATACCCTGGCGAAGTTTGTCAAGAATGCCATTCCTGGGTTGCGCGTTCTGTCTTATCAGGAAGTGCCTGATGACAAGCAAATCCGCATCGTCAGTGCGGTAGGACAGGGCTAGTTAGCGGAGATGACGGGTGAAGATTAAGCGGTTTTTTGCCAAAGACATGCGAACGGCGCTGGCCGAGGTCAAGGAGACGCTCGGGCCGGATGCTGTCATCATGTCCAACAAGAAGGTCACCGGTGGGGTGGAGATAGTCGCCGCTGTCGATTATCAGTCCCAGGTGCCCGGACCTAAAGATGCGCCAGTTCGCCGTCAGTTGAACGATGAGAGCGTCAATATCTCGTCTGCGGGCAAGCAGATGACGCGCCCGACTCCGGCCAAGGAGCAGAACGAATATTACGCCGACACCCTGGCGGCCCTGTTGGCCCGTCAGCAGAAACTCAACCCGGCCAACCCGGCGGGCAATGGCAATCCGGCGCCGGCTGCATGGGCCGGGAATGCGGCGGCGGGCAATCAGTCCGCCGGTCTGGTGTCCGCCAATGCGGCCCCCAAGACCCTGGCCGAGCAAGGCCAGTGGGGCGCCGCCCCCGAGCCTGCCAAGCCGAAGGCCCGGCCGGCGGCCGGTCAGCGTCCTACTCAGGCTCCCCAACGGGATCAGGAGATGGAAGGGATGCGCAAGGAGATGGCCAGCATCCGCAAGCTGCTGGAGCATCAGATCTCCGGCCTGATGTGGCAGGAGGTGGAGCGCCGCGAGCCGATGCGTGCCCTGCTCATCAAGGAGCTCAAGAAGATGGGCTTCGATGATGCCTTCGCCGATCAGCTGGCGGGCCTCATCCCCGAAGACATGCCGATCCATCAGGCCATGGCCCAGCTGGCCGAGGTGCTGACGGCTCAGCTCAAGATCAGCGAAGACGATATTCTGCGCCAGGGCGGCGCGGTGGCCCTGCTCGGCCCGACCGGGGTCGGCAAGACCACCACCATCGCCAAGCTGGCGGCGCGTTTTGCCATGAAATACGGCGCCGAGCAGGTGGCCCTCATCACCACGGACAACTACCGGATCGGGGCCCATGAGCAGCTACAGACCTATGGTCGTATCATGGGCTGCCCGGTGCGTCAGGTGCGGGACGCCGAGGAGCTGGCCAATGCGCTCTACCAGTTCCGTCATCGCCGGCTGGTGCTCATCGACACCGCCGGTGTGGGTCAGCGGGATATCCGCCTGACCGAACAGCTCGACACCCTGGTCAAGAATGCCAAGGTACGTATTCGCAGTTATCTGGTCATGTCCGCCACCTCCCAGCGTCGGGTGATGCAGGAGGCGGTGGATCACTTCCGGCGCATCCCGCTCTCCGGTTGCATCCTGACCAAGCTCGACGAGAGCCTGAATCTGGGGGAAGTGATCAACGTGTGCATCCAGAATGCCCTGCCCATCAGCTACATCACGGATGGGCAACGGGTGCCGGAAGATATTCAAGTTGCCAATGCGGCGCAGCTAGTCGGCGCCGCCATGGGCTCGCTGGAGCGGGAAGCAGAGGATCCCTATTTCTGGGGTTCAGGTTTTGGCGAGACCGAAGATTCGGAGTTTTATGAGTAACATGTATATGGATCAGGCGAGTGGTCTGCGCAAAATGCGTCAAAACAATCGAGTGAAAGTGATCGCCGTGTCTGGAGGCAAGGGGGGCGTGGGCAAGACCAACGTCACCCTGAACGTGGCAGGCGCCATGGCTGCCCAGGGCAAGCGGGTGATGGTACTGGATGCCGACCTTGGCCTCGCCAACGTCGACGTCATGCTGGGGCTGCGGGTACACCGCAACCTGTCCCACGTGCTGGCCGGTGAGTGCACCATAGACGACATCATAGTCGAGGGGCCTTACGGCATGATGATAGTGCCGGCGACCTCCGGGACCCAGTCCATGGTCGAGCTCTCGCCGACGCAGCATGCCGAGCTCATCCGCGCTTTCAGCGAGATGAAGACCCAGGTGGATGTGCTGCTGGTGGACACGGCGGCGGGGATCTCCGACATGGTGCTGAGCTTCACCCGCGCGGCCCAGGACATCATGGTGGTGGTGTGCGACGAGCCCACCTCCATCACGGATGCCTATGCCCTCATCAAGATCCTCTCCAAGAATCATGGGGTGTTTCGCTTCAAGGTGGTGGCCAACATGGTCCGCTCCTTGCGCGAGGGGCAGGAGCTCTACGCCAAGCTGACCCGGGTCACGGATCGCTTCCTCGACACCTCGTTGGAGCTGGTGGCCTGCGTGCCCTATGACACCAATCTGCGCGCCGCCGTGCGCAAGCAGAAGCTGATCGTCGAGGCGTTTCCCAAATCACCGGCGGCCCTGGCGTTTCGCGCCCTGGCCAACAAGGCGGCGAGCTGGCCCATCCCGAACCAGCCGGGTGGCCACCTCGAGTTTTTCCTCGAGAATTTATTGCAAAAGCCGGTCATAGCACAGGAAGACTCCCGTGAATAAAACCCAAGCATACTTGCGTCATCAGGATTCCTATGTGCTGGTCGAGCGTCATGCTCCGCTGGTGAAACGGATCGCCCAGCACTTGTTGGCTCGCCTGCCGAGCAGTGTCTTGCTGGATGACCTGATCCAGGCAGGTATGATTGGGCTGCTCGAAGCGACCCGTAACTTTGACGGCAGCAAGGGCGCCAGCTTTGAAACCTATGCCGGCATTCGCATCCGCGGTGCCATGCTCGACGAAATTCGCCGTGGCGACTGGGTGCCGCGCTCTGTGCACCGCAACAGCCGCGCCATCGCGGAGGCGATCGAAAACGTGGAGCAATCCCATGGCCGCGACGCCAGGGACACCGAGGTGGCCGCCCGCATGGGAGTCTCCCTCGGTGAGTATCACGCCATGCTGCAGGATGTCTCCTGCGGCAAGATCATCGGTATCGAGGATCTGGGGGTCAGCGAGGATGTGATAGGGCATCCCGATGACGCCAGCCACGGTGGCTTCGACGACCTGGCGGCCGAGCGCTTCCAGGGCGCCCTGGCCGAGCATATCTCCCGCCTGCCCGAGCGCGAGGCGCTGGTGCTCTCCTTGTATTACGACGAGGAGCTGAACCTGCGCGAAATAGGTGAAGTCTTGAGCGTAAGCGAGTCTCGGGTGAGCCAGATCCACAGTCAGGCCATGCACAGATTGCGCGCCCGCTTGCGAGATTGGAATTTATAAGTGGTTGTACTGGCTACACTGGAACACAACTCTAAGGCATAATCCGCCCCATAAAACCTGCGTTCTGCATCATGTAAGAGAGCCGTTTTGGCGGCTATTTAGGAGGGAATTTTGGACAAGAACATGAAAATCCTCATCGTGGATGACTTTTCGACGATGCGCCGGATTATCAAGAACTTGCTGCGTGACCTGGGATATAACAATACCCATGAAGCAGACGATGGCAACACGGCGCTGCCGATGTTGAAGAACGGCGACTACCAGTTTGTGGTCACCGACTGGAACATGCCTGGTATGCAGGGCATCGACCTGCTCAAGGCCATTCGCCTCGATGACAAACTCAAGCACCTGCCGGTGTTGATGGTGACTGCCGAAGCCAAGCGCGAGCAGATCATCGAAGCCGCCCAGGCCGGGGTCAACGGTTATATCGTCAAGCCGTTCACCGCCGCCACTCTCAAAGAGAAGCTCGACAAAATCTTTGAACGAATCGGCTAAGGAGCGGCAGGGATGAAGGCCAAAACGAGTGCCATGATCTCGCTTGACCAGGCAAGGATGCTGGTCGCCCATCTGGAGCGAGAGGAGTTTGAACAGGCCGATACCATCCTCGCCGATGTGTGTGCCCCCAATGCGGCGGCCCTGTTTGACAAGGTGGGGCAACTGACCCGCCAACTGCATAACTCTCTACAAGACTTTCGTCTGGATCCCAGGATCCCCGATCTGGCTACCCACGAGATCCCCGATGCCCGGGAGCGTCTGAGCTATGTCATCGACATGACGGACAAGGCCGCCAACCGCACCATGGATGCGGTCGAGGCCAGCCTGCCCATCGCCGATCGCCTCAATGACAACATCCAGCTGGTGATGCCCAATTGGAATGCTTTGATGAGCCGGGAACTCGAACTCGGTCAATTCAAGGCACTCTGCCATCAACTGAATGATTTTATTAAGGCTTCAGA
This sequence comes from Aeromonas lusitana, assembly GCF_002812985.1. GTDB lineage: Bacteria > Pseudomonadota > Gammaproteobacteria > Enterobacterales > Aeromonadaceae > Aeromonas > Aeromonas lusitana. Next base: position 35,594 of record NZ_PGCP01000019.1, read on the forward strand.
GACGGATGCCGATAAATTACGACAACTGCTGACGGAAATTCTGATGGCTCAGGATTTCCAGGACCTGACCGGTCAGATGATCCGCAAGGTAATCAAGCTGGTACAGGAAGTCGAAACAAAATTGATAGAGATGCTGACCATGTTTGGTGAGGCCGTTGCCGAGAATTCGGTGCGCACTTTGCCGGCAAGCGGTATCGAAGCGGAAGGTCCCATCATGAATCCGCAGACCCGATCCGATGTGGTCAATGGTCAGGACGATGTGGACGATCTGCTGTCTAGCCTGGGATTCTAATGGAGTGACGCATGGCCTTCGAAGTTGATGAAGACATACTGCAAGACTTTTTGGTCGAAGCATCAGAAATATTGGAACAGTTGTCTGAACAACTGGTCGACTTGGAAAAGCGACCCGATGACAAGAATCTGTTGAATGCCATCTTCCGCGGCTTCCATACCGTCAAGGGGGGAGCGGGTTTCCTCTCCCTGACCGAGCTGGTGGACGTCTGCCACGGCGCCGAGAACGTGTTCGACATCTTGCGCAACGGCAAGCGAACCGTCACCGCCGAGCTGATGGATGTCATCCTGCAGGCGCTCGATGCCATCAATGTCATGTTTGCCCAGGTACAGAACCGGGAGCCCACCAGCGCGGCCTCCGCCGATCTGCTGCACGACTTGCACGAGTTGTGCAAACCCGAAGGCCAGGAGCAGCTGCGCACCGCCAGTGCGGCCGCGCCAGCCCCCTTGCCAGAACCCATTCCCGAACCAGTACCCGAGCCGGTTATCGTCGCCGCGAGCGCACCGGCTGCGGTCAATGGCGGAGGATCCATCGACGAGATCTCCGCCGACGAATTCGAACGGCTGCTCGACGAGCTGCATGGCGCCGGCAAGGCGCCGACCGTGCCGGTTGCCCCCGTGCTGAGCGGTTCCGGTGACATCACGGACGACGAGTTCGAGGCGCTGCTCGATCAACTGCACGGTCAGGGCCAGCACGGTGGTGCTCCAGACCTGAGCCCGCTGCAGTCAGTTCAAAAAGAGGTGGACGAGCTCATCGACGACGATGAGTTCGAACGCCTGCTGGACGAGCTGCACGGCCGTGGCCAGGCGCCACAGCACAGCATGGCGGCGCCGGCCCCTGCTGCGCCAACGCCCGCACCGGTCACGCCACCCAGCGCCCCCGCTCCCAGCCCGGCACCGGTTGCCAAGGCCGCGTCTGCGCCAGCCAAGCCAGCGGCGGCGCCTGCCCCCGCACCCGCACCCGCCAAACAGGCGGCCCCGACCGAGAACAGCACGGTACAAAACGACACCACTGTGCGGGTGGATACCAAGACCCTGGACGTCATCATGAACATGGTGGGGGAGCTGGTGCTGGTGCGTAACCGCCTGGTGAGCCTCGGCATCGCCAGCAACGACGAAGAGATGTCCAAAGCGGTGGCCAACCTGGATGTGGTGACCGCCGATCTGCAAGGCGCGGTGATGAAGACCCGCATGCAGCCCATCAAGAAGGTGTTCGGTCGCTTCCCGCGGGTGGTGCGCGACCTGGCCCGGACTCTCAAGAAAGACATCGAGCTCATCATGGTCGGGGAGGAGACGGATCTCGACAAGAACCTGGTCGAGGCCCTGGCCGATCCCTTGGTCCACCTGGTGCGTAACTCCTGCGATCACGGCGTCGAGATGCCGGATGTGCGCGAGAAGGCGGGCAAGCCCCGTCAGGGCACCATCACCCTGAGCGCCTCCCAGCAGGGGGATCATATCCTGCTCTGCATCGAGGATGACGGCGCCGGCATGGATCCGGAGAAGCTGAAGTCCATCGCCATCAGCCGGGGTGTGCTCGACGCCGACAGCGCGGCGCGCATGAGTGATAATGACGCTTACAACCTGATTTTTGCTCCCGGTTTCTCTACCAAATCGGAGATTTCCGATATTTCCGGTCGTGGTGTCGGCATGGATGTGGTGAAAACCAGCATTGTCAGCCTCAATGGCTCAGTCCACATCGATTCCACCTGGGGCAAGGGTACCCGGCTGGAGATCAAGGTGCCGCTCACCCTGGCCATCTTGCCGACCCTGATGGTGGAGGTGGGTCAACAGACCTTCGCCCTGCCGCTGGGCTGCGTGAACGAAATTTTCCACCTGGATCTTAAAAAAGCCAACGTGGTCGACGGCCAGCTCACCATCATCGTGCGCGACAAGGCGATACCCCTGTTCTATCTGCACAAGTGGCTGGTGCGTGGCGCCGGCAAGACGGCGCGCCAGGACACAGGCCACGTGGTCATAGTGCAGATCGGTACCCAGCAGGTCGGCTTCGTGGTGGATAACCTCATCGGCCAGGAAGAGGTGGTCATCAAGCCGCTGGACAACCTGCTGCAGGGAACCCCTGGCATGGCCGGCGCCACCATCACCAGCGATGGCGGCATCGCCCTCATCCTGGACGTGCCCAGCCTGCTCAAGGCCTATGCACGTCGCCACTGAGAGTTCTGGCCCAAGGAGATAGAAGAATAACAATGGCAGTCAAGGTATTAGTGGTCGACGATTCGAGTTTCTTCCGCCGCAGGGTGAGTGAGATCATCAATCAGGATCCCCTGATGACGGTGATCGACACGGCCCAGAACGGGCGGGAGGCGGTAGACAAGGCGCTGCAACTGCGGCCCGACGTCATCACCATGGACATAGAGATGCCGGTGCTCGACGGCATCAGCGCCGTACGCGAGATCATGGCCAAGTGTCCGACCCCCATCCTGATGTTCTCCTCGCTGACCCACGATGGCGCCAAGGCGACCCTGGATGCGCTGGATGCCGGTGCCCTCGATTTTCTGCCCAAGAAATTCGAAGACATCGCCCGTGACAAGGATGAGGCGGTGCGCCTGCTGCAGCAGCGCGTCAAGGAGATAGCCCGCAAGCGCTTCCTGATGGCGGCCAAACCCAGGGCGCCGGAGCCGCTGGCACGTCCCGTGCTCGGCGGCGCTGCCAGTTCCGCTGGTGCGGCCGGGCGCCTCGCCGAGCGCCAGCCCGAACCCGCCCGGGCGCCGAGCGCCCCTGCCAGCTTCAAGCGCAGCGGCAAGAGCTACCAGCTGGTGGCCATCGGCACTTCCACCGGCGGTCCGGTTGCCCTGCAAAACGTGCTGACCAAGCTGCCGGGGGATTTCCCCCATCCAATATTGCTGATCCAGCATATGCCGGCGACCTTTACCGCCGCCTTTGCCGCCCGTCTCAACGGCCTGTGCCAGATAGGGGTCAAGGAGGCCGAAGACGGCGATGTGCTCAAGCCCGGCCACGCCTATCTCGCCCCCGGCGGCAAACAGATGTTGCTGGAGGGACGCAGTCCCGGTGCCCGTCTGCGCATCATAGAGGGCAATGACAAGGTCAACTACAAACCCTGCGTGGACATCACTTTTGCCTCGGCCGCCAAGACCTATGGCGACAAGGTGCTGGCCATAGTGCTGACCGGCATGGGCGCCGATGGCCGGGATGGGGCGCGTCTGCTCAAGGAGCAGGGCGCCACCATCTGGGCGCAGGATGAAGCCTCCTGCGTGGTCTACGGCATGCCGCAGGCGGTGGCCAAGGCGGGCATCGCAAGCGAATCCCTGCCGCTGGACCGGGTGGCCCAGCGCATCCTGGTCGAGTTGGGTCGCTGAACATGGGCATGTTTGGCCTGTTGCTGGCGCTGGGCGCCGTCGCGGTAGCCCAGTGGTGGCACGGCGGCACCCTGATGACCCTGCTCGACGGGCCAGCCTTCGTCATCGTGGTTGGCGGCACCTGGGGCGCCGTGATCCTGCAGACCCCGCGCAAATACATGCAAAGGGCGCTTAACCAGGTGCGCTGGATGCTGTTCCCGCCGCAGTGGGACTTGCGCGAGCAGGCCGAGCGGCTGCAGACCTGGGCCCAGTTCGCGCGCCAGCAAGGCTTGTTGGCACTGGAGGATCAGGCCGAAGCGGAGTCCGATCCCTTCACCCGCCAGGGCCTCACCATGATAGTGGACGGGGTTTCCATCGACGACATCCGCATGCTGCAAGAGGCGGATATCGACATCGAGCAGGAGCGCAACGAGCATGCCGCCCGGGTGTTTGAGGCCATGGGAGGCTATAGCCCGACCATCGGCATCATAGGGGCGGTGATCGGCCTCATCCAAGCCATGTTCCACCTGGATCAGCCAGACACGCTCGGCGCCGGCATCGCCATCGCCTTCGTGGCAACCATCTACGGAGTTGGCTTTGCGAACCTCATTTATCTGCCAATTGCGAATCGCCTCAGGGCTTTCCACTACCAGTACGGTCTTTATCAGGAGATGACACTGGAGGGGTTGCTGGCCATCGCCCACGGGGAGAATGGTCTGCAGGTCGAGCGGCGGTTACGGGCCTATCTGAAGGGCGAATAGCCGACGCCATGGCATCTCGTCCACGAAGAGGCTTGCCGGTCGGTGGTTACTGGGTTATCTGACTGAAAGGGGAATAACCATGCGCAAGCGCTATCGTTTGCACCTGCAAGGGCGAGAGCACCTCGACCGCTGGCTGGTTTCCTACGCCGATTACATGACGCTCATCTTCGCCCTGTTCGTGGTGCTCTACTCCGTCGCCATCGTCAACAAAGAGCAGTATCGCGCCGTCATCGAGGGCATGACCCAGGCATTCAACCAGGTGACACCGCGCAGCGATGGCTTGCTGGAGGGGCAGGGCAAGTCCCTGCTGAACAACCCTGTGTCGGCGGCCGCCACGCTGCTGGAGAGTCAGGCGTCTCCCTCACCCTCCCTCGCTCCCATCACGGGCACCCCCATCCAGCAAGAGGGGACGGCGCTGGCCACCATAGCCCTGCAACTGCAGGAGACCATGGGATCCCTGGTGGAAGCCGGGGTGGTCAAGCTGGCGCAGGATGACAACTGGCTGACGGTGGAGCTGAGCTCCGGCCTGCTGTTCAACAGCGGCAGCGCCTTCCTGGGAGCGAATGCGGCCCCCGTGCTCGATACGCTTTCAGGTATTCTCAAACCGGTCGATAACTATGTCAGGGTGCGGGGTTATACGGATAACCAGCAGATAAACAATGAAATTTTCCGCTCCAATTGGACACTTTCTGCGGCCCGTGCCGAGGCCGTGCTGCTCGATTTGATAGGCAAGGGGATTGCGCCCCAGCGGCTCGCCTACGAGGCCTATGGGGAATTCTCTCCCTTCGCCGATAACAGCAGTGAGCAGGGGCGGTTACAGAATCGCAAGGTGGTGGTCGCCATATCCAGATTCGCCTGGGTGCCGCGACCCGCACCGGCCAGCCCCCAGACGGTGAGCCCGGTTTCGACTCCGGTCGCGCTGCAGGCGGTGGAGAGCGAGGACGTCAAGGTAGTGACGCTGCCCGGTGGTGGCATACGCATAACAACAAGACAGGATTGATACATTGATTGTTTGGACGGTTGCCAATCAGAAGGGTGGAGTCGGTAAAACCACCACAGTAGTCTCCCTCGCGGGGCTGTTGGCCCAGCGTGGCCAACGGGTGCTGCTGATCGACACCGACCCCCACGCCTCCCTGACCTCCTATTTCGATTTTGATTCGGATCGGCTGGAGGGCACTTTGTACGAGCTGTTCCAGGCGGCCAAGCCAAGTAGCGAGCTGGTCAACCGTATGACCCTCAAGACCAAGTTCGACAACATCAGCCTGCTGCCGGCCTCCATTACCCTGGCGACACTGGACAGGGTCATGGGCAACCGGGAGGGGATGGGGCTGGTGCTCAAGCGTGTCCTGCTGCGGGTGCAGGATCAGTATGATTATGTGCTGATCGATTGCCCGCCCGTGCTCGGGGTCATGATGGTCAACGCCCTGGCGGCTTGCGATCGGATCCTGGTGCCGGTGCAGACCGAATTCCTGGCCCTGAAGGGGCTGGAGCGGATGATGAAGACGTTCGAGATCATGCAGCGGTCCAAGCGGGACAAGTTCCGCTATACCGTGATCCCGACCATGTTTGACAAGCGCACCCGTGCCTCCCTGATGACATTGCAATCCATCAAGGAGCAGTATGGCGAGGCGGTGTGGAATGCGGTCATCCCCATCGATACCAAGTTCCGGGATGCCAGCTTGCTGCACATTCCCCCCTCCATCTATGCGCCGGGCAGCCGTGGCACCTATGCCTACGATACGCTGCTCAATTATCTCGATGCCGAAGAGCGTCAACGAACCCATGAGGTGAAGCCATGAGAGAGACCACCCAGGTTCGGGCCATGGATGATTACTTCCACTCCCTGCTGCTGGATGATGCCCTGCTGCGGGAGAGCCTGGAAGATGAGGAGCCGGCGCCTGCGTTGCTGCGTCAGGCACAGCCAGTCTCAATGCCTGAGGTGGCGGCCCCCTACCTGGAGGCCGATGCCAGGCTGGAGCAGCTGAGTGAGCTGCTGGCCCAGGTGGGTCAGGTGCAGTTCGAGATGGATGCCCTGAGCCATGAGGAGCACCAGGCCGAGCCTTTTCAAATCGAGGTGGAAGCCGAGGCGAGCACTTCGGTCGAGGTTGAGACGCTGGTCGAGCCCATGTTGCCCGAAGTGCATCTCGAGAGTGCCGAGCCCGCCATCCTACCGGTCACAGAACCTGAGCTGGCCCTGGCCGTCGAGGCGGCGCCCGCCCCGTCGACCTGGGAAAACTTGGACACGGGCAACGAATTTCAGGCACTCTTCTTCGACGTGGCCGGGGTGACTTTTGCGGTGCCCCTGACCGAGCTCGGTGGCATTCACCAGCTGGGGGAGGTGACTTCATTGTTTGGTCAGCCGGCCTGGTATCGCGGCATCATGGCGTCCCGTGAGCAGAAGATGAACGTGGTGGACACGGCGCTCTGGGTGATGCCGGATCAAACGCTCGAGGTGCCCGAATACAAGAACTTGATCATGCTGGGAGAATCCCCCTGGGGGCTCGCCTGCCATCAGCTCAAGGGCACGGAGCTGCTGCGCCGTGACCAGGTGAAGTGGCGTCATCAGGAGGGCAAACGCCCCTGGCTGGCGGGCATGGTCAAGGAGAAGATGTGCGCCCTGCTGCACGTCAAAGAGCTGCTGGTGCTGCTTGGCCGGGGTGTGAACATAGAAGGTCGCTGATCAGATCGGCAATACCGTGGTTTTATTGCTAATTTTACCCGTTGACGGGTTCATACAAGGATTAAGAACATGACAGAGAAGCGCAATATCGCCCAGAATCTGGCCGAAGATGAAGTGCTGCAGTGGGTGACCTTCCAGCTGGAAAACGAGACCTATGGCATCAACGTTATGCAGGTACAGGAGGTGTTGCGCTACACCGAGATCGCCCCTGTGCCGGGCGCTCCCGACTATGTGCTGGGCATCATCAACCTGCGTGGCAATGTGGTGACCGTCATCGATACCCGCTCCCGTTTCGGCCTGCCGGCCGGGGACGTGAGCGAGAACTCCCGCATCGTCATCATAGAGGCGGAGAAGCAGGTCATCGGCATCATGGTGGACAGCGTGGCCGAGGTGGTTTACCTGCGCTCCTCCGAGATCGATGCCGCGCCGGCGGTGGGCACGGAGGAGAGCGCCAAGTTCATCCAGGGTGTCAGCAACCGCGATGGTCAGCTGCTGATCCTGGTGGATCTCAACAAGCTGCTGTCGGACGAAGAGTGGGACGACATTGGCTCCCTGTAATGGGAACAAGTGCGTTCGATGAACCCGGGTCTGAAGGGACCCAATCCTGGGGTCGCCGTGACGGCGCCCCACGACAGTTAAGGTGATGGTTTGATGATTGAATTCGCAGCCTTGGGGTTGTCCTTGTTGGCATTGGTGTTGGCCCTGGTGGGGATCCTTGGCCAGCGCCGCAGCCGACGAGAGTCCGAGGCCAGGGTAGAGACGCTGCAGGGGCAGCTCGAGAGTCTGCGCAAGCAGATGATGGAGCTGCACACAGGTGCCATCGGCATGGGTCAGCGTCTGCAGTCGGCAGAGGGGGCCATGCAGAAGATCCATGACAGTCAGCAGGAGCTGACCCTGCAGGATCCTGAACGCCGCCTCTACAGCCGCGCCGCCAAGATGGTGGAGCTCGGCGCCGATCTCGACGAGGTGATGAGCGAATGCGAATTGCCGCAGGCGGAAGCTGAGCTCTTGATCTCCCTGCGCAAAGGCCGCTCCTGAATCCAGGGGGAGGCATCTGCTCCCCCGATTTCCCCTGCCATATCTGCCGCCGCCAAGGCGCGATCTTCCCCACAAATCCTGTTGATTATTGGTATCTTTGAAAAGACGCTCCCAGATCCTGTGTTAATATGCAGGCCGCCTCATTTTCAATGATTACATCCTCATGCTGCTTCAAGCCAACAATCTGAGCTGCGTGCGTGAAGATCGCACCCTGTTTGAACACCTCACCTTCGCGGTGACGGCTGGCGATCTGGTGCAAATTGAGGGTCCGAACGGGGTCGGCAAGACCAGCCTGTTGCGCCTGCTGACCGGCTTATCCCAACCTTTCGCCGGTGAGGTGTGCTGGAACGGGGAGGAGATCCGCCGTTGCCGCGATGAATACCATGCCAACCTGCTCTATCTGGGCCATCAGCCCGGCGTCAAGGCGACCCTGACCCCCCTCGAGAATCTCGCCTTCTATCAGAAGCTGCACGGCAGCGGCTCTTCTGACGTGGACTTGTGGCAGGTATTGGCCCAGGTCGGCCTCGCCGGGTTTGAAGATTACCCCGCCGGTCAGCTCTCAGCCGGTCAGCAGCGGCGGGTGGCCCTGGCCCGGCTCTGGCTGTCTGATCAGCCAGCACTCTGGATCCTGGATGAACCCTTCACCGCCATCGACAAGCAGGGTGTCAAGGTGCTTGAGCGCCTGTTCCTCACTCACGCCGAGCGGGGGGGCATGGTGGTGCTCACCACCCATCAGGACCTGACCCTGATGCAGGGGCGGTTGAAGACCCTCTCCCTCACCCCCTTGCTGCAGGAGTGACCCATGCTCAGCGCCGTATTCACCCTGATCCAGCGGGAGCTGCTGATGGCCCTGCGCCAGCGCGCCGACATCTTCAATCCGCTCTGGTTCTTCCTCATCGTCATTACCCTGTTTCCGCTCGGAATCGGCCCCGAGCCCCAGCTGCTGGCCCGCATCGCCCCCGGCATCATCTGGGTGGCAGCCCTGCTCGCCGCCATGCTCTCCCTGGAACGGCTGTTTCGCGATGACTTCAGCGACGGCGCCCTCGAGCAGATGATGCTGATGCCCCATCCACTCGGGCTGCTGGCGCTGGCGAAAGTGGTCGCTCACTGGCTACTGACCGGTCTGCCGCTGCTGCTGGTCTCCCCCTTGCTCGCCATCCTGCTCTCCCTGGACATGAAGACCTATCTCGCCGTGGTGGCGACCCTGGCGCTCGGCACCCCAGTGCTGAGCCTGCTCGGGGCGGTTGGGGTGGCGCTGACGGCGGGGCTGCGCAAGGGCGGGGTGCTGCTCAGCCTGCTGCTGCTGCCGCTCTATATTCCGGTGCTGATCTTCGCCACCTCCGCCATCGACGCGGCCAGCATGGGCATGCCCTATGCCGGACAACTGGCTATTTTGGGGGCCATGCTGGTGGGCGCCCTGACCCTGACCCCCCTGGCGATCTCGGCGGCACTGCGGGTCAGCGTTAACTGATTAATTATTCAAAAAGCCCTTTTTGAGGCCTTTTTCGAGAATGTATAATTGAGATAGATCAAGGGGATGGCTGCTTATTGCTTTCGGGGGATATGATGTTTTCCGGCAGTGGGTATGGTAGGCCTCGCCACTATAAAATTAATAACTGAAAGGTTTTGTGAGCTATGTGGAAATGGTTGCACCCTTATGCCAAACCCGAGCGAGCCTACCGGCTGGCCGGGACTCTGCTGCCCTGGTTTGCGGGCATCAGTCTGCTCGCCTTCATCGTAGGCACTGTCTGGGGGCTGGCGTTTGCCCCCGCGGACTACCAGCAGGGTGACTCTTTTCGGATCATCTACATCCACGTGCCCGCCGCCATTCTCTCCATGGGGGCCTACTCCACCATGGCGGTGGCGGCCTTCATCGGTCTGGTGTGGCAACTGCGCATGGCCGACATGACGGTGGCGGCCATCGCCCCGGTCGGCGCCGTGTTCACCTTTATCGCCCTGTTCACCGGCGCCGCCTGGGGCAAGCCCATGTGGGGCACCTGGTGGGTCTGGGATGCGCGCCTCACCTCTGAGTTGATTCTGCTGTTCCTCTATCTCGGCGTCATCGCGCTCTACAACGCCTTCAGCGACAAGGTGGTGGCGGGACGCGCCGCCGGCATTCTGGCGCTGGTGGGGGTGATCAACCTGCCCATCATTCACTACTCGGTGGAGTGGTGGAACACATTGCACCAGGGCGCCTCCATCACCAAGTTCGACAAACCCTCCATCTCCCCCGAGATGCTGTGGCCGCTACTCATCATGATTCTGGCGTTCGCGACCTTCCTCGGCGCCCTGACCCTGATGCGTTTTCGCAATGAACTCCTGATGCGGGAGTGGCATCGCCCCTGGGTCGCCGACATCGCCAGGCAGGAGAAGTAAGCATGCACTTTGCCTCATTCAGTGACTTCATGGCGATGGGGGGCTATGCCTTCTACGTCTGGCTCTCCTTCGGTCTGACCGGGCTCTGCCTGGTCGGCATCGTCATTTCCACCCGATTGAAAACCCGCAGCCTGCTCGGTGAGTTGCGCAACAAACAGGCTCGTGAGGCCCGTCGCAAGGCGGCCCAGCAGATGGAGAACACCCTATGACCCCGAGACGCAAGAAACGCCTCACCATCATACTGGCCATCAGCCTCGGCCTTGCCAGCGTGATTGGCCTGGTGCTCTATGCCCTCAGCCAGAACATCGATCTCTTCTATACCCCGAGCGAGCTGGTCGAGGGCAAGGGACCGGACAAGGTAAAGCCCGAGGAGGGGCAACGCCTGCGCATCGGTGGCCTGGTGGTACCCGGCTCCGTGGTGCGGGATCCCCAGAGCCTCAAGGTCTCCTTCAAGCTGGTGGACAACGGCGGCCATCTGGTGACGGTGGAATTTGACGGCATACTGCCGGACCTGTTCCGTGAGGGGCAGGGGATAGTCGCCCAGGGCAATCTCAAGGATGCCACTACGGTCGCCGCCTTCGAGGTGCTGGCCAAGCACGACGAGAACTACATGCCGCCGGAAGTGGCCGACGCCACCAACGGCATGCACTTCAAACCCGAATATACCGAGGCGCAGCTGAAGGGGGCCAAGCAATGAGCGCCTCCTTCCTGATGTCGTTTTCACCGTTTCTCGCCCGTGAGCAGGTTCAGGTCGCGGCTCGATTGAAAGGAGCTCAAGCATGATCCCAGAACTCGGGCAATTCGCACTGATCCTGGCGTTTGCCACCGCCCTGCTGCTCGGCAGCTACCCGCTGCTCGGCGCAAGCTGGGGCCGTATCGGCATGATGTCGGCGGCCCGTCCGCTCGCCTATGCCCAGTTCCTGCTGCTGCTGTTGTCGTTCCTCTGCCTGACCTGGGCCTTTGTGGACAACGACTTCACCGTGCAGTACGTGGCTACCAACTCCAACAGCCTGCTGCCGCTCGCCTACCGCATCTCTGCGGTGTGGGGCGCCCACGAGGGCTCCTTGCTGCTGTGGGTGTTGACGCTCGGCGGCTGGACCGCCGCCGTGGCCCTGCTGAGCCGCAGCCTGCCGCTCGATGCGGTGGCGCGAGTGCTCGGGGTGCTCGGCCTCATCTCGGTGGGCTTCACCGCCTTCGTGCTGTTCACCTCGGATCCCTTCACCCGTACCCTGCCGTACTTCCCGGTGGATGGGCGCGACTTGAATCCGCTGTTGCAGGATCCCGGCCTCATCTTCCACCCGCCCATGCTCTACATGGGTTATGTGGGCTTCTCGGTGGCCTTCGCCTTCGCCATCGCCTCCTTGATGACGGGACGTTTGGATGCCACCTGGGCGCGCTGGTCCCGTCCCTGGACCATGGCCGCCTGGGTGTTCCTGACCCTCGGCATAGTGCTCGGCTCCTGGTGGGCCTATTATGAGCTCGGCTGGGGCGGCTGGTGGTTCTGGGATCCGGTGGAAAACGCCTCCTTCATGCCCTGGCTGGCGGGCACGGCGCTGCTCCATTCCCTGTCGGTGAGTGAGAAACGCGCAACCTTCAAGGCCTGGACAGTGCTGCTGGCACTCTCTGCCTTCTCCCTGAGCCTGCTCGGTACCTTCCTGGTGCGCTCCGGCGTGCTGGTGTCGGTCCATGCCTTCGCCTCGGATCCGACTCGCGGCCTCTTTATCCTCGGCTTCCTGCTGGCGGTGATCGGCAGCTCCCTGCTGCTGTTCGCCTTCAAAGGCTCCCAGGTCAAGAGCCACGGCAAGCACGAGCTGTGGAGCCGGGAGACCCTGCTGCTTGGCAACAACATACTGCTGGTGGCGGGCCTGTTGACCGTGCTGCTCGGCACCCTGCTGCCCCTGGTGCACAAGGAGCTGGGGCTGGGTAGCATCTCCATCGGTACCCCCTTCTTCAACCATATCTACAGCTGGCTCATCATCCCGTTCGCCCTGCTGCTGGGGCTGGGCCCTTTGTTCCGCTGGCGCCGTCAGGAGCTGGGTGAGCTCAAACTCAAGGTGATATTGGCGCTGGTATTGAGCCTGGCAGCCGCGATCGGCCTGCCCTTGTTGCTGGCTGAAGAGTTCAAACCCTGGGCCGCACTCGGCATCGGGCTCGGCACCTGGATCATCATCACCAGCGTGCAGGAGACCTGGGTGCGCGCCACCCACAAGCACGACTTCACCACCGGGGTGCGCAAGCTTGGCAACAGCCACTGGGCCATGATCCTGGGTCATGTGGGGCTCGCGGTCAGCATCATAGGCATCGCCTGCACCCAGAACTACAGCATCGAGAAGGACCTGCGTATGCAGGCAGGCGATCGGGTGCACTTTGCCGACTACGAATTTGTCTTCACCGGCATCAAGGAGAAGAACGGTCCGAACTACGACGGCTTCAAGGGCGTGCTGGAAGTGCACAGGGACGGCAAGCAGGTCGCTCTGCTCAAGCCGGAGAAGCGGATGTACAAGGTGAGTCGCATGCCGATGACGGAAGCCGCCATCGATGCGGGCATCACCCGGGATCTCTATGCGGCGCTCGGCGAGCAGCTCGACAACGGCGCCTGGGCGGTGCGCATCTACTACAAGCCGTTCGTGCGCTGGATCTGGTTCGGCGGCGTCTTCATGGCCATCGGCGGCGTGCTGGCGATGCTGGACAAACGCTATCGTTTCGGTCGTCGTGAAGAGGAATCCAAGCCATGAGCCGTAAAACCTGGTTGTTTCTGCTGCCGTTCATCATCTTCCTGATGGGGGCCGTGTTCCTGTTCAAGGGGCTCTATTCCGATCCGACCAAGCTGGAATCCGTGATGGTGGACAAGGAGGTGCCCGTGTTCACCCTGCAGGATATCTATGATCTCAACAAGCAGCACGACAGGAGCATCCTCAAGGGCCGCCCCATGCTGCTTAACGTCTGGGCGACCTGGTGCCCGACCTGTTATGGGGAGCACACCTACCTCAAGCAGCTCGCGGGGCAGGGCATCTATATCGTCGGCATGAACTACAAGGACGAGCGGGACAAGGCCATCAAGTGGTTGGCCGAGCTCGGCAACCCGTATCAGATCAACCTCTACGATCCGGATGGCATGCTGGGACTGGATCTCGGCGTCTACGGCGCCCCCGAGACCTTCTTTATCGACAGTCAGGGCATCATCCGTTACCGCCACGTGGGGGACGTCAATCCCGAAGTCTGGGCCTCGACCCTCAAACCCATCTATGACGCCATGAAATAAGGGAGCGACCGATGAAAACGCTTATTGCGTCCTTGCTGCTGATGGCGGGACTGTTTGGCGCCGGTCAGGCCCGAGCTGCCATCGATGTCTATACCTTCGACAGCGACGCTCAGGAGCAGACCTTCCGGGAGCTGACCAAGGAGCTGCGTTGCCCCAAGTGTCAGAACCAGGACATCGCCGACTCCAACGCCGGGCTCGCCAAGGACCTGCGTGACAAGACTTATCAGATGGTACGGGAGGGCAAGGACAAGCAGCAGGTGGTGGATTACATGGTGGCCCGCTACGGCAACTTCATCCTCTATGATCCGCCCCTGATGGCCTCGACCCTGATCCTCTGGCTCGGCCCCTTGCTGGTCATCGTCATCGGCGCCACCACAGTGGTGGTGCGAAGCCGCCGCCGTTCCCCCGCCGCCGCACAGGCCGAGAGTGCCCTGAGCGAACAAGAGCAGGCACGGCTGGCTGCCCTGCTCAAAGAGGAAGAGAAACAATGACCGCATTCTGGATTTTGGGCGCGGCCCTGCTGGTATTGGTCAGCCTGGCGCTGATCCTGCCGCTGTGGCGTGGTGAGGCTCGTCAGAGCATCAGCCGCTCGGCCCTCAACAAGCAGCTCTATCGCCAGCGGGTGCTCGAGATAGGCGAGGAACGTGAGCAGGGGGTGCTGGCGGAGGAATCCGAGTCCCTGGTGGAGCTGCAGCGCAGTTTGCTCGATGACATCCCAGACGTGGAGCAGACCGCCCGCGGTGGCAAGAGTCTGATCTGGATCCCGGGTGTGCTGGTGCTGGTAGTGGTGAGCGTCGGCCTCTACTACAAGCTCGGCGCCTGGCAAGAGGTGCAGCGCTGGCAGGATGCCAGCGGCCGGCTCGGGGAGCTCAGCAACCGTATCCTGGTGGAACGAGATGCCCAGGTGACCGAGCAGGATCTGCTGGACTTCACCCTGGCGCTGCGCACTCGCCTCAAGGACGAGCCGAACGACTATCGTGGCTGGCTGCTGCTGGGGCGGTTGACCCTGGATGGCAACGATCCCGAGATGGCCCGTGAGGCGCTGGAGCGAGCCTATGAGCTGGCCCCGCAAAAATCCATGGTGGCCGTGCCCTATGCCCAGGCCCTGATGATGACGGGATCCGAGGCCCAGGCCGATCAGCTGCTGCAAGGGGCCATCGCCCAGGATCCGGCCAATATCGAGGCCCGCTCCGTCTATGCCTTCATGGCACTGCAGAAAGAGGACTTCCAGACCGCCCTCGGTCGCTGGCAGGCCATGTTGCCGCTGCTGGAGAAGGGCTCGACCCGCTATGTGATGGTGGAGCGCTCCATCGAGTATGCCGAGCAGCAGCTGCGCCAGCGCGGCATCGCAGTGACTACCGCCCCGGCCTCTGCTCCGGCCGTTAAGAATGAACAAGCTGGCGCGCAGGCTCAGGTGCTGGTGGTGAAGGAGGGGGAGTTCCCGCTCCACATCACCTTGGCTCCCGGCATCCAGTTGCCGGAAGATGCTCACCTGTTCGTGTTTGCGGTGATCCCCAATGGTCCGCCCATGCCCATCGCGGTCAAGCGCATCCCTGGGCCCGCGTTCCCGCTGACCCTCTCCTTGGGAGACGGTGACGCCATGATGGAAGGCAGCAAGCTGGCGGCTCAGCCCGAGCTGCAATTCAAGGCGCGTCTGTCTCGTGGTGGCAACGTCATGAACAAGGAAGGGGCCTTCGAGGGGGTCTCGGTGACCGTCCCTACCAGCACCATTCCGTCAGCGCCGATTGACATCCGCATCGATCACGCCCTCTAATACCCTTTTGGCCCGACCCTGGATGGGGCGGGCCACCTATAATTCAGATTGATTCATCATAAAAGCTTAGGATTTTCATATGTATTTGCGTTCAGGAGCATTGGCAGTGGCACTGCTGTTGGGGGGCTGTGCGGGTGGTCCTCCGAAGCCGGGTCCAGAGAGCCTGGATCTCGAAGAAACCCCAAACCGTCCCGAGGCCACCAGTACGGCCAGCGATCCACGAGATCCCTTCCAGGGCGCCAACCGCGCCATGTGGGCCGTCAACTACGACGTGCTCGAGCCCTATGTCGCCCGCCCCGTGGTGCACGGCTATGCCCGCTATGTGCCGCAAGGAGTGAGAGACAGCATTGAAAATTTCGTGGATAACTTCGATGAGCCGAGCAGCATGGTGAACCACCTGTTGGTGGGGGATCTGCCGGGGGCGGGGACCAACCTGGGCCGCTTCACCCTCAACACGACTCTGGGTCTGTTCGGCTTCTTCGATGTGGCCAAGCACGCGGGCCTCGCGCGCAATACCCTGGAGATGGATACCGTGCTCGGCAAGGCGGACATTGGCGATGGCGCCTATATCATGGTGCCCGTCTACGGCCCGACCACCACCCGAGAGCTGGTGGGGGATACCATCGACACCATCTACTTCCCCTACGCCCTGCTGACCTTCCCGCTGCGGGTGGTGCACTGGGCGCTGGACGGGGTGGGGACGCGTTCCAAGCTCATCGATCAGGAGCGGATCATCGACAACGCCCTCGACCCTTATGCCCTGACCAAGGACTTCTACCTGCAGTACAACGATGGCAAGGTGAGCGGTCGCCAGCCTGAGCTCAAGCAGCAGGGCAAGGAAGATGACAGTAACCTGGACGAGTATCTGGATGAGATAGACCAGTAAGCGTCAGCTGCATGTGAATTGAATAAAGAGGGCGCCAGTGGCGCCCTTCTTGTTGGCTATCAACCATAAAAAAAACGCCCCGCGATGCGGGGCGTTTTGGCAAGAGGGGCCGATTAGGCGGCCAGGTTCTTGGCCACGAATTCCCAGTTGACCAGGGTCCAGAAGGTTTCCATGTACTTCGGACGCAGGTTGCGGAAATCGATGTAGTAGGCGTGCTCCCACAGGTCGACGGTCAGCAGCGGGGTGGTCCCGGCTTCGGTCAGC
The DNA here is from genome assembly GCF_002812985.1 of Aeromonas lusitana. Lineage (GTDB taxonomy): Bacteria > Pseudomonadota > Gammaproteobacteria > Enterobacterales > Aeromonadaceae > Aeromonas > Aeromonas lusitana. Next base: position 52,240 of record NZ_PGCP01000019.1, read on the forward strand.
GGGCAGCCGGCGTTGGAGGTGTTGACGATGGCCAGGGAGCCGTCGGCTTTCTTCACCAGCCAGGTCCAGCTTGAACCGAAGTTGCCGATGGCAGACTTGGTGAAAGCATCCTTGAACTCGGCGAAGGAGCCGAAGGCCTTATTGATGGCATCAGCCAGGGCGCCAGTCGGCTCGCCACCGCCGTTCGGGGAGAGGCAGTGCCAGTAGAAGGTGTGGTTCCAGATCTGGGCGGCGTTGTTGAAGACACCACCGGTGGAGGTCTTGATGATCTCTTCCAGAGACTTGCCTTCAAACTCGGTACCCGGCACCAGGTTGTTCAGGTTGACCACGTAGGTGTTGTGGTGCTTGCCGTGATGGTATTCCAGTGTTTCCTGGGAGATGTGCGGTTCCAGTGCATTGATTGCATAGGGCAGAGCGGGAAGTTCGAATGCCATTTTCTACTCTCCATTGGCTGGACCGTGCGAAAGCGACGGTTGCAAGACATTGCGTACTCTTTTCTATTTTGAAAAGAATTGTTGTTAAAATAGGGGGCCAGAGGCCCAAAGCCCATCGATTGTAGCAGTATCAAAGATGGGCTAACAACTCTTGATTCTCGCCATGACTTGGATCAAGCTGCCGCTTATTGACCCATCTCTTCTTGCACTTCCCCTGGTTTGCCAGTTTGTGGTCTGCCCGGTTTGCAGTAGAATGGCCGCCGAAATCGCTCTAGTGAGGCATCTATGGAAACTATCGAAAAGATCAAACAGCAACTGGCTGACAATCCCATCATCCTGTACATGAAGGGTTCCCCCAAGCTTCCGAGCTGCGGTTTCTCTGCCCAGGCTTCCCAGGCCATGATGTCCTGCGGCGAGCCGTTTGCTTACGTCGACATCCTGCAAAACCCGGACATCCGTGCCGAGTTGCCGAAGTTTGCCAACTGGCCGACCTTCCCCCAGCTGTGGGTGGAAGGGGAGCTGATCGGCGGCTGCGACATCATGATCGAGATGTTCCAGGCCGGCGAACTGCAGACCCTGATCAAGGAAGTGGCCGCCAAGCACAAGCAGGATGAAGCTGCCGCCGAATAAGGTTGCATCCGCATCATGAAAAAAGGGGGAGCCATCGGCTCCCCCTTTTTTATTCCAGCCGATGGTATCAGCCGATGCGCTCGATGCGCGCCATGTAGAAGCCATCGAAGCCGGTCGCGGCCGGGCTGACGCTGTGATCATCCAGCAACCGGTAGTTGTCGTTGGCGGCCAGGAACTTGTCCACCTGCTGGCGGTTCTCCTGGGGCAGGATGGAGCAGGTCGCGTAGACCAGGATGCCGCCGACCTTGGTCATCTGGCTGTAGCGCTGCAGTATCTCTTCTTGCAGGGCGACCAGTACCGGCAGACGCTCGGCGGTGTCGCGCCACTTGGCATCCGGGTTGCGCTTGAGCACACCCAGCCCGGAGCAGGGCACGTCCAGCAGCACCCGATCGGCGGTGCCCTTGAGGCGCTTGACCGTCTTGCTGCTCTCGATGACCCGGGTCTCCACGTTGTGGGCACCGGCGCGGCGAGCACGTTGCTTGAGATTCTCCAGCTTCCACTCTTCCACGTCCATCGCCAGCAGACGGCCCTTGCCGTTCATCATGGCGGCGATGTGCAGGGTCTTGCCACCGGCACCGGCGCAGGCGTCGATGACGCGCATGCCAGGGGTGACTTCCAGGGCCGCGGCCACCAGCTGGGAGCCGGCATCCTGCTGCTCGAACCAGCCATCGGCGAAGGCCTTGGTGCGGAACAGGGCGGCGTCAGAGGTCACCTGCAGGGCGGTGGCGACACCCTCGACCGGAATGGTGGTGATATGTTCCTTGGCCAGCACGGCCTGCAACTCTTCCCGCGTGCCCTTGAGGGTGTTGACCCGCAGGTAGCGCTTGGGCATCCAGGCCAGGGCGGCACGTTCGGCAGGCCAGGCGTCGCCGAGCTGCTCGCTGCCGAGCTTCTCCAGCCAGGTCGGGCAGCCGTCCATCAGCACAGGGTTCTTCTTGGCCTCGGTGAGGCGGCGGCGGAAGGCCTCCTCGTTGAAGCGATCCAGCGTCGGGTGGTTGGGCTGAGCTATCTTGTGGAAGGCGTGCCAGCTGTGCAGCAGCGGCCAGACGTTCTTGGCGGCCTGGCGCACCTGAATGCCGGTCAGGGCGCAGTAGAGGCTGAGGCGGCGCAACAGATCGCCGGTGACCAGGGCAATCCTTGCCTGTTCTTGCGGTTTGAGTTCGATGCCGGAGAAGTGACGGGCATAGGCTCGGTCGAGGGTGAGACCCTGAGCCAGAACATCGTCAACGATGGCAACGACCAGATCCCCGAAACGGGGCAACAGTGGGGACTTGAGCATGAGATTAACCTTGGCCAAAAAAAGATGAACCGGCCCCATCACGGAGGGGGTTCTGAAACGGACAAATCCGCGCAATGATAGGGGCTAGACTGAGTTGGCGCAACCATCCCCATACGGGGAATGTACAGGGGATGGTGCTGGACTTGGTTGTGCAGCAGGAAAATGATGCCGTGGCAGTTCGGGTGAACGCATTAAAAAGGACTAACAAGATGCAGTTGATGAAATACTCCCCGCTGGCGCTGCTGGTCGCCGGTCTGATGACCTCGACCGGCCTGGTTGCCAAGGAGTGGAACACTGTGCTGGCCCGTGCCACCGCCGCCGATGGTTATGAGGTGCGCGCCAGCCAATATAGAGTCGCCACCGTCCCCGCCGATCACTTCGCCGGTCTCAAGTCCGGGGAGCGCGAGCTGACCCTGCCCCTGCCGGATGGCAATGAGGTTGTGTTCACCCTGCAGCCCTATGATCTGCTGCCAGCAGACCTGGCGGCAAAATATCCCGATATTCTGACCTTCAAGGGGCAGAACAAGGTATCGCCGACCGACACGGGTCGCTTCGATCTCGGCCCTCAGGGCTTCCACGCCATGTTCAGCCATGAGGGCAAGACGGTGTTCGTCGATCCCCTGCGCAGTGGCGATGGCTATGCCATCTACTACCAGCAGGATGCCCACTCCCGGCTGGAGGAAGAGGCGGACAAGGTGATTGGCAGCGAGGCCAGGAAGCTGGCGCGCCAGGTGCTGGTGAACGGCAACGAGCGCAAGCGCTACGTCATCGCCGTCTCGGCGGCGGGGGAGTACACCCAGTATCACGGTGGTACGGTCGCGGCCGGGCTTGGCGCCATCGCCACCATGCTCAACCGGGTGAACCAGGTGTACCAGCGTGACGTCGCCGCCGAATTCCAGCTCGCCAGCGGCAACGACACCATCATCTTCGTCGATACCGCCACGGATCCCTTCCAAAACGATGACAATGACATCGACATCAACGTCAATGTGCAGCAAAACGCCCAGAGCCAGGCCGGTACCAAGCTAGGTGCCTTCGATATCGGCCATGTGGTCAACACAGGGGGCGGCGGTTTGGCACAGCTCGACTCGCTGTGCGGGGGACGTGAAAAATCGGCGGGCATGACGGGCTCCCCCAATCCGGTGGGAGATGCCTTCTTCATCGACTACGTGGCCCACGAGATAGGCCACCAGTTCGGCGCCGAGCACACCTTCAACGGCACCACAGACAACTGCGGCAGCGGCAACCGCTCCCCGAGTCAGGCCTGGGAGCCGGGCAGCGGCAGCTCCATCATGGCCTATGCCGGGATCTGCGGCGCCGAGAACCTGCAGGCCAACAGCCTGCCCTACTTCCACAGCAAGTCCATCGAGCAGATGCGGGCCCGTATGGCGGCCGTGCCGACCTGCGGCACCAGCCTGAGCCTGACCAACAATGCGCCTCAGGTCGCCGCCGGCAATGATTATGCGATCCCGGCCAACACGCCTTTCCTGCTCAAGGGCGCCGGTGCGGATCTGGACAACGATTCTCTCACCTACACCTGGGAGCAGATCGATCTGGGTACCGAGTCCTTCAGCCCCGCCAGCATGATTGACGATGGCAGTCGCCCGCTGTTTCGCTTCGTGGCGCCGACCGCGGCGGCGGAGCGCATGCTGCCAAGCCTGCCCTCCCTGCTCTCCAACACCCTGGCGAAGGGCGAGGCCTGGCCGACGACCAATCGCATGCTCAACTTCCGCCTCACGGCCCGGGATGGCAAGGGTGGGGTGGCCAGCGATGAGATGCAGATCCAGGTGGTCAACACCGGCAAGGCGTTCGGCCTGACCAGCCCGCTCATCACGCCGCTTGCGGCCGGTCACAACCAGACCATCAGCTGGGAAGTGGCGGGCACCAATGCCGCCCCCATCAACTGCAGCAAGGTGGACCTCGCCATGACCCGGGACGAAGGGGCGAGCTGGATCCCGCTCGCGAGCGGCCAGCCGAACTCGGGCTCGGCCAGCGTCACCATTGCGGCCGGCAACGATGGCACAGCCCGCTTGAAGGTCGCCTGCAGCGACAACCTCTTCTTCGCCATCAGCCCGGTCAAGTTGTCCGTGACCCAGCGGGTGGAGGAGAGCGGTGGCGGCGGTGGTGGCGTCCTCGGCCTCTGGACCCTGGCGCTGGCCCTGCTGGGCTGGTCACGGAGACGCTCATGAGAGCCGGTTACGCCCTGCTGTTGACGCTGCTTGCGGGCTGCCAGGCGGATGCCGGCACCCTGGAGCAGGCGGTGGAGCAGAGTCTCGCCCTGCAGGATTACCGCTTGATCGTGCGGGCGGGGCGCGGCGAGGTGGCGCCCGGCATTCCGGCGGAGGCACAAGCCGATGCCAAGGCACGCTGCGGGGTGCGCTACCTCGATGGCCTGGGGGATGTGATACGGCCCGAGCAAAAGGAGGCGCACGCCAAACTCAGCAGCTACGCCGCCGAGTACAATCAGCGGATGCTGGCCCACTGCCAGGGTGCGGCGACCAGCGGCAAGCAATAAGCTGTCCTGGCCGTCATCGACAAAAAGGAGGCGCGCGCCTCCTTTTCATTTTATGGCGCGCCCTTGAGGCTTGTACCCATGGCGCGCACGTCGCACAATGCCCCCATGCAGGGCCGCACGGGCGGCAAAGAGAGAAGGAAAATCAAGATGATGGACGTAGCCGATCTGCGCCGTGAATACACCAGGGGCGGATTGCACAGAGCCGATCTGCCGGCCCAGCCGCTGGATCTGTTCGAGAAATGGCTGGCCCAGGCCTGTGAGGCCAAGCTGACCGATCCCACCGCCATGGTGGTGGCGACCGTGGATGCCGATGGCCAGCCCTGGCAGCGCACCGTGCTGCTGAAACACTACGACGCCCAGGGCATGGTGTTTTACACCAACATGGGCAGCCGCAAGGCGGGGCAGCTGGAGGGTAACCCCCGCATCAGCCTGCACTTCCCTTGGCACACCCTGGACCGTCAGGTCCATGTCACCGGCCGGGTGGAGAAGCTCGGCACCCTGGAGGTGATGAAGTATTTCCACAGCCGCCCGAAAGACAGCCAGATCGCGGCCTGGGTCTCCCAGCAGTCGTCCCGCATCTCGGCGCGCGGTGTGCTGGAGGCCAAGTTCCTCGAGCTCAAGCAGAAGTTTGCCAAGGGCGAGGTGCCGCTGCCGAGTTTCTGGGGTGGCTACCGGGTGGTTATCGATACCGTGGAGTTCTGGCAGGGAGGCGAGCACCGCCTGCACGATCGCTTCTACTACAGCCGGGAAGGGGAAGGCTGGCACATAGAGCGCCTGGCGCCCTGATGAACATAGCCAGGCTCAAGAACTTCACCGAGATAGTGAAGAACAACTTCAACATCTCGGCGACGGCGGAGAAGCTCTACACCTCCCAGCCGACCCTCAGCAAGCAGATGAAGATGCTGGAAGATGAGCTGGGGCTGGCGCTGTTCACCCGCAAGGGCAAGAATCTGGTCGGCCTGACTCCCATGGGGGAGCAGGTGATGGAGCTGGCCAAGGGGGTGGTGGCCCAGGTGGATCAGATAGGCCAGCTCTCCTCGCGCGAGCAGCTCGCCACCAGCGGTGTGCTGCGCATCGCCACCACCCACACCATGGCGCGCTACAAGCTGCCGGCGGCCATCACCGCCTTCTCCCGCCGCTACCCCGAGGTCACCATCCACCTGCATCAGGGGGCGCCGGCCCAGCTCGCCCAGATGGTGCAAAACGGGGACGTGGAGATGGCCATCGCCACCGAGTCCATGCACCTGTTCGACGAGCTGGCCGCCGTGCCCTGCTACCGCTGGGGCCGCAGCGTGGTGGTGCCCCACGGTCATCCGCTGCTCGACTGTCAGCCGCTCTCCATGGGGGATCTGGCCCGCTACCCCCTCATCACCTATGTGTTCGGCTTCACCGGTCGCTCCAAGATGGACGTGGCGTTCGGCCGCCATGGGCTGAGCCCCCGCATCGTGCTGACCGCGACCGACACCGACATCATCAAACACTATGTGCGCCTCGGCATGGGGGTGGGGGTGATCGCCACCGCCGCCTTCGACGAGGGGGACAAGGAGAATCTCGTTGCGCTCAACATCGATCACCTGATCGCTTCCAGCGTGGCCCACGTCTGCCTGCGCAGGCATGCCCACCTGCGAGACTACATGTATGACTTCATTCATCTCTTCGCCCCCCACGTGAGCCGGGAGACGGTGCAGCTCTCCCTCCTCAATCAGCCCCAGGCCACCCAGCTGGCGACCCTGCCCTGGCTGTGAGATAGATAGCTCTGTGGTGGATAAAACAACTGCCATAACGAGAAAAGAGAGGCCAATGACCTCTCTTTTTGCTTGATGGCAGTGATTCATCTGCCTGGGGCATCGTATTGTCGACGATCCGTTCACCGATGAACTGGCGATCGCCCGGGTCGCAGGCGAGATTGACGCGACTCCTTACCCAGCTCTGGTGACGCGGTGGCTCAGGGTTGCCCTCAAGCCGCCTGGGCCGCCAGGTTGACGAAGATCTGGGCGCCGATCAGCAGGCAGTCATCGTCCGGGTAGTAGGGGAATGGACATTGCAGGTAGTTGCATATCCCCCCCTTGTCCCTCAGGCGTTCCCAGTCGCCAGATTGACGAAGATCTGGGCTCCAATAAGCAGGCAGTCGTCGTCCAGGTAGTAGGGGTTCGCGTGCAGGTAGTTGCAGATCCCCTTGGCCTGGCAGCCGCTGCCGAGGAAGAACATGGCCCCCATGCGGTTCGGGGTGGCGTTGATCATGTAACTGAAATCCTCGCTGCCGGTCATGGGCTGGCCCTGGGCATTGATGCCCTCGGCGGGCAACACGCCGGCGGCAGCCTGTTGCAGCCGTGCGCAGGCGGCGCCGTGGTTCTCCACCGCCGGGTAGCCGGCATAGCTCATGCTGGTCTTGAAGCCGCGCAGCTCGCTCTGGGCGACCATGTCCTTGAAGCTGTTTTTGAGGATCTGATCCGTCTCGGCATCCATGGCACGTATGGTGCCCCGGGCCTGCACGTGATCGGCCACCGCGTTGGGGATGGTGCCGCCGTTGATCATGCCGCAGCCAAACACCGCCGGGCTGAACGGGCTGGTGCGCTTGGCGACTATATAGTCCATGTCCTCTATGATGCGCACCGCCTCGCGGATGGCGTCCAGCCCCTTGTGGGGGGTCGAGCCGTGGGCCGAGATGCCGTGCACCTCCAGGGTCCAGGCTGAGCCCCAGGAGGACATGACCCCCTGGTTGAACTTGATGGTGCCCGTCTCCATGGCGCCGTCGTTGTGCAGGGCGTAGACCTCGTCCACCCCCGCCATGCAGCCGAGCTCCACCATCTTGCCGGCGCCCGGCACCCGCATGTCTTCTTCGGCCATCTGGAAGATAATGCGCACATTGTATTGCAGCCGCTCCTGGTGAGCGGCCAGGAACTTGGCTGTGGTCAGCGCAATCGCCATGTGGGAGTCGTGACCGCAGTTGTGGGCCATCCCCTCGTGGGTGGACTTGAACGTCACCTCGCTCATGTCGTGCATCTCGAGGCCGTCCATGTCGGCGCGAAACGCGATTGTGGGCAGGCTGGGGTCGATACTCAGGTCGCCGTGAAAACCGGTGAAACCGGGGTAGTCGGTGATGCGGTAGCCAAGCTCTGCCATCAGGGCGCGGCAGTAGGCCGAGGTCTTGAACTCGGCACCCGAGTATTCCGGGATGCTGTGCAGGTGGTGGCGCACCTCGCAGCTGAAGTCACGCAGGGCAAGCAGGTCAGGTTCTATGTGGTAATGGTGCATCAGATGATCCCTTGAATGGAGAAGCCGAGTTGGGCAACCAGAGAGGCGCCGAAGAAGCAGCAAGTGGAGACAATCATGAAGATGAGGATCACCTTCCAGGACATCTTCTTGAGCTCCTCGAGCTGACCGCCGACGGAGAGGCCGGCGAAGGCCAGCAGCGGCACGCAGCAGGAGAGGAAGGAGATCTTCGCCACGGCGTCGATGAAGAGGCCGCGCACCGGCGTCTCCGGCAGGCAGATGAGGATGCCGATGATGGTGGCATAGGCAAAGGCCGGCAGGGAGGAGGGCAGGTAGCGCTTGGCGACCAGGGAGGCGAACACCACCAGGGCCATGGCGACGAAGCTGTCCCCCATCTGCCACAGCGGCAGGCCGCTAGTCAGGGTCTGGGTAAACATGGCCAGCAGGATCGCCAGGAAGACGAACCGCATATCCATCACGATGCTTTTCATGCTTGCTCTCCTTTGGAAGAGATGGCGAAGATTTTTTCGGCGAGCGGCAGTCCCAGATAGGTGAGGGAGAGGGCGCCAAGGGCCGAGGAGAGCAGGTTGGAGGCGGCGGCGATACTCAGCACCTGCTGGGCCAGTGCCTCATCCAGACCGTTGATGAGGGCACCGGAGGCGGCGCTCAGCATGGAGCCCGAACCCACCCCTGAGCCGGCGGCCAGGGCCAGCGGGTGCAGGCCGGTGAGCGGCGCTATGCTGCCGAGCACGCTGAACCAGAGGGTGCCGATGACGGAGCCGCACAGGTAGATGGCGAGCACGCCTATGTACTCCTGGGAGCCGGTGCCGAACTTGCCTTGAATGACGGCGACCGAGGGCTCACGGCTGATGGAGGAGCAGGCCCCGATGGCGCGGCGGCCGAAGCCGAACTTCACCGCCAGCGGGATGGCGATGAGGATGGGCAAGAGGTTGCCGATTTCCTGTAGGAAGAGCGGCACCCCAACGCTCAGGATCATCTTGAGGTTGGGGATGATCATGCCGGCATACTGGGTGCCGAGGATCAGCAGGCTGAAGCCCACCATCTTGCCGCAGAAGCCCTCTTCTTTCTCGGTAAAGAGCTTCTTCCAGCCGGGGATGCGATCCTTGACCGGTTTGGCGGAGACTATCATGCCGATGATGACGGCAAACAACATGGGCAGGATGGGGATGATGGCGATGCCAATCTTGATCTCCTGCTTCCCAATCAGGTATTGGGCCACGAAGATCAGCAGGGCGGTCGCCAGGGTACTGACTAACACCGTTTTGAAGGGGTTGGATTGCTGCATAGTGTGTTCTCTTGTTATGCGTTGTCATACATGCGCCTGGGCGGGCGGCGCACTATGGGGGCATGATAGGAAGGGAGAGACCCCATTAATGTGACGTTCATCAAGGTGGACATATGGCATTTTTTCATGGGGTATGCCGTTTAACCATGTCGAACATAGGGTTTAACAGCGAATTAGCAGCAGGCTATGCTGCATGAACAAACCGGTATCTGGCGGGTCGGATGTGGGCTCGTGCCCCGTGTTACCGAACAAGGTCATGGGTGGATCCGTGAGTGCGCAGGGGGAAGGATGGAGTTGTTAATCGAGGGGGGGCTCTGGCAGCCTCACTGGCTGGTGGCCCTGCAGGCATGGCGCGGGCAGGGGAACCGTTGGCAGCTGCTGCAGAGCAGGCGAGGCGGGCGCTATCCCGAAGATGAGGTCGCGCCCTGGGTGGCCTGCCCACCGGACGGCACCCTCTCTGCCAGCGCCTTGCTCGCCGCCTGGCTGGATGGGGACGAGGCGCCCCTCATGGCCAAGGATCCCAGCCATCAGATCCTGATCAGCGCCTCCTGCGCCCTGCTGACCCTGGCCAAGGAGAGCGGCCTGCTCACCCTGGGGCCCGTGGGCGCGGATCTGACGCTCGGTCCAAACGATGACCTGGCCGATGTGCTGGGGCGCCTGCTTGCCCGGCGTCTGATCATCCCCGAGCTGCGTGAATCCGGGGCATCGCCAGCCCCCGGCCTGGTGCTGCGGCCACTTCGGCCGGAAGACGAGGCCGACATCGCCCATTACTGCGCCGATGCCGCGCTCGCCCGCTACACCCTCAACATTCCCCACCCCTATCCGCCGGAAGCCGCCCGGGACTGGCTCGCCATGAGCGGGCGCAAGGCGGCGCTCGGGCTGGGTTGGACCTGGGCCCTGAGTCTGCCGGAGGATGCCGGGGTCGCTCCCCTGATCGGGGTCATCTCGCTGCATTGGAACGGCGAGCTGGCCTGGTGGGTGGGGGTCCCCTGGCAGAACCGGGGGCTCGCCACCCGGGCGGCGACCCTGGTCAAGTCGTTTGGGTTCGAGCGGCTGCAACTGCCCGCCCTGACCGCCCGCCACATGCCGGACAATCTCGCCTCCGCCCGGGTGATGGGCAAGATTGGCATGCGCTATATCGGGCGACGCCCGGGAGCGGATCGCCAGGCCGGCGAGTTGAGCCACTGGCGGCTCGATTGCCCCCTCATGGTGGCGGAGGACGTGCGGGCAAGCCTGGAGCCGCTTCTCGCGGATCCCCGGGTGGTGGTGGCCATAGGTCATGGCGACTGGACTCGGGGGAGGGAGGGTGCTCCCGAACTGGCCCTGTTTATGGATGACACCAAAAGCGTGGTAGGCCGGGATGCGGATCGGGCGAGCGGCCTAATAGTCCGGCGTCACCCTCTCTCCTGGCTGGCGCAGCAGGGGCCCCTGGCCTGGACCCACAAACACGGGGTCTTGCTCAAGGAGCGGGGGGAGCTGGGGCTCGGCTACCTGCTGGGGTTGCTGGACCCGGCGTCGGCCGGCAATCGACCTGGATGAGGGGCTTCGCCATTCGTTTTCCTGAGTCCGCCCTCCCATTTTCGGATAAAGCCATTCAAGTCGAGCACAACTTCTGTGAAATAATGGCCATCCTGCCGTACGAGGAGTAACGCTGTATGTTGAGAACCGAGCGCCCCGGTGACATGTTGCCTGTCTATGAACTGGTGAGTGCCGCCTTTGGCCGTAGCGACGAGGCCGAGCTGGTCAATCGCCTGCGCGAGTGTGGCGCCGCCGTGGTCACCATGGTCGAGGAGGAGGAGTACGAGTTCATGGGGCACCTGTTGCTGAGCCCGATCACCATTAACGGGCAGGAGGGCCCCTGGCTCGGCCTGGCGCCGGTGGCGGTGCATCCGGACTGGCAGGGACAGGGTATCGGCTCGGATCTGGTGCGCGAGGGGCTGGACACGGCGCTGGAGATGGACTGGAAGGCGGTGGTGGTACTCGGCGATCCCGCCTACTACGCCCGTTTCGGTTTCCGCCCGGCCAGTGAGTTTGGCCTGAACTGCATCTACGAGGTGCCCGCCGACTGCTTCATGGCGATGGAGCTGCAACCCGGTGGCCTCGAAGGCCTGCAGGGAGAGGTGCTCTATCACCCCCTGTTCGACGAGATGGAAGAGGAGTAAGGCTCACTCCCTCGGGAGCCCTCTGCACCTGACAACGCCGTTCACTCTTGAGTGAACGGCGTTGTGCTTTATGGGAAGGGGAGCTGCATTCAGGACTGCTGCTTGGCCTCGTACATCGCCTTGTCGGCCCCCTCGATCAGCTCATTGGCGCTGACAAAGCTCTCGTTCCCGGTCACGCAGATACCGATGCTGATGGAGTATTCGGGATAGGCGGTGGTGAAGGCGGCCTCGATGCGATCGCCTATGTGCAAGGCGGTGGCCCTGCTCGCCTCCGGCAGGATCACGCAGAACTCATCCCCGCCGATCCGGCACGGGAAGTCCGACGTGCGGCAGCTCTCGGTGATCGCCTGTCCCAGGGTCTGCAGGACCTCGTCGCCTTTGGCATGGCCGAAGGTGTCATTGATGAACTTGAACTTGTTGACGTCGATGTAGATCACCGACAGGTAGCTTTTGCGGCGGATGGCGGCATTGAGCTCCCGCATGATGGTACGCTGCATCGCCCGCTTGTTGTAGAGCTCGGTGAGGGGATCGCGCTCCGCATGGGCGCTCAGGATCTTGGACTTCTCCTCCAGCTCGCGGGCATAGGTCTCCATCCGCTTCTTGGCATTCTCCACCGCGCTCAGCAGGGTGCCGATATAGGTGTCAAACACCAGGGCGGTATCGAAACTGATCAGCTTGTCGAGGGCCCGCAGCACCTGGGGCAGCTCGGACGGATTGGCGATGTGCTCGATCAGCACATCTTCTACCAGGTACTTGAGGGTGCAACTGGCGGAGAGGTAGAGCTTGGGTTCGACCCCGATCCGTTTGTGTACCAGGCCGATGCGCAGCCGGCTGTTGACATAGGCGTTGTCGTAGTGACCGGAGAACAGCTCCTGGATATAGCGGCGCTGGGCATTGCGCAGGCGCTGCAGGGTATCGGCGTCACCGATCAGCAGCGCAATCTCGTCAAACTGCGTCTGTTTGTCGTAGAACTTGGCGACCAGGCTGTCGAGGTGCTGCTCTATGATGGGCTGCTGCGCGGCGAGCAGGTCCAGCTCACCTTGTGTCAGCTTGAACAGCTCCATCCGGCGTTGGATTTCGATCTCATTGATGTTGAATTGCTCAAGCAGTGTTTTCTCGATCAACATGGCTACCTCATGTTCCCAGGAGTGGCGCTGGGGCGCGGCTGTTATTGTGTGTCGTTGCTGTGCAGGGCAGGCATCTGCTGCTAGCAGGGATCATCGCACGAATTCAGCCGCTCGGATGGCTTTTTTAGATCTATCTCATTGTTTTAGTTAATAAACCATGTTCTTTGTATGGATGAGTGAGTGCCTTGATTAGGGAGCGATTGGCGCTCCCTCTGCTTGCCCGCCGGGCTGGGCCCATTTGTGGGCCGCTGGTGGCACTTCTCCGCTCGTGATGCCCGGCTTATTGCGCCAGGGATTTCAGTTGCGATTTGTCCGGCGGATTGTTCCAGTCGATGGGGCCGTGGGTGAAACGGTACTGCAACCTGGGCAGGCTGAGCTCCAGCCACTCCTCCCTGAAATAGGCATAGCCCTGATCCCAGTCCGGATCGTTGGCCCAGCCGGTCTGCAGGAAATGGAGCCGGGTGCCTTGCCCTTCCGGCACGAAGCGCAGGCTGACCTGGGTCTTCTGCTGGCGGATATGGGGGAACTGGGAGGGGAAATTCCAGCTGAAGCTGAACAGATCGTGGGGCATGACGGCCATCACCCGGCAGCCTTCGCTACCGCGCTCGCCGAGAGGGGCGTCGGGTCTGAAATAGATCTCGAAAGGACCGTTGGGCTCCGGCACCATCAGGCACTCGGGGGCCAGGAAGCTGCGCAGGCCGCTCTCCGTGGTCCAGGCGCGCCAGACATCATCGATGTGAGCCGGCACCAGGATACTGCCTTCTATTTGCTTGTTATCCATAAATCAGTGAACCTCAAACCAGTCATGGACGGGACCCAGGCAGTATAGCCCTTGGGGCGATAAAATAGGCAGGCATGGGTCACACCATTATGTATTCAAGAGGGTCCACGCTGCCCATTTGACATGACAACGGGATCCATCGAGAGTGGGCACTGATGACCAAGGAAACCAAGGATGTCTTCATGATCAGAATGATGCGAGATACGGATGCGCCCATACTGGCGCAACTCTTTCTCAAGGGACGGCGGCAGGCCTTTCATTGGGTCGAACCCTCCTTGTTCCTGCTGGAGGATTTCGCCGAGCAGACCCAGGGCGAACAAATTTGGGTGGCGGAGCAAGGAGGCGCCCCTTGCGGCTTCATCTCGATTTGGGGCAAGGACAGCTTCGTGCATCACCTGTATGTGACAGCGGACTGGCACGGGCAGGGAGTGGGGCGCGCCCTGTTGGCCGAGGGGCTGGCCGGATTCAAGCAACCGGCCTCCCTCAAGGTGGCTACCCGCAACACCACGGCGCTGGCTTTCTATCACCGGTTGGGTTGGGAAAACACGGACGAGACGGGCCATTGTGACATCACAGGCCCTTGGCGGCGGCTGACCCTGGAGGCGGGTAACTGATCCAGTAACCCACAGCAGACGCGATTTCCCTCAGGGTTTCTGTTAGAAATGAGATCAACCGGATATAAAAAGGGCCACTTCTTGCGAAGTGGCCCTTTCCAAACGTTTGGGCTGGGGGAGTCTGAATCAATGACTCATGATATTGATTTTAAATGATTTAATGATGTGATCTAGAGCTATGGTGTTGCCGTTGGTGTTACTGACGAATAAGCCACCCCACATTTTTGCCATTGAGGCGTACCGGTCTACCCTGCGGAAAAGCCAGCCAGATTTCCGGCTACTTCGAGCACTCGCGACGCACTTCTCGGGATGCGGGTTCAAATCCCGATAGCCCCGGATCCCACGATTCATACTCACCGTGTTGTTCTTTGCGCCGATGTAATTCGTTTTGCGCAGTTCTGCGCAATTGTGCAATCTCCAGAACCCTCATCTCCTCCCCAAGCCTTGCCACGCCTCGAACATCCTATATTGGTCTGTCCGTTGTATTTCGTTTTTGCGCAGCTCCAGTGCGCAGGGAAGTGCGCAATTTGCGCAGTTTGTAGTGCGCAGTTCAGAGGGGATTGCACAGGTACTGATAGAGGCAAGTGGCCGGCCCAGGAGGGACGGTTCATTCGGTTGCGGTGGGAGGTTGTTTCACCTGCCGTGGCAGGAACTCTCCATCACCCCCTTGGCTTTCTGCCGGCTTAGGCGCGGAGTTTGCGGTCAGTGGCGGTACCGGGTGTAACGGAGCCCCGTCGAGTTAGGTGCGGAGTTACCGCTATCGGAGCGGAGGAGCATGGACTGGGTCAGGGAAACCACGACACAGTCTATGTAGAGGGCCATCTGGTGAGCACAGCTAATGGCCAGGGAATGGCGCCGCATGAACAGAGCCCACCAGATGGCGGCAGGAAGCATAGCCGACTTCGGTTGAGAACATGAGACCTTTATCCAGCTATGCATGCCCACAAATGAGCAAAGGAAGGGGCGCTAGGCACCCTGCTGGACAATCCAGCCCCCCTGTTACGGTTCAATCAGCAGTCCAACACCTAACATTGCTGGGGATTTGTCATCAGCTAAGAGCTTCTTCCACCAGCGACTCGGCCAGGGCAAGCTGGGTTTGCTGGCTGGTTTGCAAACTGGCTTTAAGTTGGTCGCAGATGGCCATTAACTGATCTATTTTGGCAACAATACGATTCATTTCCTCCACAGGGGGTAAGGCTATAGAAAATTCATTCATAGCTTTCAAACCCAAATTCTTTATAGTGCTACCAGTTGCTTTCGAAAATGCATAATCAACAAAATACGACGACTCAATCACCCTCTTAATATACGGTTTAGATAACAATTCGCTTAAATTGAAATAGCATGCGCTTTTACCTAGAACTATTTTCTCATCAGAGTAGAATCCCACCTTACCCAAGGTGCCATTAATAGAAACCAATATAGTTCTATCAGTTAGAGGCTTTTGGTATTTTTCAAATTCAGATTTATTAACACGTTTTGTATCAGGTTTTATTAGTATACGACCGTTTTCTAAATTGTTACCATTCACAAAGAAATATTCACCATTACTATCATAATTAGGAGTGCCATGAAGCCCATCTCCTAAAATTGTTACTACCTGCTGCAACCTCACCCACTCCCATCCTTGCGGCAGTGAAAACGGTTTTTCATCTTCAGCGATTGGCGGTAGTAGTTTTTGTGCTTTAATTTTCTTTTCTTTAACTAGTCTGGCCTTTTCGGCGGCGATGCGGGCCAGCAGGGCGGAGGCGGGTTCGTCGGTCGGGTCTTGCGGCACCAACTTGCCCATTACAGCCAGTTGCAGGATGGTCTGCTTGAGGGCGTCGATGCTGGCCTCGGTGGTGAAGAGAGTATCGAAGTGAGTGCTTAGCCGTGCCCAGTTTTGCGCCAGTTCATCGACATCGGCACTGTCTGTCAGCGTGGCGAGCAGGGTCTCCACCAACGCCTGATGGGCAGCCAGCTGTGATTCGCTGCGCTGCTCCAACTGGTCGCAGAGGGCCATTAACTCATCGACTTTGGCAACGATGCGGTGTTGCTCATCGATTGGTGGATACGGGAAGGGTTCATTTTTCAATACATCTACAGATACCATATTTTTTTGAGCTGTGCCTTGAAGTTCTGATAGTGTTTCAGTCTTCATAAAGTACGCTGGAAAAAGAACTTTAAAATATTCATTTGTTAACGCGAGAGTATTGAGAGATATCTTTAGTAATGCTTGATTTATAATGCCAGGTTCCATATCTAAAGGAGCGACAGCAACCTTGCCTACAGTTCCAGAACAACTTATTATCAAATCAAAAGGCTTTACCTCAAATGCTTTGAGCTCCTCAAATTTGTTATCACTTATATAATATTCGCCGCAATAGAAGTCATTATTTATTGCATGCTGCTGTTCGTAAACCTTATAACCCTGACGAACAAAAAATGATTTTTGCAACGAACTACCAAAAGGCCCTCTCTTGATAGCATACTTATCATTTTTCACGACTTGAGGCATAACAGCCCACGCCCACCCCTCGGGCAATGCAAACGGCTTATCCTCCTCGCTAATTTCCGGCAAGGCTTTGGGCTTTTTAATTTTTCCCTCTTTGACCAGTTGCGCCTTTTCGGCGGTAATACGCTCCAGCAGCACGGGGGCCGGTTCATCACTGGGGTCTTGCGGGACCAGCTTGCCGCGTACCGCTAGCTCCAGGATCAGTTCGCGCAGCTTTTTGATACCGGTGAGTTCCAGCTTGCTATTGCCGCCGCGCCCCGCTCTGCTTTTCGGGCGCGCCGCCGCAGTCCAGAGATCCAGGTGGTCGGTAATCAGACTTTCGATCGCCATTATGCCAGCTCCCCCTGCTTGGCTGCGCCCTTGCCGAGAGCTTCACCAAGAATGGCTTTCAGCTGATCACGCAGGACCTGAATATCAGCCTGCTGGTTGGCATAACTTACCAGCAGTTCGTCCGGGTCGTGGCTTATTTGCTCGCCTACATGGGGATTTTTGATATCGAGGTTGAAATTGCGCTCGATGATGGTATCGATGCCCACCTTCCAGGCTTGCTCGGTCTCAACCCGGGCGGCAAAACCATCGACCTCGTCACCCCACCAAGCGATCTCGGTCTCGAACTCCTCAAACTTCATCGGCTTGGTCTTGCTGTAGCTTTTGGCCCCGGCCGGGTAGGGATGTTCATAGAACCAGATATCTTTGGTTGGCAGGCCCTTAGTGAAGAACAGGATATTCGTCTTGATACCGGTATAGGGGGCAAAGACACCGTTGGGCAGGCGCACAATGGTGTGCAGGTTGCACTCGCTGGTGAGCAGTTGCTTGATCTTGGTCTTGACCCCTTCGCCAAACAGGGTGCCATCGGGCAGCACCACGGCGGCGCGGCCGCCTTTTTTCAGCACCTCGATGATGAGTTGCAAGAAGAGGTCGGCAGTCTCACGTGTGCGCATGTCTGCGGGGAAGTTTTGCTCGATGCCGTCCTCTTCGGTGCCACCAAAGGGTGGGTTACTCAGGATGACATCGATATCGCTGTCCCAACTGGAGAGCGGTTGGTTGAGGGTGTTACCGTGGCGAACCTGAACCGGTACTTCAATGCCATGAAGCAGCATATTGGTGGTGCAAAGCAGATGGGGCAGTTGCTTCTTCTCCACCCCTAGGATCTGCTGCTGCAGAGTTTGGTGGTCGCTGACGGATTGGACGTAGTGCTCTTTCACATGGTCAAAGGCGCAAGCCAGGAAACCACCGGTACCGCAAGCCGGGTCCATGATCCTCTCCCCCAATTTGGGGTCGATACGGTTGACCATAAAGCGGGTCACTGCGCGCGGGGTGTAAAACTCACCGGCGTTACCAGCGCTCTGAAGGTCACGCAGGATCTGCTCGTAGATATCACCAAACAGGTGACGCTCGCTGCTGTCGGTAAAGTCGATTTCGTTGAGCTTGTTGATCACCTGGCGCAGTAGAGTGCCGTTTTTCATGTAGTTGAAGGCATCGGAGAACGCCTCTTTCACCACAAAGCCACGGGGATTGAGTTTGATGCTGACAGGCAGATTTTTCAGGCTATCAAACAGATCGTCGTTAATGAAGTCGAGCAGTTCATCACCAGTGATCCCTTCACCATCGGCTGCCCAATTACGCCACAAGAAGCGCTCGGGAATAGGGTGGCGATATTCACTACCCTGTTCAAATTCCAACTCCTCTTCCTGAGCATCGAAGATTTTAAGGAACAGCAGCCAGGAGAGTTGGCCTAGGCGCTGGGCGTCGCCGTCGATACCTGCGTCCTTGCGCATGATGTCCTGGATAGATTTGATGACTGAGCTGATGGATGACATGGTTTTCTCTTTCTTGCGAAGACGTCAGAAACATCGATAAAAACGAGTGGCCATAGTCTGTATGGCCACTCGGGTTACTGTTCTATTGCTGGGAGACCGTCAGGCGCGCTGTTGCTCGCTGTAGATCTCTTGCTCCAGTTCGGTGATGGCCTGCTCAAACTGTTGGGGGCCACCAAAGCCTTTTTTGGCCAATTCCAGCGGACGCCCCAGCTCGGTAAAGGGGGCGACTTTGAGCGCATCCTTGGTTTCTATTTCGGTAACGCCTTGGTCAGCATATTTGTCGAGCAGATTTGTCAGCACTTGCTGAGCGGTCTCGTTGTACTTGGTGAAGTAGTTACGCTTTTTGACGTTGTCGGCCCGCTCGCGGCGGGTCAGCGGCGGCTGATCGTATACCACATGGCAGATAAGGTCGAACGGGTCGAGCTCTTGACCCACTTCGGCACTCAGGACTTCCCACAACACCCCAGCCTGGGCCAGCTCATCCATGATGGCCTGCTTGCGCTCAGCAGCCTGCCAACGTCTAGTGAAGTCATCAAGGGTAGCGCACTCCTTGAGCAAGGTCTTACGGGTGTAATCCTTGAACGACTCGGTCACCAACTTGCCATCGGCATCGTAATACTGCACCCGCTCGGCAATGATACTGACGGGAACACCATTGACAAAATACTTGCGGACTTCCGACTGAGGATCGCCTGTTGGGTCAAAGGGGCCACCCGTGCTACCTGTGGTATAGGTTCCTGCTCCTTCCCCTGTACTGCCAACCGCTCCCGGCTCACTCCCATCCCCCCCCTCATCTGCTGGTAAGGGATCTGCACCATCGATGATGTCGCTAAGGCCATCATCAGGGTTATTAATTGCTTCCGGCTTGGTAACGATGACCCGTACAGGATCACCATCGAAATGAGGATCAGCAAATAGCTCAGTGGCTTTCTTGAAGTCGAGGATGGTGAACCAGAGTTTGTCGTACTTATCGTCTATACGGGTTCCACGGCCAATGATCTGCTTGAATTTAGTCATGGACTGAATGTTCTGATCCAGCACTATCAGCTTGCAGGTTTTGGCATCTACACCTGTGCTCATCAGCTCGGAGGTCGTGGCGATGACAGGATAATCCCTCTTGGGATTGATGAAGTTGTCGAGCTGGGCTTTGCCCAACTCATCGTCGCCTGTGATTTTCATCACATAACGATCATCTTTAACCATTTGCTCCGGATTCAAGTTGGCAAGAGCTTCCCGCATCCGCTCCGCATGCTTGATGTCGTTACAGAAAACGATGGTCTTGGCCATGGGACCGGTTTTTTTCAGATAATTAGTGATGGTCTCTGCCACCAGCCAAGTGCGCTCATCGATCACCAAAGTGCGGTCGAAATCCTTCTGGTTATAAATCCGGTCTTCAATCAGGTTGCCATATTTATCTAGCTGTCCCTTGGTTGGGCGCCATCCCTGCAGATCGATATCGATATCGACCCGCACCACCTTGTAGGGGGCGAGAAAACCATCTTCAATCCCTTCCTTGAGGGAATAGTTGTAGACGGGATTACCAAAATAGTCGGTGTTGGAGACAGTCTCAGTCTCTTTGGGGGTAGCGGTCAGTCCAATCTGGGTAGCTGATGAAAAGTATTCCAGAATTTCACGCCAGGCACTGTCTTCGGCGGCGCTGCCCCGGTGACACTCATCCACTACAATAAGATCGAAGAAATCCGGGGAGACCTGCTTGAAGGTTTTCTGTGCCTCTTCTGGCCCGGTGAGCGCCTGATAGAGAGCGAGGTGGATCTCATAGGCGGGATCTATGATGCGCCCGGTCACCTTGGCCATGGCAGAGCCAAAGGGCTGGAAGTCATTGATGCGAGTTTGATCCACCAAGACGTTGCGATCAGCCAGAAACAAGATGCGCTTCTTGGCGCCAAGCTTCCACAGACGCCAGATGATTTGAAAAGCGGTATAGGTCTTACCGGTACCGGTAGCCATCACCAGCAGCACTCGGTCCTCACCTTTCGAGATCGCCTCGATGGTTTTGTTTATAGCCTGTAGTTGATAGTAACGGGGGCTCTTATCACTACCATCGGAGTAATAGTCTTGGCTGATCATGGGAAGTTGAGCGGAGGTGTAGCCCTTCCAGGTACAGAACTTGTCCCATAGCTGACCCGGGCTTGGAAAATCATCCAAAGCGATTTCAGATTCGAGCTTGGCCAGATTCGTCTTGTCATGAAAGACGAAGCCATCCCCGTTGCTGGCGAACACGAATGGCACATCCAACAGGCGGGCATAATCGAGCCCTTGCTGTATCCCCTTGCTCATCTGGTGCTTGTTGGCTTTCGCCTCGATCACCGCCAACGGCATGCCCTCCTTGTAGTAGAGCACGATATCAGCAGATTTCACCTTTTTACGGGCCGCCACCTGGCCACGAACCACCACCTTGCCATCTCGCAGCTTCACCTCCTGGCGGATCTGGGTTAAGTCATCCCACCCAGCATCTTTGATTGCTGGTAGCAGGTATTTGGAGATGATGTCGGCTTCGGTAAGGGTTGCCTTGTTAATCTCGGCCATGAGCGATTTCCGTATACGGGACAGTATTAGTCGAAATCATCTCATAGAATCAGCAAGATTTGGTTGATCTTGGACTCATTAAGGATACGAATAGGAACGCCTTGGAATGATATGGCACTCAGGCATCACAGGCCCTCATTAGCTGACAAGGTTTTCCAGAATAAGATCCGCCTCTGGCATATCGTGGCGCTCACTGGCCATCAGGTAACGAAGGGTATCCTTGGCTTCTTCCCGGATCCGCGGCCGCAGCTCTGCCAGCAGGCCAAAGATGAACCTGTCTCGGGCAGACGACTCCATGCGGTGCTCGTACTCGCCACTTGTATCGCAGACCTTTCGCAGGTAGTAAAGGTCATTCCAGTAGGCCAGCTCGTGAAGGCAGTGACTCAGGGTGTGTGGCATCAATTCGGGTAGCGCCTTGAACCGATCGGCCACCTGTTCCGGCGGGTAGTCCCATTTCACTCGCTCAACCGTTCGCAGGCTCTCCAGGCAAAATACCTCCGCCGGTGTGTCATCCCACAGTTCATCCTCCAAGCCATCCCCTTCATCACCCAATACTCGCTCACTCAGCACATAGACCCTTATCCCCTTACCCATGCCTGGCAATCTGACCTGCCGCTATGTCGTGCCTTTGCCAAATCACCACTGTGAATGTTGTTCAGATCACCTCTTTCCATCCTCCGCATTTACCTAACGAGTGAAAAATTTGCCCTAAGTTCTTCCGAGGCATTCAAGTTGAGTAATCGAACAAATTATCACTAAAGAGGTAATCATGATCAGCGTCAAACAACCTTCTGAAAGTTGCCAAGCGCAAACGGTTTCACTGGATACCTAAAAACGAGTGTGAGAGGCTGCGCGCGCCTCTGAAAGCCACCGAGCCGTAGAGCCTCGGGGCACCTCTTACCTACACCGAACGCACTAGTGACGCAGCACACGCTGCGCCAAAGCCTCCCCATAACCACAAAATAGATCGTCATGATCAAAGCCTCGATTGCGTATACAGCTCTGCTGGCAACACTGACCGGTTGAACTGACCGCGTAGCCCTGCGGGAAGCATGGGCCGCCTTTATAGGGCTTCGAGCCCACTTTAACGAACCACAAAGAGATAAGTAAAAATGAAGAAAAATATCGCGGCAGCCATGGCGCTGGCGGCAACCCTTACCGGCTGCAGCACCCCCGGCGAGCGCATCGCCGAGTGCCAGCAAGAGAATGGATATGATTGGGAAACCTGCGCCAACATGGAGCAAGCCGATCAGGCACGCTGGGCTGCCGTCGCCGCGAGTATGGAGCAGATGCGCACCACACTGGCGGAGAATCAGGCCCGGCAGCAGCAACAGGCCCTACAGAACAACATGCCCCGGACAACAACCTGCGGCGAATCGTTCGGCACGTTGCGCTGTACTACCTATTAGCGGGGCCCTATGACCAACCCAGAGAAACACCGCAGGATCGGCGTTAAGGTAGCCGGCGAGACATTCCGCAGCCTCGACCAGTGGGTGCACCCGGGGCATCGTGGCGACAGTGACACAGATCCAAGCCTTTCGACTGGAGCTCAAGGCAGCCACCGATCGCGGCGAGTCATTGCTGTGGCCATACGGCGGCACGCATATCCTGACCGGGTACCGGATTAACTAAGGGGGAGACGATTAAAGCCATGATCTTGGCGGCCTTGCTGGTCGCCGGTGTATCGAACGCGAGCGCCGACGAGGTGGAGCGGTGCAGAGTGAACGGCGCAGGGGATACCGTGTGCGTCGACAAGCACGGCACCGAGACGCGGCGCTGCCATACGGACGGCGCCGGCAATGAGACATGCCGAACACGAGACGAGTAAACAAAGGGCCCTGCGGAGCCTTTTTCGTTATCTGTTATCGATTGTTTAATTGCCAGCGCGGCACGTCGGCGTTCACTCACGGCAGCCCGAAGTGCTGCGATAGATCCACTGGTCACGCGTTATTACCAGCCACCTCCTAGCAGCAGGGATACCAGGACGACGGTGGTTAAGCAGGTGGCCAAGGAACAGGTCCCTATGAGGGTACAGGCAAGGACGATCACTTTTGGCGCCAGTTCGCTTCCATGCGTTGGGCAAGCTTTCGCCAGACGGTCGCTGCAAAGATGCGGTTGGCCAGTTGCACTGTATATAGGAAAAAAATCGAGGTAACCGGGGTAACGAGGTAACGCTGCCCTGAGAGCCTTGCCACGACTGACTTTAGGTGGTTACCCTTGAAAAAAACTTGAGGTAACCAAGGTAACTAGGCGAGGTAACCAGCATAAGAACCTCATCAGGTTACCTCTGGTTACCTCAGCACTTCTACTCAGAGGTAACCAATCAACCCAGTAATGGCGCACCTTACAGAGACGGTTACCTCAGTTACCTCGGTTACCCCTACTTTCTCTTGATGCGCGCGAGGCTTAACCAAAAAAGAGGGACGCATTCAGCAGCCCCATTCTCTAAATCGGTAGTCATTTGGTTATGTACTGTTATTCCGTGCCTCCTGGCTCAGTAGCTTCATCAGCAAGCACAGTGTCTGATAGGACATAGACCTTAATAGCCCTCCCTACGCAGGGTATCTTCACCGTTTTCTGTGTCTTTCCCCTATCACTACTACCTATCCAGCCGATTTCCACTGCCAGCAATGCTGCCTTTTTGTAATCACGGCCAACAGTGATTTCACGCCACCCTTCCGGTAGCACATAAAAAGTCACACCTGCTTCACTATTCACCTTGGGGTTACGGCGATAACCGACCATATTCGCAGCCCGGTGGTTGGGATCGTCCCAATCAGCAAAACGCGTGTACTGATGAGCCGTGAAGAACTGGCGGATCTGACGTAAGGTCGCTATATCTTCCTTGTTACCCAGATGCCCCCGCTCTGCCAGCCATGCCTTGAGGCAGACCCTCACCGCCCTGATGGCTTCCCCCTCTGGCCAGCCGGTCACCCCCAATCGAGTGGCCAGTTCCCCGGCTGCGGCCACCAGCGCAAACCGGTTGATGGCTCGGCCTACCTGATTACCCGCACCCTCGGGGGTTAGTTCTGCTGCCAACTGCTTAATATCGGCCTTCAGCCGCTCACTGTGCTCATCCATTGATTGGGTCAGGGCTTGGGCATAGGTGCGAAAGGCGGTGCCGTGATGTTCTTCTGAGTTGGCTTTCAGGGCATCGGCAAAGCTGCGGCCTCCATCCATGCCATGCAGCCACTCAAAGGCGCCATGGTGCCCGGTATCGCTGGGGATCTGGATTGTCCGCACCTCCATCCCGGCCTGGGTACTCTTCCCGGCACTGGCGGCATGGTCCTCGAGGCTCAACTCACCTGTGGAGAGGAACAGCAACCGCCAGGCTTTGCGCTCTCTCAGCTCGCCATCCTGCTTGCTGCGGCCCTTGCCTTGGCCGTTAGCCAGCATGTAGGCGGTCTGTCCTGCTTCCCGGCCGTCCAGCTCACCCAATTCATCCAAGCAGAGGAGGGCATCATTGCGCCGGCTGGCAATCCCCTCGATGGCGTTACCGGTGGCCCGCCAGGTTTGGGAATACCGATCCGGGTACCCATAGACACTGGCAGCTGCTTTCATCACCGTGGTTTTGCCGTCGGTACTCTCGCCCTTGAGGTGGAAGCCACCGCCCTCCATGCCTACCAAGGAGAGCAAGGGAGCCGCGAAGGCGAGTGACAGCGCAAAGCAGAGGCGGGAGTTGCCCACAGCCAGCCCTGCAACCCCCTGTTGCCAGCCGGCCAGGGTACCGCGCTCGGTAAAGTCGCTGGCGGTGTAGCCGGCGGTCTGCAGGATGACCCCCTCAGCATCTGGCCCAATGGACCCACCGGGCAGCACATAGGCATGCCCATGCCACCCCGTGCGCTCGACACAGGTGATCCGCCGCTTGGGCTGGCAGCTCATCAGGTAGGCCGACAGCCTGCGCTTATGACTTAGCTCGATGAAGGGCAACCCCGCATCCAGCAGCGCGGCAAACACTTCTTCACCGTTGCGTGGGACCAGGGCGCGCACCGGCATGGCCCATTGGCGCGTCCGCCCGGCACTGTCGCGCCATTCCAACAAGCGGCCGTAGCCGCGGCCCTGCTCGTCAGCGGTCTCAGCAAGTACATGGACGGGGCTGGCGATGGGGATCCACTCTTGCCTGGCATCCTCACCCCGGCCAACCGTCGTCAGGGCACACAGACGCGAGCCCCGCACCTCAAACCCTGCTGGCAGCTCTGGCCCTTCCTCTGGGTTGCCTTTCACCAGATGGAGCGGAGCCATATTGTCTGACCAGGGCACCTCGTCCGATGGAGTGTCTACCGCCAGTGCCTGCTCGAAGGCCACCACATCCACCAACTGCCAGGGCTCGGCATTCAGGTCCGGGTTACCGCGGTAGAGCTCGGCCTTAGGGGCTTGCTTGCGCAGAGCCACGATCAGCCGCTTGGCCTTCTCGGGGGCCAGGTTGCCGAACTGGTGAACGATGACTCGTTTGGTGGCATCCCGATCGGCCATTTTGTAGAGCCTGGCGCCTTCATCCAACTGAGCTGGCCCCACATACAGCGCCTGCTCTGGCTCCACCCCTGGGTCAATCGGGTTGTCGGTGGCCACCGCCTCGTTGTGGGCACGCTGCAGGGTGGCTCTGATGCCGGCATCCTTGCTGGCTTGCTCACCGGTGTGGATCACAACAACCTGTAGATCATCCAGGTCCGCAAACTTGAGGAAGGTACCGGCCCGGGATGGTGGGCTGTTTTGATGACCGGAGCCTGAAGCTCCTTGATATACCGCTGTCATTGCATTGCCCTCCGCTTGCTCTCGTTCGCCAGTTCAACCACGGGGTCCTTTCCCTCTTCGAGCATCTGGTGAACATCGGCGCAGAATGCGCAGTACATCTGATCCACTACCAAAGCCCCCAGCGTGGTCAAAGTCCCGTTCACCACCATGTGCCGCAGCATGAGTAAGGCATCGGCCTGCCCCTGCTGCGCCCCGGCGTTTTCGAGGTGAGCGCCCACGATGTTGTTATGAATGGCCATCGTCAGTGACTCAGCAGCAAGGGGAAGCTGGATCCCCAGGTGAGTAAACACATTGCCCCGGGCGGCCAGATAGGCCTGGGCCAACTGATCCACCAGCTTATTTATCTCGGTCATGGCAACCCCCTGTTGCGTTGCGCTCACTTGGCTGTTTCTGGGCCTTGGTCACCCGCTTGAAGAGTTCCCGCAGTACCGCGGGGCGCAGGGGATTACGTGATAGCTCGCGCCACATGCGGCCATTCAGGATGTTGATCCGTCGATTACTCATGCCAGCACCTCCTGGCAGAGCCCAACCTCAATGCGCAGGGCATCGAGCAAAGCGCTGAACTGCGCCCGCTCTTGGAGGCATAGGTCGGTTTGTTCCAGGACGTCGGCAAACTGCTCGAGCAGTGCCTCTAGGCGGGATGGGGTGGATTGGTTCATGCGGCCACCCCCATGCTCGGGGTGCGGGACATAAACACCAGAGACAAGCCAGGCAGGTTAGCGCGGGCTTGGTGCTCGGTATTGGCGATGACAGAGATAGTGCGGATACGCCGAGGCTCTGCCAGACGACAGGCGCGTTGGCGCTGGATCAGGAAGGTGAAGATTTTGGGTAAAGCAGGGGTGGGGACAGTAGCCATGATGGCAGCCTCCTTTCTGGTCAGATTGTCTCTGCCACAGGAAGACGCCAATCTCCAACTGGTGGCAGCCCGGACGAGGTTGGCGTAACTGGTCAGAAAGGAACCCAGCGCCCCTTTCGAGGCCCTCGCCCGAACCGCCATAACACGGCAGGCACCGCCAACCAGATAGGCTAGCAGCGCCCCAAGAAATGAGGATCGAGTACCGACAAAAAACCACGCGAGAGCGTGGGTCGGCTCCTGTCTGAATATCGAGACGCCAATCTCGGCAGCGGATTTTGCCGTTGCGAGAAGAATCGTACTCCGTTGGACGTTGTGGGACAAGAGAGGAAGGTAAATCATGCCCGGCCCTCCCGTTCAGAGTGTGCCGCCAGCATGCTGGAGATACATGCTTTTGCGCTCCCCGAAGTGGGGGAGCTCAAAGTTTTGCCTTGGGCAGTGAGACCATTAATGTTTCTGGTCATGGCTCATCCCCAAGAGTTCAGGCTGATATTTACGCCAAAGCTCAGTCTCTTCAGCTTTCAACCGTGCTTTCTCATCCTTGCAAGACTGCAGGGCATACCCTCTCTTGCTCGCCTCCTTGGTGTACTGGGCTTGCCGGCGGCTGTAATCGTTCAGGGCGGAGAATGGAACACCATAGGCACCGGTTTTACGGATAGAGGGGATCACCTCACGGAATACCCAGTTACTGAACCGGTGGGGCAGTGTGCCGGGTGTGCTGGCCTTGCGACTGCGGGCAATCAGCTTGTAGAAACCTGACTCGCATACGGTGCGCATTGTTTGTTTGCCGCCAAGGGAGGGTATTAAACACCCCCCCTTTTCATCACCATCAAGACGGCGCATGGCAACTTTGTGATCGGCTATTTCAAGCGCCTGACATACGTCCTTGGCTACAAACCACGGCTCACCGTTGATATTCACAATGCGCACCTTCACGCCTTCAAACTTGATGACGGACATATCGCCTTCGAGGGCTGTGAAATTAACCCCTTGGCTGGCAACTGGCTGAGGGGCGGCCTCAGAAGTTAATCTGCTTTTTTCGATAGTCATATTTAGGACTCCGTTAAGCTGCGGGAGGGAAGGGGATGGCTGCCGGCGTGCGAGCGCACAGAGTGGCGGCGTAGTCATCTGCCTGTGAGGCAGCCTGGCGCTGGTGCCGCCAGTGGTTGATCAAGGCCACCAGCTTATGGGCTTGCTCATGGTCGGCTAGCCAATAACGCTTGAAGCGAGTGGTTCCGCCACAACTGTGCTGGTGCTCGAAAAACGCATCGGTGATGGCTATCCCGTGGTTTCGACGGAGCAGGCCAATACTGTTGCGCAAGTTGAGGTCATGGAGCCCAGCTAGTCCAGACAAGGCGCTGACGCCCAGGGCTCCCTGCTCCAGCAGGTGGGTGGCGACCAATTCATACTTGGTGATATGCTGACCCTGCTCAAGCTGGGTCGTGCCGTTCGCGGTGCGGCCTTTTTCTTTTTGCATACCCACCCCCTATGCTGCCACGTTGCGAGCTGCGATACGCTCCGCCATCCAGGCATCAACTTCTGCCTCGACGAATGCCACTGAGCGCCCACCCAGACGTATGGTTTGTGGGAATTGGCCCTGGGCCATCAGGTCGTAAATACTGGACTTGCTCAGGCCGGTTTTCTTGATCGCCTCCCGCACTCGAATAAAGCGCAGTGCGGGGGTTGAGGAGGAAAAATGTTGTTCCATATTGGTTTGCCTCGGTCGTTGTTGACGGGGCAATGGAAACACGGCAGCTAGCCCTTAGGGCAATACCCTGAGGGCTCAGGGGATGCAGTTTGGCAACCCTCAGGGTTTCCAACCCCCTCGCCAATACTGGGCTGGATACCCTAAGGGTTGTTTGGTTAGAGCCCTTAGAGTTCAGGTGATTGGCTTTGCGACTACCGCCACCATTTCGGCCCTCTTGGAAGAAGAGCTACTGCGTGGATCGGATTTTACCCACTCGATGATGTCACTCTGCTTGGTTGTTGTGTCGGGGTCATCTCGATCCCAGTTTTCTCCCCAATACCGTTCTTGCACTTCGGCCACGAGCTCAAGTAATGGGGTCATGTGACGAAAGGCAGGGGCCTTTACCTTGAGTGCGGTGATTTCTACTTCAGCTCGCAGCAGTCGTTTTGATAGTTCTTCGGCATGTTTGGCTAGATCTACATCCTTCTGACTTTTCAAATAGTTCGACTCCTGGGGTGTATACATCTGTTCTCTTGGGCTCACAAAAGCAAGGCGCGTTACAAGCCATTGGTTATCAGACTCCCCACCGACTGGCGGCCAACAGAAGTTTCTGACTTTTGCCCATTGGCTGAGATCAGTATTACTTACCACGCCGTCAGCCTCCCACCATCCATTTTTTGGAGATTTGAAACCACTCGCAAATAAGTGGCCGCTCTCAATCGATTCACAAAGAGCGAAAACGACAGTCTGGATGGAACAGAATTCTTCGGAGTCTAGGGGACTGCTAGGCAGCAACCCGCACAACAGATGGGCTGCGGTTTGAAGCGTAAACTCTTTCTGAACCGCGTATTGAGTAAAAGCAGCCTTGTATTCCATGCGTCACCTTCTCACGCTCCTTGAATTGTTGTCGGGTCAGGCGGGCAAGGTTCTCCGCTTTTCTCTCCGTCGAGATAGACCCGGCAAGTCGTTAGGCTGGGGTTATTCTCCCACCACCTTCAATGCTTTAAAGCCGCTAGCCAGAGAAAGGTTCCCCTGGCTGGCCTGCTCTATGTGGTTGCTCCACCAGCTCATCATGATCACCCGCTGCTCGTAGTAGTCGCTGCGGTTATAGGCGCGGCGGATCTCGTTATCGTCGGCGTGAGACAGCGCCGCTTCAATGGCGTCAGGATTGAACCCTTGTTCGTTGAGGGTGGTACTGCCGAGCGAGCGCAATCCGTGGGCCACCAGTCGTCCGCCGTAGCCCAGCCGCTTAAGGGCCGCATTCGCGCTCTGGTCGTTGATGTGGCCGAGCGGATCACGGTAGCCGGGGAACACGAAGGGGCGGTGGCCGCTGATCGGCTTCACCCGCTCCAGCAGGGCCAACGCTTGTGGAGTCAGCGGAACCCGGTGGGGGCGCTCCATCTTCATCCGGTCAGCGGGGATGTTCCAAACCTTGGCCTCCATGTCTATCTCATCCCAGCGGGTGCCAGCCGACTCACCAGGGCGAACCAGGGTGTGCAGGCTCCATTCAATCTGACAGCGGGTAGTGTGGTCTAGCCTACCGTTGGCAATGTCGGACATCAGCAGTGGTAACTCCTCTGGCTTGAGCGTAGGCATATGCTTCTTGGCAGGCTTCTTGAACACTTTGCGAATGGCGGAGCAGGGGTTGGCATCAAGCAGGCCGTGGTTAACGGTGTAGTCGAGGATCTCGTTTATCCGCTGACACAGCCGGCGCACTGTCTCCAGCTTGCCATCAGCCTCAATAGGGCGCAGTAGTTCGATCACCAGGGGGGCGCGTATCTGATCGATAGGCATAGAGCCGATGAAAGGCAGCAAATACAGCTCAAGGGAGCGCCACGAATCGGCGGCATAGGCTTCGCTCACGTCGTGCCGTTTCAGATCCAGCCACTTGGCAGCCATTCTCTCGAACGTATTGGCGCAGGCCTCTTGCTGAGCCTGGACGATGGCGAGCTGCTCTTCTTTATGACGTTTGGGGTCAATGGCTTGAGCCAATAGGGCACGAGACTCTCGACGCCGCTCTCGAGCTGCGGCAAGAGTCACATCAGGGTAGGGGCCAAAACTGATATTGGCGCGCTTCTTGTCGCTCGGCCTGTAGTAGTTGAACACCCAGAGCCTCGCACCATTCGGCTTAACCCTTAGGTAAAGTCCGTCACCGTCACCCAGGCTGTATTCCTTGGCTTCAGGCTTAGCGGTTCTCAGCTTTGAGTCGGTCAGCTTGTCTTTACTCACGGCACATCCCCCAGCAGTAACACCAAAACCGGTGTTACAAAACCAATGTGACCGTAGATGTTACTCTTATGGCTGGATTTAGGCGACTCGCTCGGACTACTGCGGACAACAAAAAACCCGCAAAGCCTTACGCTGTGCGGGTTTCTGTACTTCTTCGTTCCCGGCCGGAACATTGTTTGGTGGAGCTGGGGGGATTTGAACCCCCGTCCAAAATTACTACATCCTTGGTACTACATGCTTAGTCACTCTTTACATTCGCCAACACGCTGCGGAGAGACACGCCACGCATTGACTAGCTCGATTGGTTTTAATGCTTCCGCCCCGAGCAGGACTTCCACACGATCCTGTGAAGGATGACCTTCCATTTCCCTAGGACACAGGCAAGCTAGGGGAGAAGGGCTCAGCGCAGGTTATTAAGCTGCGAGTGCGTAGTTTTCGTCGTTTGCGACTATTTTTTTGCGGTTTATTAACGAGGCCTACCGCACCTCGGCATGCACCTTGGGTTTCGTGAATCTTGTCGAATCCAGAATCAGCCCCAAGTTGTCAAAAGTGATTGTACGCAAAAAACCTGTCATGGCAAGGCGTTGATGGCAATCGACCGGCCTGGGCCGGTCGATTGCTGGTTTATTGGGCGACCCGGGATCAACCGCGGTTCTTGTTCTTCATGATGCGGGCTTTTTCCCGATCCCATTCGCGGGCCTTGGTGTCTTCCCGCTTGTCGTGTTCTTTCTTGCCCTTGACCAGGCCAATCTCGACCTTGACCCAGCACTCTTTCCAGTACAGGGAGAGCGGCACGATGGTGTAGCCCTGGCGCGCGGTCAGGCTTTCCAGCTTGTCGAGCTCGCGGCGGCTCAGCAGCAGTTTGCGGGTGCGGGTCGGGTCACACACCACGTGGCTGGAGGCGGCGTTCAACGGCAGGAAGGTGGAGCCGAACAGGAATGCCTCTCCCTGCAGGAAGATGACGTAGGCTTCGCTGATGTTGGCCTTGCCCGCCCGCAGGGATTTGACTTCCCACCCTTGCAGGGACAGACCGGCTTCCACGCGCTCTTCGATGAAGTACTCGTGGCGGGCGGTTCTGTTGAGTGCAATGGTGCTGGACCCGGCTTTGTTTTTACTGTTCTTTTTGCTCATGACGGGGGCCTTCGGCGATGTTGATGAAGGCGCATTATACGTGGGTGGCGGCGGCTGTAAAACGCGCAACCGTGCGAGTGATGGCTTTATGAGCAGTTGGGGCCTGATTTTGGCTGGCAAGGGGATTTCTGTGAGGGGAGGGGTGGCGATAAAGTGAGCGATTGGTCGGCCGATGGCTTTGCGTGCCGTTTCGGCGGTGATTTTGGCTGACAAGGTGATAAAATCGGGCGGATTGGAAGAGGAAAACCCATGCCCCGTATTACTCGCAGTGCCCTGGTGATGTTCAGCGCCGAACAGATGTTCCGGCTGGTCAACGACGTTCACGCTTATCCCGAATTCTTGCCCGGTTGCGTCGGTAGCCGCGTCCATGAGACCGGCGAGGATTACATGACCGCCTCGGTGGACGTGGCCAAGGCGGGCATCGCCAAGACCTTCACCACTCGCAACCGGCTCGATGCCAACCGCGCCATCAAGATGGAGCTGGTGGAGGGGCCCTTCAAGACGCTGGCGGGCTGGTGGACCTTCACCCCGCTGGACGTGGATGCCTGCAAGGTGGAGTTCGATCTCGACTTCGAATTCACCTCCAAGCTCATCGAGCTCGCCTTTGGCCAGATCTTCCGCGAGCTGGTGGGCTCCATGGTGCTGGCCTTCTCCAATCGCGCCAAGGTGGTGTACGGTGTCTGATCTGCTCAATATCGAAGTGGCCTATGCCCTGCCCGAGCGGCAAACCGTGCTGCGCATCCGGGTGGCGCCGGGCACCAGCGTGCTGACCGCCATCGAGCAGTCCGGCATCCTCGGCAAGCACCCGGAGATCGATCTCGCGGTCAACAAGTTCGGCATCTACAGCCGCCCGGTCAAGGGTGGCGAGGCGGTGCAGGACGGGGATCGCATCGAGATCTACCGCCCCCTGATCGCCGATCCCAAAGAGATGCGCAAGAAGCGGGCCGAGAAAGCCAAGGAAGAGGGGCGTGCCGACGTGGTGACCGGCGGGCGGCCCGACGTGCATCGCAAGCGGGACGATGCCGAATAGGGCTTGATTAAGCGCATTTCTGCAGCATAAACGAGAGGCGCCATGGCGCCTCTTTGTTGTTTTATGCTGCTGTATATGGATGGGCGGCAGGTTGTCGCCGTGTCAGCTCGTCTCTACAGCGCAAGCAGCTGCTCGTTTTCCACCGTCTCGACACCGCTCTGCTGCTCGGCGAGCACCGCCATGGCATGGGCGACCTGACGTGCCTCGATGGCGCGCCAGCGTCTGAAGCGCCCGCGCAGCAGGGGCTTTATCAACGGGTAGATGGCCTGGAAGAACTGCTCGGAGGCGCGCGGCGGCTGGCGATCCCCGAGCAGCATGGCGGGGCGCACTATGGCGAGCCGCTGCCACTCCTGGGCCAGCAGGGCCTGCTCCATCTCCCCCTTGGTGCGGGGGTAGAGGGCGGGGGAACTCGGGTTGGCGCCCAGGCTCGAGACGACGATGAGGCGACGGCAACCGTGACGGCGGGCGAGGGCGGCGAAGGCCAGCACATAGTCGTGATCAACCCGGCGAAACGCGGTATCCGAGCCTGCGTCCTTGCGGGTGGAGCCGAGGCAGCAGAAGGCAAGGTCGACGGGGGCGGGCAGCTCAGTGTTCTCCAGCCTATCAAAATCCACCGGCAACCAGTGGCGGTTCGGGGCAGGTTCCCCCGGCTTGCGACAGAGCAGGGTCAGCTCATGGGCAGCTCCGAGCTGGCGAACGAGCTCCCGGCCGATGAGGCCGGTGGCCCCGGCGATCAGAACTTGGCTCATGACTCTCTCCGGTGTGGGACTGATACGTGTCTCTTAGCATGGTGCCGCAGGCGGGCTCTTGCCCCTCGATGACGCATCGGTCGCCATAGTGCATAAAACAAAACCGGCCTTGGCCGGTTTTGTGGGAGATCAGAGCGGGGTGGTGAAGGCCGCCGGGAGCGGGAAGTCACCGGTGGCGGTGGAGAGGCGGTCGCCGACGAAGTTCAGGGTCAGCTCCTTGCGCTCCTTGTCACCACGGCCCGGCGTGAACTCGTAGAGGTAGTACCAGGTATTGGGGTCGAAACCGTCCCGCAGCATGGGCGAGCCCAGCACGTACACGACCTGCTCGTGGGTCATGCCCTGACGCAGCTTGTCGACCTGTTTTTGTTCCACATAGTTACCCTGGGGAATATCGATACGATAGACCAGGCTGCAACCGGACAGGGTGAGGGCGGTCAGGGCCGCGGCAATCAGGTGTTTCATCCGCATATCGAGTTCAGATCATCCATACAGTCTTTTTAGCTCGGCAAATCATACCCACTCCCTGTGCGGAAGTAAAAAGTCATTGATCCACCGGCCAATAAAAAGGGCCGCATGGCGGCCCCTGGCACAGGACGTCGACTCACATGGCGGCGCGGAAGATATCGACTATCTCGGCGTGGCTCGCCTGTTTCGGGTTGGTAAAACCGCAGGCGTCGTTGAGCGCATTGGTCGCCAGCACGTCGAAGTCATCGGCCTTGACCCCGAGTTGCTCCAGACCGGCCGGGATCTTCACATCCCGCGCCAGCTGCTGGATGGCCCGGATGGCCGCGGCGGCGCCCTCTGCGTCGCTCATGGCGCTCACGTCCACCCCCATGTGATGGGCCACGTCCTTGAGGCGAGCGGCGCTCACCTGGGCGTTGTAGGCCTGTACGTGGGGCAGCAGCACCGCATTGCAGACACCGTGGGGCAGGTCGTAGAAGCCGCCGAGTTGGTGCGCCATGGCGTGCACATAGCCAAGGCTCGCGTTGTTGAACGCCATGCCGGCCAGGAACTGGGCATAGGCCATCTGCTCGCGGGCATGGAGATCATCCCCCTGTGCCACCGCAGTACGCAGGTGCTTGGCGATGAGCCCGATGGCCATGATGGCGCTGGCATCGGTGACCGGGGTGGCGGCGGTGGAGACATAGGCCTCGATGGCGTGGGTCAGGGCATCCATGCCGGTGGCGGCGGTGAGGCCGGCGGGCTTGGCCAGCATCAGCTCGGGGTCGTTGACCGACATCAGGGGAGTGACGTGCTTGTCGACGATGGCCATCTTCACGTGACGGGCCTCGTCTGTGATGATGCAAAACCGGGTCATCTCGGAGGCGGTGCCGGCGGTGGTGTTGATGGCAATCAGTGGCAGCTGTGGCTTGGGAGAGCGATCCACCCCTTCATAATCCTTGATGCTGCCCCCGTTGGTGGCCACCAGGGCGATGCCCTTGGCGCAGTCGTGGGGGGAGCCGCCGCCGAGCGAAATCACGCAGTCACAGCCGTGTGCCTTGAGCATAGCCAGACCCGCCTCCACGTTGGTCATGGTGGGGTTGGGCTTGGTCTCATCAAATACCTGGCTCTCGATGCCGTGCTCCGCCAAGAGCTTGGCGACCCGGGCCACCACGCCTATCTGGTTGAGGACGCGATCGGTGACGATCAGTGCCTTGCGATAACCATGGCCCTGGATATCGACGGCGGCCTCTTGCAGGCAGCCTGCCCCCATCAGGTTGACGGCGGGAATATAGAACTTGAATGTTGCCATGATGAACTCCGTAACTTAGCCATTTAGTAGTAGTTTGGCGGCCAAGATAGCAGCGTCGTCGCCACCAGGCAGGGTTCGATGGTATCTGTTTTACAACTTTGTGGACTCGATCGCGCTCTTGTTGACGGAGGCCAGCGAAGGCTTGACAAGGGCCGGGAACAGGGGAGTAATGGAAAAACGTTTTTCAAGAAATTCATCAAGTTAGAAAACGTTTTGCAACGAATTCGTCACTGTCAATGCGTGAAAGTGTGAGTTGCCTCAAGGATTTGGAAAGCGCTTTCGACCATAGTTGCGCCTTCCCGAATGAGGGGAAAACAGGCTTGAAAATTACATAAAGAACCATCTTAACTGCACGCTGCCATTCGCTGGCGGGGCGCAACCAGGAGTCCACTATGTCTGATGTTTTTCACTTGGGTTTGAAGAAAGCTGATCTGCAAGGCGCCACCCTGGCGATCGTTCCCGGTGACCCCGAGCGCGTCAAGCGCATCGCAGAACTGTTGGACAACCCAGTACACCTGGCCAGTCATCGTGAGTTCACTACCTG
Organism: Aeromonas lusitana; assembly: GCF_002812985.1. GTDB lineage: Bacteria > Pseudomonadota > Gammaproteobacteria > Enterobacterales > Aeromonadaceae > Aeromonas > Aeromonas lusitana. The sequence goes on from NZ_PGCP01000019.1 coordinate 87,890, forward strand.
GCGTGGCGAGATGGGCGGCACCGCCGTCATCGTCTGCTCCACCGGTATCGGCGGCCCCTCTACCTCCATCGCGGTGGAAGAGCTGGCTCAGCTGGGTATCCGTACCTTCCTGCGCATCGGCACCACAGGTGCCATCCAGCCGCACCTGAACGTGGGCGATGTCATCGTCACTACCGGTTCCGTGCGCCTCGACGGTGCCAGCCTGCACTTCGCGCCGATGGAATTCCCGGCCGTTGCCGATTTCGAGTGCACCACCGCACTGGTCGAGACCGCCAAGGAGCTGGGCTCCAAGCTGCACGTGGGCGTCACCGCCTCCTCCGACACCTTCTACCCGGGTCAGGAGCGTTACGACACCTATTCTGGCCGCGTGGTAAATCGCTTCCAGGGCTCCATGAAGGAGTGGCAATCCATGGGCGTGCTGAACTTCGAGATGGAGTCTGCCACCCTGTTGACCATGTGCGCCAGCCAGGGTCTGCGTGCCGGTATGGTGGCGGGCATCATAGTCAACCGCACCCAGCAAGAGATCCCGAGTGCGGCCACCATGGCAAAAACCGAATCTGATGCGATCAAGATCGTGCTGGGTGCCGCCCGCAAGCTGATCTAATCGCGGCTCTTGTCACAAGAGCTCCGAGTGGGGGGTGGGGGCCGTTGCGAAAGCGCGGCCCCTATCTTTATCTGCCGTTTGTGAAAAATACCTGTCGTTCGTCCTGCCTTCTGCCATCCATTCTTTATTTCTTCTGCCGTATCCGAGCTGACAGACATATCTCGCTGTTACAGGTTCGCCGGATGGAGAGGTCCAGTTGCTGTTACCTGTCCTCATCTCTTCTGAATCCAATGAGAAGAAGTTCGTACAGCTCGCCGTCATAGGATCGCCGCTTATCGGGTGGAACAAGCCTGTCTGCTGTTCCCGGCCGTCACCCCTTTTGAGCCATCAGAAGGGGCTAGCACACCTCGCTACCACGGGCTCGCCGCTCACTGGGTGCACAAAGTCCAGGGCGCAGGCGTGCAGCATCAGCCTGGGCGTTCGTTCGGTGCCCGGTGGCAGCAGGCCGCCATAGAGATCGCAGCCGAGGATGGGGTGGCCCAGCAACTGGCAGTGGATGCGCAGCTGATGAGTGCGGCCCGTCTCGGGGATGAGTCGCACCCGGGTCAGGGGCAGCGACTCGCCGCTGTCACTCTGGCGCAGGAAGCGCTCTTGCACTCGATAGCGGGAGCGGGCGGGTTTGCCGCTGGCGGCGCAGATCTTCATCAACGGAAACAGGGCCGGATCCTTGGCGATGGGGGCATCGATCAGTCCCTCATCTTCGGCCAGATGGCCGCAGAGCAGGGCCTCGTAGGCCTTGGTCACGGTGCGCTGGCTGAACTGCTGGCACAGGAGGGCGTTGATGGCCTTGTTTCTGGCGATCACCATGAGGCCGGAGGTACCAAAGTCGAGGCGGTGGATCAGGGTACAGCCGGGGTACGCCTGCACCAGCCGATAGTGCACCGAATCGAGGTTTTGCGGGTGCTTGCCGGAGAGGCTGAGCAGGCCACTCGGCTTGTTGATGAGCAGCAGGTGCTCGTCCTCGAACAGGACCTCGATGTCGGCATGGCAAGGGGGGGCGATAAAGGTATCGACGATGACGGACATAGGGCTTTGGCGCTGGAAATGGCAGGGGATCATACAAGAAGCCGGAGCCCGGGGCGAGCCGGCACTCGCGGTTCGGCGCACTCGCTGGCAAGTGCTTGATTCATCAGGCGGAGGCGGTTTTGTGACTCCCCCCTGAGTTAATCTTCCCCTCCCTTGCTAAGGTATGGCTCCCTGTTGAGTCGTAAGGAATCTGTTCATGACGTTGCCCGTTATTCTCGATTGCGATCCCGGCCACGATGATGCCATCGCCCTCATACTGGCGCTGGCGAGCCCGGAGCTGAAGGTACTGGCGGTCACCACCAGCGCGGGCAACCAGACGCCGGACAAGACCCTCAACAACGCCCTGCGCATCCTCACCCTGCTCGGACGCCACGACATCCCGGTGGCGGCGGGGGCCCCCAAGCCCCTGGCTCGCGAGCTCATCATCGCCGACAACGTGCACGGGGAGTCCGGGCTCGATGGCCCAAGGCTGCCGGATCCCGGCTTCGCTCCCCAGGCCATGACGGCGCTGGAGCTGATGGCCAGGACCCTGCGCGAGAGCCCGGAGCCCGTGACCCTGGTGCCGACCGGGCCGCTTACCAATATCGCCCTGCTGCTGGCCGCCCACCCGGAGCTGTACCCCAAGATAGCGCGCATCGTGCTGATGGGGGGCGCCGCCGGGGCGGGCAACTGGACCCCGGCGGCGGAGTTCAATATTTATGTGGATCCGCAAGCGGCCGATATGGTGTTCAAATCCGGTCTTCCCATCACCATGTGCGGGCTGGATGTGACTCACCAGGCCCAGGTGATGGACGAGGATATCGAACGGGTGCGCGCCATCCCGAACCCTGTGGCCAGGTGCGTCGCCGAGCTGCTCGATTTCTTCATGATCTACCATCGCGATCCCAAGTGGGGTTTCCTCGGTGCGCCTCTGCACGATCCCTGCACCATCGCCTGGCTGCTGGCGCCTGGGCTGTTTAATGGGGTAGATTGCTGGGTCGGCATCGAGACGCAGGGCACCCATACTGTGGGAATGACGGTGGTGGACCGCTATGGCCTGACCGGGCATGCCGCCAACGCCCATGTCTTGCTCGGGCTGGACAGAGAGGGCTTCATCGACCTGCTGGTGCAGCGTCTGCAGGCCTTTGGCCAGGAACAAGGGTGAATGGAGAAGGGACGGGGAATGGTAAAGAAGACGCTGGCACTGCTGGTTTGTGCGCAACTGACGGCCTGTGCCAGCCCGTTTGAAACTATGTGGCAGGGGTTGGCGACCTGCGAGCTCGACGACATCCGTCTCGACAGCGAGACGGGGGCGCCCGTCTATCCGCTGCTCAAGAGCTTCACCCCGGACAAGACGACCGATGGCTTCGCCTGGTACAAGACCCACCAGGAGCTGCATGGCCTGCCCATCACGGGTTTTCTCATCCCGACCTCGACCTTCGAGGTGCACGCCCTGTTTGTCGATACTCCCATCGCCAACGCGCGCCGGTTGACCCACAACGCCTATGGCAGCGAGTTTAGCGATGAGGAGAAGCACAATCGGGGAGAGGCGCCCTTGCTGCTGCGCGATCCCAACAACCCCAAGCGCTCCATCATCGACTGCACCAAGGGGGAATCCGATGAACCCCTGCCGGAGGAGCCGTTCCCGGAATAGGGCGCAGTGCCAAACAGGAAATAGAGAGGGGAGCCATGGCTCCCCTCTCTTTTCATCTCTGAATGGCTAGTCCTGCGTCCAATCATCCAATCATCAGGGATAACCGAGGGTTCCCTTGATGACGGGCAGATTGGCGGCGATCCAATCCGGGTTGATGGGCCCCCAGTCGCTGATGCGATAGTGCCCCTGCAGGTGGCGCGCCCCTTCCGTCTGCTCGAAGGAGCAGAGGATATCGAGCTCGGCCAGGGCCGCCAGGGTGTCCTGGGCGGTGCGCCTCGGCATGCCGGTCGCCGCCATGATGGCGGGGACAGTGTCCGTGCCCGTCTTGATCAGGTGGGCCACGTACAGGCGACGGTAGAAGCTCGATCTGGTCTTGCTCGGCTCACTCATGACTGACCCCCGAGGGTGTGCGACTGACTCATATCTCATCTTCCAGACGGTCGAAGTAGCGCCAGGTCGCTATGGTGGCCTTGCCCATCACCAGGGCCCAGAGGCCGAACCAGAACCAGCGGAAGAAGCTCCAGGTGGAAGTATCGGGCTGGGCGGTCTCAATCTTGGTGACGTTCGGGAACAGGGAGAACATGTTCACGCGCCAGCCGTAGGAGGTGATGATGGCCAGGCGTTTCTCGAACTCCATGGACTTGGCCTTGGCCTGCACGTCGGCGGCGTTGAACTTGAAGTAGAAGGGCCAGCCCCACAGGGTATCTTCGTTGCGAAACACCCGGATCTTCTCGCCGGGACGCTCGGTGTAGATGTAATAGACATCCACTGTGGGGCCGTCAGCCGGGTTCTTCTGGCTGATGGGGCCATCCTTGTCGGTGCGCTTCACCTCGACCCCTGTGATGGTGGCGATGGTGTGCTCCGGCAGGTAGTAGTCGAGCCAGAGCGCGGAGAGCAGGGCGATGAGGCCCAGCATGATAAAGGCGGGTTTCTTGAACTTCAGGCTCATGGTGTTCTCTAGGTGAGGGGAAGTGACGTGCCTCTACAATACCCATATTTGCCAATAGAGCCCAGCCCCTAATGGCGCCTAATGTTCAAAAAGCCGTTTAAAACGCGGTCGGCTATCGTACCGGGCTGGCTGGCTTGACCCGCAGATGGGCACGCATGCGCCCCCCGTGATGACCAGCCGCTTGCCCCTGTCGATGACCCCTTTTGATGGTGGTCATCCCACCGGCTGCGTCAGCTTCTGCGCAGATGGCGGCGTGAGCGGGCGATCGCCGATTGTTTGACCAAGCAGGGGATTGGCCGGGCTCTGATGGCGCAAATCGGCTGGCTGAACCGGTTTTTTCTTGTGTGAAAAGTGGCGGATGGGCAAGATTGAAGGCTTGTTACCATGGAGGTGTAGTGTGTCCCACTGGATTGATCCTGCTATTCTGGCGCTGTTTATTCCCACGTTCTTCTTTGTCTCCGTCACCCCCGGCATGTGCATGACCCTGGCCATGACCCTCGGCATGAGCCTGGGGGTGCGCCGCACCCTGCACATGATGTGGGGGGAACTCATCGGGGTCGGCCTGGTGTCCGTGCTCTCCGTGGTGGGGGTGGCGGCCGTCATGCTCAACTACCCGGCGCTGTTCTCGGCCTTCAAATACGTGGGGGGCGCCTATCTGGTCTGGCTCGGCATCCAGATGTGGCAGGCCAAGGGCAAGATGGCCATACCGGCGGATCTCTCCGCCGGCCAGCAGACCAAGCCGCTCGGGCTGGCGCTGCAGGGCTTTGTCACCGCCATCGCCAACCCCAAGGGCTGGGCCTTCATGGTCTCCCTGCTGCCCCCCTTCATCAATGCGGCCAAGCCGATGGCGCCGCAGATAGGTGCTCTGGTGACGCTTATCCTGGTCATCGAATTCAGCTGCCTGCTGCTCTACGCGAGCGGCGGTCGCACCCTGCGCCACTTCCTCGCCAAGAGCGGCAACGTCACCCTGATGAACCGCATCGCCGGCTCCCTGATGCTGTTTGTGGGCGTCTGGCTGGCCTTCGGCTGAGAAGCTGTTCACGATCTTACTGCGAGGCCGTGATCAAGGCTCATATGCTGCTCGGAATCCTCGTGTGTCTATACACACTCCGGTTCCTGCGCTGATCTTCACCTTGCTGACAGCCTCTAGTGACAGGTCGTGAACAGGTTCTGATAGCCATCACCATGCAAAAAGGCCACCTGCAATAGGTGGCCTTTTTCGTGGGCGGGTGGTGACTTGGCTAGTCGGTCAGGCAGTCCGGATCGAACACATATTCTCCCGCCAGCCAGCGAAGTATCTCGTTCACGCAGACCTGATCCTGGAACGGTAGGTAGCGGGCCTTGAGATGAGCCTGCTGCTCCTGGGTGAGCTGGGCCAGGCCTATGTCCTGGAACAGGGGCAGGTCGGCCTGGATCATGGCGGAGATCTGCGGGCCGCAGGTGGCGTTGAGGGAGGCGTGCAGCGCCTTGTCCGGATCGTACTGCTTGCCGAGCTTGTAGCTCACCGGCAGGGTGGCCAGCGGCAGCACGGAGAGCGCCGCCTGCTTCATGGGGTTGACCGCGTGGCCCGCCACCAGGTCGCCGAGCTCGGTGCGGTTCTCGAAGGCGCGCAGGTGCAGGAAGCTGCTGGCCTTGCTGCCGTCGTTGACCGGGTAGTTGTCCCACAGGAAGGGCTTGCGGTGCAGCCAGTCGGCGGCCTGCTTGAGGTGTGCCGCCGGGTACTCGCTTGAGCAGACCTTGGGGCCGGTCCAGAAGATGTCAAAGCGCTTGTCCAGCCCTTGCCCCAGATCCTGCAGATAGTGAGGCGGCATGGCGCCAAACACCTTCTCCAGCACCGGATCCGTGGAGTAGTAGCTGGGGCAGAACAGCAGCCGGCTGGCCTGGCTGTGGGCGGCGATGTCGTGGGCTATGGTGAGCTGCCAGTGGGCGAGATCCGGGGTGTCCCCCTTCATGTCATCGAACAGCACCGCCAGAATGTCCGGTTGCAGCGCCTCGTCGATGAGCCGCACCTTCTCCAGCAGGGCCGCACGCTTGTGTGTGTAGTCGTGATGGGCGCCCATGGGGCTCAGGCCCACCCCGAAGGCGAGGCCGTTGTCCCGGCACTGCTGGGCGAGGCGGCGCAGATCGTCGAGTTGCTGCGCGGGCCATGGCTGGGCCCAGTGCTTGCGCAGATAGCCATCTTCCTTGGGGGCATAGATGTAGAAGCCGTAGCCGTGGCGGGGCAGCCACTGGGCGTAGCGGGCGCGGGCCTCCCAACTCCAGCCCTTGCCGAAGAACCCCTCGATGAGACCCAGCTTGGGAGAGGGAGGATACAGACCAGACAACAGTGTTTGGTAAGGCATAATCTACTCCCTATTTACTGAATACCTGCCTGTTGTCTTGCTACAAGGCGACAGGTTGGATGCATATGCTGCCTGATGGCGGCCTTGGTATGAAAAAATGCCGCTCTCTACTCTCAATCTGACTCGTTTGCTGACGTCTCGCAAGTCGTAAACCTGCGTCGGACGTCATCGCCACTGAGTCAGGCGAGCGTGTTAAACCGGGTCTTCCTCCAGGAAGCGCACCCCTATCTTGCGGGGCTCACCCTCTTCCATCTCCGCCACTGTCCAGAGCAGGCCCTGCCAGGCGAAGTGGTCGCCGACCACCAGATTATCGCCCAACTGACCGGCGATAAAGTCGCCGAGGCTCTGATCTGCCACCTCGCTCACATCCAGCCCGTACAGGGGGGCGAGATCAACCAGCTTGGCGGCTGCCTCCAGCAGGAAGTCGCCGAAGAAGCGCGGGCCCAGATCCTGCTCGGGGGCCTGGCTGAACAGCTGGCCGAGGGCGGGGAGATCGCGCTCGTGACCGATGACGCAGAGGATGTCATCGGACTGCAACCGGGTACTGCCCGAGGGGTGCAGCAGCTCCTGGCCCCGAAACAGGGCGCAGATGCGGGTGCCTTCCGGCATGCGCAGCTCGCGCAGGGGGGAGCCGATGCACCACTTCTCATCGCTCAGGCGATAGACGAAGGTCTCCCACTGGCTGTCGAGATCGATCTCGAGCCCCGAGCGGTTGATGGGCGAGGGGGGCGCCGGCACCTCGACCCGCGCCAGGCGCGAGGCGAGCGGCAAGGAGCTGCCCTGCAAGATGAGGGAGACCAGCACCACGAAGAAGGCGACGTTGAAGTAGAGCTGGGCGTTGGGCAGCCCCGCCATCATGGGGAAGACCGCCAAGATGATCGGCACGGCGCCGCGCAGCCCCACCCAGGAGATGAACCAGCGCTCCCGGGGGGCGAAGTTTTTAAAGGGCAGCAGGCCAATCCAGACCGAGATGGGGCGGGCGAACAGTATCATCCACATCGCCAGGGCCAGGGCCGGCACCGCGATGGGCAGCAGGTTGCTCGGGGTGGCGAGCAGCCCCAGCACCAGGAACATGCCGATCTGGCTGAGCCAGGTCAGGCCATCGAGCACAGACAGGGTGGTGCTGCGGCTGCGCAGGGAGAGGTTGCCGAGCAGCAGGCCGGTGAGGTAGATGGCGAGGATGCCGCTGCCGCCGAGCGCCGTGGTGAGCGCGAAGATAAGCAGACCGCCGCTCACGGTGAGAAGGGGGTAGAGACCGGGAGCCAGACGGGCTGTGTTGATCAGGCGCCACAGCAGCCAGCCGCCGGCGAGGCCTATGCCGGCCCCGAGGCCAAATTGTTTGCCGAGTTGTAGCAGCAGGAAGGTCCAGTCCAGCCCCTGCTGCTGGGTGGCCAGCACCTCGATCAGGGTGACGGTGAGAAACACCGCCATGGGATCATTGCTGCCGGACTCTATCTCCAGGGTCGCGCTGACCCGCTCGTTCAGGCTGCGCCCGCCGAGCAGGGAGAACACGGCCGCCGCATCGGTGGAGCCGACGATGGCGCCGATAAGCATGCCCTGCATCAGGTTGAGATCAAACAGCCAGGCGGCGGCGAGGCCGGTCAGACCCGTGGTGATCGCCACCCCGACCGTGGCAAGGGAGAGCGCGGGCCAGAGCGCGACGCGAAACGAGGAGACCCGGGTGCGCATGCCGCCATCGAGCAAGATGATGGCGAGCGCCAGGTTGCCCACCAGGTAGGCGACCGAGTAGTCGGCGAAGTGGATACCGCCGGGGCCATCCTCACCGGCCAGCATGCCGACGGCGAGAAAGATGACCAGGATGGGGATACCGACACGGGAAGAGAGCGCACTTAACAGGACACTGCATCCCACCAACAAGGCACCGATAAAGAAAAAACTGTTGATGGTGGTGGCATCCAATGGCGAACTCCTTATAGCGACCGGCAAAGCAGGCACATTATATGCAGTTTGTGCCCCCTTGTGTGGCTTAATTGTGCATTGATTTGCAGTTTTTTACATTTTCAGTGCTGTTTTTACGCAAGGAAGGCGATCGGTGTGCAGTGGGTAAAACCCAGAGGGCGAGTGACAATCGGCGCCAAGGAACAGGGCCGGTTGGGGAAGGGATCGGATGTGGGGCGCTGGCGGCGAGCAGGGGGCGAAAAAGCAAGCGGGGGCGCCAGTGGCGCCCCCGCGGGGTCGGTCAGTCGTCTTCGTCGTCTTTGACTTTCCGGATCTTGTCCTTGTATTTGGGCAGCTGCTTCTCGAGTCGTTTCATGTCCTTGATGGCATTGAGAAACAGACCGAGCAGGAACAGTAGCGGCAGGCCTATCCATAACCACAGACTCATGAATTTCTCCTCTCGCTGAGACAGGGGATGACGTCATCACTGACCAGGCGCTCGTCGAGCCGGGTCAGCATGGTCAATCTGTCTTCAATATACCCCGTCTTCACGGGTGATTCTTCTCGCGAAGACAGGGGATGACATAACGGGCCAGGATATCGTCCAGCTGGGCCAGTATGGTCTCCTTGCCTTCAATATCCGCCTGCTGCAGGCAAAGCGCCAGCGCATCTGGATCCAGTCTCTGCTCTTCGGACTCCAGCCGGAAGCTCAAGTGCCAGGGCTCATAGGCGACCCCGCAACCTGCGCCACTGAGCTGGGCATAGGGCAGGAAGAAGCCGAAGTCGTTCATGTGATCCCCGAGCCAGGCGCTCAGCTCGCCAAACCAGCCTCCCTCCTCGTACTCCCAGGGCTCCAGCGCCAGCTTGGTGGCGGCGGGCAAACAGTCCGGATCATAGATGTCCAGATCCGTGCCCCAGTGGTGGCGACTGGTGCCGGGCAGGGCGCTCCAGCGCAGGATGGCGTGCAGCCGCTCTGTCTCGTCGAGTTGCAGCGCATCCAGCGGCTGGCCCCTGGCGTCCAGCAATGGCCGCTCGCCGCGCCACTTGCCATTCCAGATGGCGAGCTGGCGATCGAAGCCGCGCCAGCTGGAGGCGGGTTGCAGGTTGTGACCCTCGTAGGCGGCGGCCACCTGCATATCGTTGAAGGCTGCCGCGGTGGCGACGGTCAGGCGATGGGGGCCGCGCCCCAGCAGGATGAGGTGGCTGTCATCTTGCCCCAGCAGTTGATCCTGGGTCATGGCAGCAGCCGCTCCAGCACCCCTTGGTACATGTCGGCCAGGAGATCCAGGTCCTCGGCCTTCACGCACTCGTTCACCTTGTGGATGGTGGCGTTGACCGGGCCCAGCTCGATGACTTCGGCGCCGGTGGGGGCGATGAAGCGCCCATCCGAGGTGCCGCCCGTGGTAAGCAGGGCCGGGCGCTGGCCGTTGACGCTCTCGATGGCGGCCACGGCCGCGTCCAGCAGGGCGCCTGTGTCGGTCAGGAAGGGCTGGCCGGAGAGGGTCCATTTCAGTTCAAAGTCTAGCCCGTGACGGGTCAGCAGGGCCTCGACCCGCTCGCGAATGACGGCGTCGGTAAGCTCTGTGCTGAAGCGGAAGTTGAACTGGACGTGCAACTCGCCGGGGATGACGTTGGAGGCGCCGGTGCCGGCCTGGATATTGGCAATCTGGAAGCTGGTGGGGGGGAAGTAGGCGTTGCCCTCATCCCAGACGGTGGCGGCCAGCTCGGTCAGGGCGGGGGCCGCACTGTGGATGGGGTTGTCCGCCAGATGGGGGTAGGCCACGTGGCCCTGCACCCCGCGCACCAGCAGATCCCCTGTGATGGAGCCGCGGCGGCCGTTTTTGACCACGTCACCCACCTCGTTGGTGGAGGAGGGCTCGCCGACGATGCACCAGCGGATCTTCTCGTCTCTCGCCTCCAGGGTCTCTATCACCCGGACTGTGCCGTTGATGAAGGGACCCTCTTCATCGGAGGTGATGAGGAAGGCAATCGATCCGGAATGATCAGGGTTGGCGGTCACGAAGCGCTCGGCAGCCACCACCATGGCGGCGAGGGAGCCCTTCATGTCGGCGGCGCCGCGGCCGTACAGCACGCCATCCTGGATGGTCGGCTCGAACGGCGGCGTGTGCCACTTGTCGAGCGGTCCGGCCGGCACCACGTCGGTGTGACCGGCGAAGCAGAACAGGGGCCCTTCGGTGCCACGGCGGGCCCACAGGTTGGTGGTGTCTTCAAACACCATGGGTTCGATGACGAAGCCCAGGCGCTCGAGGCGCGCCGCCATCAGGGTCTGGCACCCCTCATCCAGGGGAGTAACTGAGGGGCGGCGGATCAGATCCTTGGCCAGTGCGATGACATCCGACATCGGCGTTCCTTAAGCGAAGAGTTTAACGAGAGAAGAGGGATTGATAGTGGTCGGCCTTGAAGCCGAGATGCAGCTCGCCGTCCTTGTCCAGCAGCGGGCGCTTGATCATGGCCGGTTGGGCCAGCAGCAGGGCGCGGGCCTTGTCGTTGTCGAGCCCCTGTTTTGCCTCGTCCGGCAGGGCACGGAAGGTGGTGCCACGGGTATTGAGCAGGGCTTCCCAGCCGAGGCGCTCGAGCCACAGATCCAGCTCGGCAGGCGCCAGGCCATCGGCCCTGTGATCGTGAAAACGGTACGGGACGCCGGCCTCGTCCAGCCACTTGCGGGCCTTATTGATGGTGTCGCAGTTCTTGATGCCATAGAGGGTGGTGGCCATGGGGATCCTTAAATCGCGGGGCCAGTGGCCCTCAATGCAAAGGCGTGAGATCACGCGAAGCCCCGATTCTGGCATTCCGATCCCGCGATGGCAACGGCGACGCCCCGCCGCCGGCGTTTTTCTGTAGTGGCTCCCACTGCCTTGCGTCAAGCCTGAAACACAAAACGCGCCAGGAGGCGCGTTTTGTAGCATGTCTGCTCGATTTATCGGCTTATGGCGAGAGGGGCCACTGGTAGTCGAATACCCGGGCACGCTCCCAGGGAGCGTTGGGGAGGCTGGAGGAGAGGCCGGCGTACTTGCCCACGTCGTCCACGACTATGGCGGAGAGGGTCGGCAGCTCGTGCTCGGTGCAATACATGCGGATGCGCTGCAGCAGGGTGCGCAGCTCGTCCTGGCTGCCCTCCAGCCCGGCCTGTTTGGCCAGCTTGGAGTAACGAATGGTGGTGCGCTCCTTTGCAGACTCGATGAGGATGTCCCACAGCTTGTAGTCGCAATTGGTGCTCTCTACGGTGGCCAGGTTTGTCATAACTCTCTCCGGTGCGAAATGGTCGCTCTGTGTCGATGGGCATCTTGGCCAGTTCAACCGCGCTGGATGTTGATCCAAAGCAAAAAAAGTTGAGGTTGTTGGCTTGGGTGCTACGTAACTGGATTTTAGTACGCAGTAACTGGTTTTAAAGGCTGTTTTTTGTGATTTGAGTGGAATTTAATGCTGTTGATGTGCGTTCAAGCAACCTTTATTGATAGGGATCAATAGGAAAGCCCGGCCTCACCACTAGATTTCGCACCTCGATAACCTTATCAGGAGCGCATTTTGGAACTCTTATTCGTCTTGTTCGTGCTGATGGCCGTGGTCTACGGCATCGTCAAGGACTATAACCCCCAGGCCGTGCTGGCGCTGGCGGGGATGAGCCTGTTCACCCTGGCCTACTGGCTCGGGCTGCACCCCATACTGCCCGCCGACAAGAGCACGGGGTTTGCCCTGTTCGACCTGTTCGAGGTGTTCAAGGGGATCTTCTCCTACCGGGCGGCCGGGCTTGGCCTCACCATCATGGCGGTGGCGGGCTTTGCCACCTACATGTCCCATATCGGCGCCTCCCAGGCCCTGGTGCGGGTGGCGGTCAAACCGGTGGCGGGGATCCAGTCCAGCTACCTGATGCTGGCCATCTGCTACCTGGTTGCGGTGTTCGTCTCCCTGTTCGTCACCTCAGCCACTGGCCTCGGCCTGTTGCTGATGGTCACCATGTACCCTGTGATGCGCAACCTCGGCATCAGCCCGGCCTCCGCCTGTGGCGTCATCGCCACCTCCCAGGCGTTCGAGATTGGCCCGACCCAGACCAACGCCATCTTCTCCGCCGGCCAGTCCGGCATGGATCCGACCAGCTACTTCGTGGATTACCAGATCTGGCTGGTGGCCCCCATGCTGCTGGTGACCATGGTGCTGCACTTCTTCTGGCAGCGGCACTGTGATCGCAAGGATGGCTGGGATCCGGCCCAGCACAGAGGCGATCACGCCGAGCTCGACGAGCAGGGCACCGACGAGGTGAAGGCGCCGACCTGGTATGCCCTGCTGCCCATCATCCCCTTCGTGCTGATGATGACCTTCTCCAAGCTCCTGGTGGCAGACATCAAGATGAGCGTGGAGGTGGCCATGTTGCTGTCGGTGTTTATCGGCATGCTGTGTGAGCTGTTGCGTAGCCGTTCGGTGCGCACCTCCTTCGCGGGGCTCTCGAGCTTCCTCGACGGCATGGGCAAGGTGTTCGGCCCTGTGGTGGCGCTCATCGTCTGCGCCGAGCTGTTTGCAGAGTCCCTCAAGGCCATCGGCGCCATCGATACCCTGCTCCATTCCGCCAGCAACGCCGGCATCGGCAGCGGCCTGATGACCCTGGTGATGGTGGGCCTCATCATGGTGGCCGCGGTCATCATGGGCTCTGGCAACGCCGCCTTCCTGAGCTTCTCTACCCTGGCTCCCGCGGTGGCGGCCAAGTTCGGGGTGCCGGCGGTGACCATGTTGCTGCCCATGCAACTCGCCTCCAGTATCGGGCGCAGCATCTCCCCCATCGCGGCCGTGCTGATCGCCTGCGCCGGCATCGCCAAGGTCTCTCCCTTCGTGGTGGTGAAGCGCACCAGCGTGCCCATGGCGGGTGCCCTGCTGACCGCGCTGGCACTCAACTATCTGCTGTTTATGTAATCAGCTGGCGGACGGCCCTGGCCGTCCGCTCTTTTCACTCGGCTATTGAATGGCGGGTTCCGCCTTGCCATGGAGACGATGATGACAAACTCACGCAACGATTTTTCCCTGGACGACTATCTGGCGAACCTGGCGCCGCTGATCAACCTCGATTGCGGCACCCGCACCCCGGCCGGGGTGGCCAAGGTGGCCGATATCATGACCGAGAAGTATCAGGCCATCGGCTGGCAGGTGGTGCGCCATCAGTTCGCCGA